>NZ_QUIX01000022.1:32670-44157 GCF_003480365.1 Butyricicoccus sp. AM32-19 | reverse complement strand
CTCCCGCGGCGAGTGCCGCAGTCCCCGCCGCGGAGGCGGCACGTTCCCCGCACGCCGCAGCGTGCGAAATCCCCGCCCGGAAATGGCGAACCGCCTGCGCGGTTCGGGCACACCGCAAAGCCGGTGCCTGCGACCGCTTCGTTATCCTCGAAAACGCCCTTTGCCTTTCCCACTCGGCGTGCTATAATTGATACATAAAGGTGGCGAACGCGCGTGAAACTGCTGACCAAGAACCAACTGAAGATTCTTGCGATCGTGTGCATGACGATTGACCACATCGGCGCGGCATTTTTTCCGCAGGCGGTGTGGCTGCGCGTGATCGGACGGCTGGCGTTTCCGCTGTTCTCCTACTGCATCGCAGAGGGCTGCCGCTATACGCGGAACAAAGCCCGCTACTTCGGCAGCGTGTTCGCGTGCGGCGCAGTGTGCGTTATTGCGTTTCTGCCGTTCGGCAGCTTCTACGGCAACGCGCTCATCACGCTGAGCCTGTCCATTTTGCTGCTGTACGGAGTCGAGACGTGGAAAAGCAGCGGAAAACTGCGCTTTCTGGCATTGACAGCCGCGCTTGCCGCCGTATTTTACCTGCTGTGCCGGACGGTTCCCATTGATTACGGCTTTGCGGGCGTGCTGCTGCCGCTGTACGCGGAAATCGGGCGGCTATTCTGGGAGCGCGTGTTCGCCGGCATTCCGCCGGTCATCGGCGAGCGGCTCGGTTTTGCGATCGGTCTGCTGGCGCTTGCCGGTGTGATGGGCGGCGTGCAGCGCTTCTGCGTGCTGGCGATCTTCCCGATTTTGCTGCTCGGCAATGAGCGCGGCAAATGGGAGATGCAGCACTTTTTCTATATTTACTATCCCGCCCATCTGGCGGTCATCGGCGCGGTGCAGATGGCGCTTGAAGCCGCGGCAGGATAACCGCTCGAACAGTGGAAGTACAGCGGAAATTGTGGTATAATAGCCTCATTCGGCTATTATAAATGATTGAATGGCGTATACCACCAGTGGCATAAAAATTTACGTTAAACTTAACGTTTAGCAGCCACTGTGGTATACTATATATAATGTATCAATGAGCGAGGAAAATACACATGAAAATCATGGTGATAGACGGCAACAGCATATTGAACCGCGCGTTCTACGGCATACGGCAGCTGACCAACCACGAGGGACTGCCCACCAACGCGGTTTACGGCTTTCTGGCTACGCTGTTCAAACTGCAGGACGAGGAGCAGCCCGACCGCACCATCGTCTGCTTTGACGTGAAGGAAAAAACCTTCCGCCACCTCAAATTCGACACCTACAAGGCCACCCGCAAGGGCATGCCGGATGAACTGGCGGCGCAGCTGCCGATTACAAAGCAGGTGCTCGATGCGCTCGGCGTTACCCGCTGCGAAAAGGCGGGCTTTGAGGCGGACGACCTGCTCGGCACGATCAGCCGCCGCGCGGACGAGCACGGTGACACCTGCGTGGTCGTAACCGGTGACCGCGACAGCCTGCAGCTTGTCGGCGGCGGCACGACCGTCATGCTGGTCTCCACCCGTATGGGACAGACCACCTACCAGACCTATGACACCGCCGCCTTCCGCGAGAAATACGGCTTTGACCCGATTCGCCTGATTGACCTCAAGGCGCTCATGGGCGATTCGTCGGACAACATTCCGGGCGTGCCCGGCATCGGTGAAAAGACCGCCATGCAGCTGCTGCACGACTTCGGCACGCTCGAGGGCGTGTACGCGAATATCGAGGACGAGCGCATCAAAAAGGGTGCGCGCACCAAGCTGCAGAACGGCGAGCAGTCCGCGAAGGACAGCTACTGGCTTGCCACCATCGACCGCAACGTGCCGCTCGACCTCGATGTGGAGCACCTGCCCGCGCAGGACATCGACGAGACCGCGCTCTACGACCTGCTGACGCGGCTGGAGTTCAAGAATTTCATCAAGCGGTTTGACCTTTCGGGCGAGAGCGTGTCCGCGCCGCGTCTGCCGGAGCTGAAAACAGAACGAGTGGAGAATGTGCTCGAAGCGTTCAACTTAATGGATTCGCTGACCGACTGCGACCGCGTGTACGCCATCGTGCCGGAAACCTTAGGTGCAGTTTGCCTGCTGGACGGTGACACGGCGCACATCCTGTTCGCGGAGGCGTTCGGTGACGCGTGGAACGACATTCTGTGCCGCCTGTTCGACGGCACGCTGTCGCTCGTGCTGCACGATGCGAAGGCCACCGTGCGGGCACTGCTGCAGCGCGGTATGGACCCGAAGGGCATCGTGTTTGACACCGCCATCGCGGCGTACCTGCTCGACCCGACCCAGTCCGGCTACGACCTGCCGCGGCTCGCGCTTGCGTACTGCAATGCCGAGCTGCCGGAGCTGGATTTGGACGATCCGGCAGCGGTTTCACTCCTCGGCGGTCAGGAGGACACCGAGAAGGCCGTGGCGCAGCATGTCGGTGCGCTGCGCGCCATTTACGCCGAGGCGGCTGACCGGATCGAGCAGCTTGGCATGCGAAAGCTGTACTACGAAATCGAGCTGCCGCTCCTGCGCGTGCTGGCTGAGATGGAAGCGGCGGGCTGTGCGGTCGAGCCGGATGAGCTGCGTGCCTTCGGTGACAAGCTGGACGTGCGTATCCGCGACCTGACCGAGCAGATTTATCATGACGCGGACGGCGAGTTCAACATCAACAGTCCCAAGCAGCTGGGTGAGGTGCTGTTCGAGAAACTCGGCCTGCACGCCCCGAAAAAGACAAAAACAGGCTATTCCACCAACGTTGAGGTGCTTGAGCGTATCGCGGAGGACCACCCGATCGTGCCGCGCATCCTCGAATACCGCAAGCTGACCAAGCTGAAAAGCACCTACGTTGAGGGACTTCTCAAGGTCATCAGCCCGGCGGACGGACGCATTCACACGCATTTTCAGCAGACCGTGACCGCCACCGGACGCCTGTCCTCGACCGACCCGAACCTGCAGAATATTCCGGTCCGCACCGAGCTTGGCCGCGAACTGCGCCGCATGTTTGTCGCACCGGACGAAAATCACGTCCTGATCGACGCGGATTATTCGCAGATTGAACTGCGCGTGCTCGCGCATATCTCGCAGGACGAGCACATGATCGAAGCCTTTAAGCACGGGCAGGATATTCACGCCGCAACGGCTGCCAAGGTCTACCATGTGCCGCTTGAGGAGGTCACGCCGCAGATGCGCTCCTCGTGCAAGGCGGTCAACTTCGGCATCGTGTACGGCATCTCGGATTTCTCGCTCGCGCAGGACATCGGCGTGACGCGCAAAGAGGCGGGCGAGTTTATCAAAACCTACCTTGACACCTATCCGGGCGTGAAGAAATATATGGAGGACATCAAGCAGACCGGCAGGGAGCAGGGCTACGTTACGACCCTGTTCGGCCGCCGCCGCGCGCTGCCCGAGCTGAAGAGCAAGAACTTCAATATGCGCTCGTTCGGTGAGCGTGTTGCGATGAATACCCCGATTCAGGGCACCGCCGCGGATATCATCAAAATCGCCATGGTCCGTGTCCGCGACCGCCTGCTGAGAGACGGTCTGCAGAGCCGATTGATTCTCCAGGTGCATGACGAACTCATCCTCGAGGCACCGAAGGACGAGCAGGAAACCGCCATGCACCTGCTCACCGAGGAGATGGAGAACGCATTCCGGATGGATGCTCCGCTGGTGGCAGAGGCCAAGGCGGGGCACAGCTGGTACGATGCGAAATAGTTTGCTGCCCCGCCCTGCGAAACAGATTCCGAATTAGAGAAGGGATAAAATGGACACCATAATTTTTCTTTGCACCGGCAACACCTGCCGTTCCCCGATGGCGGAAGGCTTATTCCACGCACATAACGGCGAGGAAAAGACCGGTTTAACGGCGGCTTCTGCCGGATTATACACCGAAAACGGCCTTCCGGCTTCCGCGAACGCGGTTGCCGCAGCCGGAGAACGCGGCGCGGATATTTCGGCGCACCGCTCGCGTCAGCTGACCGCCGAGATGGCCGAAAACGCGAAGTATCTGGTCTGCATGACCGGCGCGCACTACGACCGGCTGTGCGAACTGTTTCCGGACTGCGCGGACAAGATTTTCACGCTGCTGCCCGAGGACATTTCCGACCCGTTCGGCGGCGATCTCGCCACCTACCGCCGCTCTGCTGCCGAGATCGACAAGGGCGTGCAGGCGGTCATCGAGAGCCTGAGCCGATGAACATTGTCGTGATGCAGGAGCGTCATCTCGCGGCGCTGGCGGAGATCGAGCGCGCGTGCTTTCACGCGCCGTGGAGCGAGAACATGCTGCGCGAGGAGCTGGGCAAGGGCATTTTCCTCGTGGCGGAGCAGGACGGCAGAACGGCGGGTTACGTCGGCTGCCAGACCGTGCTCGACGAGGGGTATATTACCAATGTGGCCGTGTCGCCCGATCATCGGCGGCAGGGCATCGCGCGGGCGCTGATTGCCGAACTGACAGCGAAAGCCGGAGAAAACAAGCTGGCGTTTGTGACGCTCGAGGTGCGCGAGAGCAATGCGCCGGCGATAGCGCTCTACACCGGAGCCGGATTTGCGCCGGTCGGAAAACGGAGGAATTTTTACAGCAATCCCACAGAAAACGCGGTTTTAATGACGATTTCACTGATTTGAAGGAGGATTTTGCCATGCTGGAGCTTCGCTTTGTTGACGCGGAAAACAGAGATTTTCACGACCTGACCGCTGCGCTGGACGAGTATTATTTCATGCTCGTCGGTGAGGTGGAGAAGCGCTACGCCAAGTACAACCTGCCGCATCTGTTTGACTGCCGCATCGTCGCATACGAGGACGGCAAGCCCGCAGGCTGCGGCGCGTGGAAGAAGATCGACGAGGGGACATTCGAGGTCAAGCGCATTTACATCGCGCCGGCGTTCCGCCGAAAGGGCGTTGCGAGCGCGGTCATTGCGGCGCTCGAGCAGGACGCGGCAAAGCACGGCTTCACCAAGGCCATCCTCGAGACCGCCCGCACGACCGAGGATTCGGCGGCGCTGTACACCAAGCTCGGCTATCGCGTCATTCCGTACTACGGCAGTCCGGCGGGCGCGGAAAACTGCCTGTGCTTTGAGAAAAATTTAGGAGATTAACCATGAAAATACTTGCAATCGAGTCCTCGTGCGATGAAACGGCGGCAGCCGTCATCGAGGACGGACGAAAAATCCTGTCGAGCGTGGTGGACACACAGATCGCCACGCACGCGCTGTACGGCGGCGTTGTGCCGGAAATCGCGTCTCGGCGGCACATGGAGGCGGTCGTGCGCGTGACCGAGCAGGCGCTCAAGGACGCGGAAATGGACAAGCACGACGTGGACGCGGTTGCCGCGACCTGCGCGCCCGGACTGATCGGTGCGCTGCTCGTCGGCGCGAACTTCGGCAAGTCGCTCGCCTTTGCGATGAACAAGCCGTTCATTCCGGTGCACCACATCCGGGGACACATTGCGGCTACTTATCTGGCGTATCCGGAGCTGAAACCGCCGTTTTTGACACTGATCGCGTCCGGCGGTCACAGCGAGATCGTGATGGTGAAAAGCTACACCGAGTTTGAAATCCTCGGCGGCACACGCGACGACGCAGCAGGCGAGGCGTTCGATAAAGTCGCCCGCGTGCTCGGTGTCGGCTATCCGGGCGGCCCGAAGATCGACAAGCTGGCGCAGGACGGCGACCCGAAAATGTACAAGCTGCCGGACTCGCACATCAAGGATGCGCCGCTGGATTTCTCCTTCTCGGGACTCAAAACGGCGGTCATCAATCTGGCGCACAACGCCGAGCAGAAGGGCGAAACCATCGACCGGAACGGTCTCGCGGCCTCGTTCTGCGCGGCTGTCGTGCATACGCTCGTGCCGCGGCTCGAGATGGCCGTCAAGCAGACGCATGCGCGGCGCGTTGTGTGTGCAGGCGGCGTGGCAGCCAATTCGTTCCTCCGTGCGGCCCTGCAGGATATGGCAAAGCGCGAGCACGTTCAGCTGTTCATGCCGCCGCTGCAGCTGTGCGGCGATAACGCCGCCATGATCGGCAGTCAGGCGTATTATGAGTATCAGGCGGGCACCCGCGGCAAAACCCTGCAGAATGCCTACGCCACCGCGGATATCGGAAAGAATATCTGCGATTGAGATGGATTGAGCATGCACTTCGTCTGCATAGCAAAACCCCGGCCGTCCCTTTTCCCCTTTGTGTTGATGGGGTATAACTCCGGTGATTTCACTAAATCACGCACATAACCGATACTGGATACCAAAAAAGATGCCGAAGGCAGCTTCGGCATCTTTTCATGCCTCGAAAGAAGCACAAAAATATTGTATGATACAAAAGAATTCTCTCTTTTCAGAATTGTGTACTTATGGGAAATGAGCTTATAAATATACATTGCAAACAGCAGACATCTATTTTATAATCAAATATAAAAATCGAAATTTATAAAGGAGAATATTGATGAAATTATTTTTATGTTCGCACTTTTCAAGTGTAGGAAGTCTGATAAAGGAAGAAATTGAAAATAAGAAAGTCGCATTTATTCCAACAGCTTCACTGCGTGAAGGCTACACCGGTTATGTCGGCTCGGCTCGAAAATTATTCAAAAAGTTGGGAGCGATCGTAACTGAAATTGATATTTCAACGGAGGCTTATTCAACGATACAGTCTGTTTTTGAAGAAGCAGATGTGATATATTTTACCGGCGGAAATTCTTTCTTTCTTATGGACCAGCTCCGTAAAACGGGAACTGATGGACTGCTGAAAAAGGAATTGGCAAATGGAAAATTGATGATCGGTGAGTCGGCAGGCGCAATTATATGCGCTCCAAGCATCCAATATATCGAGCAAATGGATGAAAAGCCGGAGGACTACTCACAAGAAGATGATGCAGGGATTGATTTGATTGATTTCTATGTTCTTCCGCATTATCTTACAGCACCATTTAAGAAAGTTACCGAGAAAATAATGACTGAGTTTTCGGATTTGAATCTATGCCCAATTAACAACCGTCAGGGAATTGTAATTGATGGTGAAGATTCAAAGGTTATTTGCAACGACTAATTTGAAAATTCCAGTTTGTTGAACTGAATAGCATATTCTGACCGATAGGAGCAAGGTTAAAACCCACCTTGCTCCTTTTCCTATGCTTAGAGTTCCGTCAAATCGACGGAGGGATTGGCGGATAGGCTTATATCAACACAAAAGGTAAAAGGGAACCCCGGCCTTGTCGCTTGACAAAGCCGGGGCTGCTCGGGTATAATATACCCAAGAGGACACTGTTCAGCAGTCAGACCCTCAGTCATCGAAATTTGTTATGATGACCGTTCGTGAGTCAGACGAGCGGTCATCGCGCTTTTATACAGAAGATGTACAGCAGGATTACTGTACATACGAAAAGCTGAAATGCCTTTTTCCGCATTCGCGCCACCTCCTTCCTGCCGCAGACAGCGGGAAAGGAAAGAGGGTCTGACCGCTATGTGAACTTGTCCGTTTCGATTATAGCATATACAATCGAAATCTGTCAATAAGCCGCCTTTTGGGGCGGTTTTTTGCATTTCATGACAGAAAAAAGACGGATACATGCGTCCGTCTCTTGCAGCAAAAAAATAAAAACCGTCTGAAAAGACGGTTGATTGACACAATATGACACGCATGCTATAATCAAAGTGCAAACGGTGAAAAAAGGTTGTTCCTCCCTCGATAAAAAGGGAGGTGATCCGGATGTCAATTTCCGAAACACTGCTGTTGTTTCAGTTGATCACCACGATCGTCTTTGGTATCTTAGGATACATAAAGAAATAACCGCCCCGTAACCGGAGCGGCGTTTCCTCAAACACTTAACTATGGGGAACGACCGCCCGTTACCAGCAGGCCGCCGTTTGTACTTAAGATTATAGCGCAGAGTCTCGGCTTTGTCAAGCGACAAGGCCGGGACTCTGTTGTTTACGCGTTATACGAAATCAGTCCAAGCTGCATTTTCCAGTCGATGACGCGCACGGCGGAAGCGTGAATCTGCGACTCAGGAATCGTGCCGTCCTGTACGGCAGCAAGCACGGCGTTGTACTGGGTCTCGAAATCCGACGAGGTGAGCATATCATTGCCCGCCTGTACGGCAAGCACCGCCGCGTTTTCGCCGCCGGTGTAATCGCGGATGGCGTCCATGATGAGGTCATCGGTCAGGATTACGCCGTCAAAGCCGAGTTCCTCGCGGAGAATGCGGTGCACCTCGGCTGAGAGCGACGCCGGCCGGTCGGCGTCCATGCAGTTTACCACATTATGGCTGACGAGAACCGACTGCGCCCCGCTCGCAATGCCCGCCTGAAACGGCAGGAAGTCCGACTGCCGGAAGGTGTCCATCGGCCGCTCGTCAATGGCGATGCCGGTGTGCGTATCCGCGTTATTGCCGTAGCCGGGGAAGTGCTTGAGCACCATGCCGGTCTTATCACTGACCATCTGCGTAACCACCGTGCGGACGTATTCGCCGGTCTGCTCGGCGTCCATGCCGAAGCTGCGCGCGTAAATGAAATCGCTCGGGTCGGTCGAAACGTCGCACACGGGCGCAAAATTAACATTGATACCCAAATCGCGCAGCAGCGCGTCCTTCTCGGCGGTGTCGCTCGTGATGCGGTCAAAGCCGCCCTCGCTGTACAGCGCCTGCGGTGACTGGAATTTCGTGTCGCGCAGATTCGGGTTGGAGCTGACGCGCACGACCGTGCCGCCTTCCTCGTCCACGCCGATGAGCATGGGCGTTTTTGCGGCATTCTGGTAGGCTGCGATGGTGTTTGCGACGGATTCTTTGGTCTGGCCGTCAAAATCGCGCGCAAACAGCAGATAGCCGCCGATGTCGTACTGCGCGGTCAGCGCCGCCGCGTCGGTCTCCGGACAGCGCACGAAGAACATCTGCGCGACCTGCTCCTCGAGCGTCAAGTCGTCCGCATATTGCTCCGCCGCCGTCCGGCGGACCTCCTCCGGCGTGGGTTCCGGCTCGGGCTGCTCGACGGTCGGCGCGGACGGCGTTTCGTCCTTTGCGGCGGTGTCCGTGCTGCCGCAGGCCGTCAGTCCGGCGCAGAGCAGACCCAGCAGCAGCGCAAGCATTCGTTTTTTCATGTGTATCACCTCGTTTGCCTACATTATACAAGAGAGCAGGGGAGTTGTAAAGCATAGGGTGAATGTGGTAATATTACAAAGTAGGAGTTTGAGGGCAGGAGGATGCGTGAGAGTGGAGAGCGTGTCACTCGTCAATGATCTGCACCTGTGCAGCCGCAGGGGCGAACAGCGTTCGCCCACAAAACGGAAATCCCTAATCCTGTCATTGGTTCTACACAAGAAAGGGTGTTCACTGTGAACATAACCATACTCTATCCGCACAAACGGAAAACCAAATCGTCCACCTACGGCATTGCACAGATGGTGCTCGACCGCCTGCTTTCGGGCGGCACGCTGCACGAATTTTATCTGCCGCAGGATATGCCGCATGTCTGCGCGGGCTGCTATGCATGCATGAACGGCCGCGAGGACAAGTGCGGCGGGCACGAATACATGCAGAAGCTCATCGCCGCGATTGATGACTCCGAGCTGATCATTTTCTGTGCACCGACCTATGTTTACCACATTCCGGGGCAGGTCAAGACCCTGCTCGATCACTTTGCGTACCGCTGGCTGGTGCACCGTCCCGACCTGTCGCTGATGTGCAAGCAGGCGCTCATCATCACGACCGCGGCGGGCGGCGGCATGAAATCCACCGTCGGGGATTTGCGCGACAGCATGAATTACTGGGGCATTGGCCGCACGCACGTTATCACGCAGGCCGTCTGGGGATATGACTGGAGCAGCATGCCCGAGAATTTCATGCACAAAATTGAGCAAAAGGTAGAGAAAACGGTTTCTGCCATTCGGAAAAATGCCGGAAATGTCACGCCGTGCGCGAAGGTCAAGGGATTGTTTTACATGTACCGCCTGTTCCATAAAAAGCGCAAAATGAATCCCGTTGACGACGAATACTGGTATCAAAAAGGCTATGTGACGGGGAAACCTTGGAAAAGAGGACGATAATGGCAACCACAAAAGAATTTCTCGCGGAAATATTAGACCGCCTGTCCGGACTGGACGGCGTAACGCATCGACCCATGATGGGAGAGTACATACTCTATTACAATGGCAGAATCGTCGGTGGAATTTACGATAACCGACTGCTGGTCAAACCGGTCAAAGCTGCGATAAGCTGCCTTCCGGATGCGCCTTATGAATTTCCGTACGACGGCGCAAAACCCATGCTGCGGGTGACGAAAACCGACGATGCCGCCTTCCTGCAGAAGCTGCTGCGTGCCATGTATGACGAACTTCCGGCACCGAAACCCAAGAAGAAAAGCAATAAGGAGTGAAAAACATGCACACCATCGGACGTTTTGCACCCAGTCCGAGCGGCCGCATGCACCTCGGCAACGTGCTGTGCGCGCTGCTGGCATGGCTGAGTGCGCGGCAGCAGAACGGCGAATTTCTGCTGCGGATTGAGGATTTGGACGAAATGCGCTGTCCGCGCAGCTTCGCGGATTTAATTATCGACGACCTGCGGTGGTTAGGGTTAGACTGGGACGGCGAAATCCCGTATCAGTCCGAGCGCACGGCTGTTTACGAGAAATACGAGGCGATTCTGCGCGAAAAAGGTCTGCTGTACCCGTGCTTCTGCTCGAGAGCGGCCCTGCACGCCGCAAGCGCGCCGCACCTGTCGGACGGCAGGGTGGTCTACGCCGGAACTTGCCGCGATTTAACACCCGAGCAAGTGGCCGAAAAGCGCAGAAAGCGTGCGCCTGCAACGCGCGTGCGCGTGCCTGAGCGAACCATCACGTTCACGGACGGCGTGTACGGCGAGTATACCGAAACGCTCACCGAGGAGTGCGGCGACTTCATCATCCGGCGGTCGGACGGCGTGTTCGCGTATCAACTGGCGGTCGTGGTGGATGACGGCCTGTCCGGCGTGACCGAGGTCGTGCGCGGGCACGATCTCATCGGCAGTACGCCGCGCCAGATCTGGCTATATGAGCTGTTCGGCTTCACACCGCCGAAATTTATCCATATCCCGCTGCTGTGCGACCATGACGGGCGCCGCCTGTCCAAGCGCGATAAGGACCTCGACCTCGGCCTTCTGCGGGAGAAATTCACACCCGAGCAGGTCATCGGTGCACTCGCCTGTGCCGCAGGACTGACCGACACCACAGAGCCGGTCTCCGCGAAGGAACTCGTCAAAGCGTTTTCGTGGGAGAAGATCCCGAAGCACGAACTCTATTTGCCGAACGTGTTCCGAGATATCGAGAAGAATTGAGAATGAAAAATGGAGAATGGAGAATTACCGTAAGGGTTTTCCGTTCTCCATTTTTGGTTTATTGGGTGTTATTTCTTATATCCTTTGCACGATTTATGCCGTAGGGTGCGATAAGGTAAAGTCTAACATCAATTATAATTCGCAGGTGCCATCCGTAACAACGCGCAAACGAGTTGCGCGACACAGA
>NZ_QUIX01000022.1:0-32660 GCF_003480365.1 Butyricicoccus sp. AM32-19 | reverse complement strand
CCCCAGGGGACCCTCTCTTGCCCTTCGGGCAATTCACCTTGTGTCGCGCCTGCGGAGATGAAACCGCATGTGTAGCAGAACGGTATCTGACATTGCGAACAGGTTGCGAAAGACACGGAAGAAAAAATCCTCTGCCGTTTCCCATGTCGAAGCGGTCACATATAGGAAATCTGCGCCAGATTAGGAAGCAAGGGAAAGGTAGGAGTTCAAAGAGGAAGGGAAACCGCAGGTGTCCCTTCCTTTTTGCCCCCTGCGGCGGGTGCCGCGACGCTCCCGCCGTCCGCAGACGGCGAATCCCCCACCGCTGAATCTCAGCGAAAAACACTCCGCCCGTTAGGGCGAACCCGCCTGCGGCAGTTCGTGTGCCCCGGTCAGTCGGCGCAGGAAAAGGAGCCGCCCGTTAGGGGCGAACCCGCCTGCGGCAGTTCGCACACCCCGCAGGGCGGTGCAGAAAAATTTCAGCAAAGGCTATTGACAAATCTGTATGCTTGTATTATTATCATAGTACAATAAAACGAAAGGAGAGAGCTTATGCAATGGGAATTGCGGGGGGATCGTCCGATCTATCAACAGCTTGTGGAAAAGCTGACCGAGCAGATCGTCAGCGGACAGCTTGCGGCGGGTGAAAAGGTACCGCCGGTGCGCGAGCTGGCGGCTCAGGCGGGTGTCAACCCGAACACCATGCAGCGCGCGCTTGCGGAAATGGAGCGCGAGGGCCTGATGTTCACCAACCGCACGAGCGGACGCTATGTAACGGAGGACAGAGAAATGATTGGTAAGGTAAGAGAGCAGATCGCAGGAGAACGCATCACGGAGTTTCTGTCCGGCATGAGCCAGCTTGGCTTCACCGAGCAGGACATTGTGGCGCTTCTGGAGAAACGCAGTGGGGAGGAGAAGAACAATGGATAACAACGAACTGGTTATCTGTCAGGGTTTGACAAAAAACTACGGTAAAAAGACCGCGCTCAATAATCTGAATCTGACGCTCGGCCGCGGACAGTTTATCGGTCTGCTCGGCCCGAACGGCTCGGGCAAAACAACGACCATCAAGCTGCTGAATGGTCTGCTGCAGCCGACAAGCGGCTCGGTGCTCATTGACGGTCAGGCGCCGGGCACCTACACGCACAGCATCATCAGCTATCTGCCCGACAAAAACTATCTCAACGACGCGATGAAGGTCAACGACCTGATTTCGTTCTTTGCGGATTTTTACACGGATTTTGACCGCGTAAAGGCAACCGACATGCTGGATTCGCTGCAGATCGACCCGCTCAGCCGCCTGAAAACGCTCAGCAAGGGCAATCAGGAGAAGGTGCAGCTCATCCTCACCATGAGCCGCAAGGCGCAGCTGTATGTGCTCGATGAGCCGATCGCGGGTGTTGATCCGGCGGCGCGCGACTACATTCTGAGCACCATTTTGTCGAATTACAGCGAGGACGCGTCCGTTCTGCTGTCTACGCACCTCATCGCGGATGTGGAGCGTGTGCTCGATGAGGTCATTTTCCTCAAGGAAGGCGCGATGGTGCTGCACGATACGGTTGACCATATCCGTGAGGAGCACGGAAAATCGGTTGACGCACTGTTCCGGGAGGTGTTTGCATGTTAAAGCTGCTGAAATATGAGTGGAAAGCCTGTGCGCGTATCTGTCTGCCGCTGTACGGCGTGCTGATTCTCATGTCGTTCGTCACGCACCTGCTGTACAGTATCCCGCAGAACAGCACGTTCGGCTTTATGCTGCCCGCCATCAGCTCTATGCTGTATATGGGCGTGATGATGGCTGCGTTTGTGGTAACGGCTGTCATTCTCATCCAGCGTTTTTACAAAAACCTGCTCGGCAGTGAGGGCTACCTCATGTTCACCCTGCCGGTCACGGTTTCGCAGCACCTGTTCAGCAAGACTATCATCGCGGTGGTTATGATCGCGCTGAGCGGCATCGCGGCGTTCCTCAGCATCGGCATTTTTGCCGATATGTCCTTCGGCACCCTGTTTGTCGATATGATAAAGGGTGTGGCGCGGAGCGGCGGCCTGCTGTTCGGGCTGGAGCTGTTCGCGCTGGCGGTGCTCGGCATTGCGGACATGGCGCTGTTCGTCTATATGTGCATGGCGCTCGGCCATCTGGCGGGCAAGCACCGCCTGCTGATGTCGGTCGTGTGGTACGTTGTTCTTTCTACCGCCCTGCAGGTTCTTCTGCTTCTGGTGATGATGGGCGGGGGCAATGTCATGCCGGAGGCGCTTGCCGATGCGATAGTACGCTGGCTTGACAGCACCATGCAGACCATCACGCCGATGGATGCGGCGCATCTCATGCTGCGGTGCTGCTGCGTATTCGAACTCATCAGCGATGCGGTGTATTTCCTTGTGACGCGCTGGATTCTCACGCACAGGCTCAATCTCGAATAACAGAAAAAGGATACACACTTGTGTATCCTTTTTCTCTTGCCTGAACGGTATATCTCTGGTATGATGGAGGTAGTAAAAGGGAGGTGTGTCCTGTGAAATGTCAGCACTGTGGTATCCATTTTGACGATGAGGAACGCGTATGTCCGATGTGCGGCGCACGCGCGGGCAGCAAGGGCCGCATGACGAGACCCGCGCCGAAATGGCACGGCAAGCCGCGTGAGACCTACACCGAATATCATCCGACGATAGAGAACAGCAGCTCGGCGAAAACGGCGAAGAGCAAGTCGCGTCCTATCCAGGATAAGCCGAAGAAAAAACGCGCAAAGGGTGCGGTGATTGCGATAATTGTTATCGCTCTGCTGCAGTTTGTGCCGACGCTGATCGCGTTCGTGGTGGATGATCTGGTGCCGGAAATCGAGAGCAGCTTCGGAAATTCCCCCGCGCCGGATTACGATTCGGATTACAGCTATGCGGCGCAGGATCTCAGCAGCATTCTCGGCACGGACAGCGGCATGGTGATCGATAACAGCGACACCTTCCGTCTGCACTACGACCAGTCGAATGGTGAATGGGCGATTCTGTATACCTCGGCGGACGGCGGCACATTCAAGAGCACGGCCGACGCGTGGTGTCTGTACGACGACCCCGACGAGTATTACTATCCGGAGGCGTATCCGTCCGATCAGTACGATATGTACACGGTTGCGTTCACGCTGTACGATACCGAGGCGGTAGGGAGCCTGCCCGAGTGGTGTCAGTCGGTAGCCGATAGCGGCGATGATATTTGGCTGAATTTGTATGTCAGCAAAACCGATGATACACTGCTCATCGAGGATATGGATGGGATTGGCCTGTTCGGCACAGCAGACCCGGTTCCGTATTATCGGGCGCAGAATGTGTGATTTTGTAAAAAAACGTGAAAAACAACAGCCCCGGTTCTGTCACTTGACAAAACCGGGGCGCCGCGCTGTAATATAGCTGCAAACGGCGGCTCGGGGCAACGAGCCGCCGTTCCCAATAGCTGAAGTATTTGAGGAAATGCCGCTCCGGTCTACGGGGCGGTTTTGTGTTTTACAGGAGAATTTTGTGCATATGCAAAAGAAAAAGGCAGACCCAATGAGTGAGATGATTCAGTGCCGGAGATGCGACCACAAATAAATTGAAATTGATAATGAAAAATGGAGAATTACCGCTTTCCGATAATTCTCGCAATGGTTTCCGCCGCATTCTCCTGATGCACCTCAGCGGGCTTGAACCGCACGGCTGCAAAATTGAGGTTGATCAGCGGACCCAGTCCGACGGCGGAAATAATGGTGCCGACACCGACCGGACCGCCGAGAAAAAAGCCGATGACCGTTACGAGCACATCCACGACCGCGCGGCACGCACCGGCAGACCGCCCGAACTTACGCGCGAGCGCGACCATCAGCGCGTCACGGGGGCCGCTGCCGAGCGCGCTTTTCATGTACAGCCAGGTGCCGAGCGCAAGCAGCTCCAGACCGCCGATGAGCATGGCAATGCCGCTCACCAATCCGTGCATCTGCGGGATGAGGTGCGCCGCCTGAATCGCGTCGATTATGACCGCGCAGCCCGCAATGTTGATGATCGTGCCTAAGCCGAAGCTCTCACCGAAGAGCACGGCCGTGAGGATGGCTGCCGCGCCTGCGATAGCGGACGCCGTGCCGTAGGTCATGCCGGTTCGCAGCGACATGCCTTGCTGCAGCACACTCCACGGCTCAAGTCCGACATTTGCCTGCAGCATCATCGCAATGCCGATCGAACTGACCGCAACACCCAGAATCAGCCAGAATAACCGGTGGATGTACTCTCGAAACATAATGTATACCTCCTGTGAGCAATTTAGCAGATAAAAAAGTGAAACGGCAGAACCGCGAGCATTCCGCTCGGATTCTGCCGTTTTTGTCAGTTGCATTGTGAAAATGTTATTCCGAAGCGGAATTGCTGTCGTCCTTTTTAATCTGGGAAAGATAGCGGTACACACTGGCCTGCGAGCAGTGCAGCGCGTCAGCCACATCCTTGACCGCGCCTTTCAGCAGGAAGATACCGCCGGTTTCAAGCGAAGCAATGATCTGCATGCGCTCGTCTGGTGTGAGACGGTCGGCGGTCACGCCGAGGCGGATGAGTTCGCGGCCGACCGCATCGCCTGCCACCGCGTCGATCGAGTTGTGGAAGCTCTCGGTCGTTGCCGGAACCGCTCGCGGGAATGGATCACCGGGCTCGGCCTGCTGCGGTGCGATATGGTCGTCGATAAAAATATCCGGATGACACAGCCGCAGCACGTTTTCGCTGGCGGCCAGATACCGGCTGTCGTCAAAGTTGATGCACAGCATGCCGACCAGCTTGCCGTTGTGCTTGATGAACATTGTGCTCGAGCGCAGCGTTTTGCCCTCGGCAGAGAGACCGCAGTAGTGCAGACGGTAATCCTGCGTTTCGTAGCTTTTGTCCATCAGGATTTTGAGCGCCACATTGGTAAGCGGTGCGCCGATCTCCCGGCCGCTGATGTGATTGTTGGCGATGGCTACTATGGAGCGGTTTTTGTCGGTCATATCATGCAGAGCAACCTCATAATCCGGTCCAAGTGCCTGTCCGAGAAATTCTGTCAGCTTGATGTAGTGCTGCAACAGCGGATTAGCCATTTGCCCACCCCGTTTCAAAGAATTTTCTTTGCAGTGCCTTTGATTGCATGGCATTGCCTTTTTATTGGTTTACTCTAATATTATTATAGCTTAACAATGATAAGTTTGTCAAAAAATAAACGCGAATAATTTCTCACAACAAAAATAAAAAGTTATTATGCAAAATAACTAAAATGAGGATAAAGTGCATAAAAAACTTGTGAGAAACCAGTGAACCATACAAAACTTGTTAAAATAATTGACAAGGCGCAAAAACTATGTTAAATTTATATCAAGGAATGAGACACAGGCTGATAAAAAATTACAAAACTGCAGAAAGAGGAATGCAAAGAGATGAGGAGTAGAGAAAGGGAGACTGCCATGAATTCTGATTTTCGAGACAAGCTCTCCAACGCCGCAACAGCGGTTGAGATCACCCTTGGCATGGTGATCCTGATCGCGTGCATCGTGTCCGGTATCGGCATGGTCGCCATGACCGATATGAACAAGCTGTTCGGTGATCCGGCGTATCTGCAGGCGCGCATGAGCTCGGCCTGCTTGATCATCATCGGCATCGAGCTGATCAAGATGATCACCAGCTACACCATCGACTCGGTGGTTGACGTTATGCTCCTCGCCATCGCGCGTCAGATGATCGTCGAGCATACCTCGCCGGTCGAGAACCTGATCGCCGTGCTGTCGATCGGCATCCTGTTCGTAATCCGGAAGTATCTGTATATTTCGCGTCTGGACCGCCGCCGCAGCAAGAAGGAGATCGAGGAGGACATCCGCGCAGAGGTTCTCGGCGTGGAGAACTGTAACGAGCCGAAAAAGCCGGAACCGCCCGAGATTGGCTCATTGATTTGACATAAGGAAAATGCATATCACCTGAAAACCGCAGCGCCCGAGAGGGCGCTGCGGTTTTTTGCACGCTTTATTGATTGCTGGAAGTGTCTTCCGGCAGTGAGATTTCTTGGGTCAGATCAATATGGCTTTCTTCGACGGGATTTGGAATATCAGGATGACCAGTATAATAGGCCTGAGATAGCGTACTGTACAGTTCGCTACAGCTTGCACAGATATTTCTATAAAACGCACTAGATGTTTTAACAGGCTGAGCAATAAAAGGTTCATCAATAAATTGGTCGTTAAATAGAGTAACGCGAACTTTCAGGGATTTGCATGCTTCGGAATCTGACAGGCCACTGCCAACACCGATGATGGCGCCAATACCGCCTGCGAGGATACCGCCGACAATAGCACGACCGACAGGACTACCATTTTGCATAGAGGTCATATCACTGAGCACAGATACATCCTTTATTTGAGAAAAGGAAAAAGTCAGGGTTGATTTCATATTTTCCATTAATACACAGATTTTTTGATGCGTGTCGTCAAAATGCCATCTTCTCCACTGTCTCGTACATGTAAATCCATCAGGATATTTTGAAGGAGTTAAGTTTTTCTGTTCTTCCTTAGCATTTTCATTTATTGATTCAATCCAAAATTTGATTAGTAAAATTGATAATCCTATAATAAGGATGGAGAAAACAATTGCCATAATTACAGTTTGGTTCATCACTTCAGCTCCGTTTCTTTTCTGATAGTATACCACATAACACTACACTTGTAAACCTTTGTAATATACAAACACTACAAATAATCGGGTAGAATAATACAGAGGTATGATGATTATGGATAAAGAAGAAAAGTTTATTATTCGCGCAAAAAAGAGCTATGGAGAGACCTCGGTTGTGTCCTGCCGGATGCCGAATGAGGTGTTAAAACAGCTTGATCGCGTTGCCGCACGCACCGGACGCACACGCAATGAGCTGATCCTAAAGTGCGTGGAATTCGCACTCGACAAGCTGGAAATCGTGGACGAGCCTTAAATTATCTAAATAATAACACCGGCGCAGACTGTTATGGTCTGCGCCGGTGTTTCGTTTTGCGGTGATTGTTTTTTACGCCCCAAAACGCATCTGCAGGCGCAGCCGGTCGGCAATCATCGAGATAAATTCGCTATTGGTGGGTTTGCCCTTGACGCCCGAGACCGTGTAGCCGAAGTAATTCTGCAGGGTTTCGATGTCGCCGCGATCCCATGCGACCTCGATCGCGTGCCGGATGGCGCGCTCCACGCGGGAGGAGGTCGTCTTGAACTTTTTGGCAATCGACGGATACAGCACCTTGGTGATGGCGCTGACCGACTCGATATCCTCGACTGCCATCATGATGGCCTCGCGCAGATACTGGTAACCCTTGATGTGCGCCGGCACGCCCACCTGATGAATCACCTCGGTCACGCGGAGCTCAAGCGTCATGCTTTCCTCGGCCTTGACCGCGCGCAGCTGACCGGTCCGCCACAGGCGAAGCCGTTCGCAGACCGCCTGCGGCTCCATCGGCTTGCGCAGGAACAGATCCACGCCGAGCGCCGCGCATTCCGCGCCGATCTGCGGGCTTGCAAACGCCGAGAATACCATTACCGCCGGATGCGGTCCGTCCTGCTCGTGCAGGCGGCTGAGCACGCTCATGCCGTCCATCACCGGCAGCATCAGTTCAATGATAAGTACATCCGGCCGCAGCTCATTGACTGCGGAAAGTGCCTTTTCACCGTTTTCCGCAATGCCGACCAGCTCAAAATCGTCCGCACTGTCCAGCACCGCCGACATACGCGCGCAAAATTCGGTGTCGTCGTCTGCAAGTAAAACTCTAATTTTCTCATCCATATGTCATAACCAGCTTTCCGATAAAGTTTATCTCTTTTTCTTGGCAATAGATTACCATATACTACCATAACTTGCAAGACCTTTTGTAAAAATATGGACGGAAAATTGCAGACAGAAATCGACAAAATCTGTCGATTTACCCGAAACGACCGGTCAGACCGACCGCTTTTGCAATTTCTACATATTTTCAAAATTCCCCGGAAATAGACAAAATACAAGCAAAACTGCGGTTTTCGACAACAAAACAGTGGCGATTAACCCAAAAGAAAGGGCGCACAATGTGCGCCCAAACGCAAGGTAAACCCATCACAAATTACGAACTGCTGATTCCTGATTGCTCATGAAATCTAACTCGCTTTGAGCATTTTCTCCATCGAAATTCCATACCCTTCCATCGGATTATCGACCAGCACATGCGTTACCGCGCCGATCAGCTTGCCGTTCTGCAGAATCGGACTGCCGCTCATGCCCTGCACGATGCCGCCGGTTTTCTCCGCAAGCTGCGAATCGGTCACGCGGAGCATCATGCTGCGCCCGTATTCGTCGTTCGCCGGATAGAGTTTGACGATCTGGACAGAATAACGCTGCACGCTGTCGCCGTCCACGTTGGACAGGATTTCCGCGTCACCGACTTTGATTTCGTCTGCCGACGCGACCGGCACGCACTGCAGCTCGCTGTACAGCGAATCGTCCGTCATGGTGCCGAAAATGCCGCTTTCTGTGTTCTGCGCCACGGTTCCGAGCGGTTTTTCGGTCGAAAATTCGCCCTGCAGCGAACCCGGTTCACCCGCCTTGCCGCGCTGCACGCTGCTCACCGTTGAGTGAATGATCGTGCCCTCCTGCAGCGGCAGCAGCACGCCGGTCTCGCTGTCGCAGATGCCGTGACCGAGCGAGCCGAACGCGCCGGTCTGCGGGTCAACGTAGGTCAGCGTGCCGATTCCTGCCAGACTGTCGCGCGCGAGCACGCCGATGCGGTACGCACCGGTTTTGTCCCTGCACGGCGTTACCGTGACGCTTTTCTCCGCGTCTCCGCGCTCAAGCGTCAGCTTGATCGGCTGTCCCGCCGAGAGCGCGACCTGCTTCTGCAGATCATCGTTCGAGTGCAGCGCGGTCTCACCGGCGCGGCACAGCACATCGCCCTCCTGCACGCCCGCCTCCTTCGCAGGGGAGCGCGTGCCGTCCGCGCCCTGTACCTCGGTCAGCTGCACGATCAGCACGCCCTCCGCCTGCATTTTGATGCCGACCGTGTGCCCGATCGGGATGACCTCGGCGATTTTTGCCGCCTGCGCGGAAACTGTCACCACAAACAGCAGGAACAGGGCGAGCGCTGTGCGTTTTGCGTGATTTTTTTGCATTTTTTCACCTCCGCTATTACTATGCCGCGCGGAGCATGAAAACAACGCTGTGAACCTTTTCTATTCTGCCGGACATTTGGCGGCACGGAAATTCTCTGGGCGCGGAAAGGTTTTCCGGGAACGCAAAACGGCAGTTTCTCTGCGAAAAATGAGAGAAACTGCCGCAATTAGCAATCATTTATTCTGCTTTTGCAGGTGCACGATGACCGAGGAACGATGCTACCGCACGGGCGAGCACGCCGCCGACCGCACAGCCGACGATAATTTCGATCAGACCCTGCACGCCGACCAGTGCAACCACGAAGGACAGCGGGTTAGCCACGCCGAGAGAGGCAACGCGCTCCTGAATGTAGTCGGTCTTGTAGAACACCAGAACGATGTAACCCATGAAGAAAATGGTATTCAGCAACGGCGCGGACATCGCACCGACGAAATAGCTCCAGCTTTTCTTGCGGTCCATGCGGCGCAGCACGCGGAACAGCAGGCCGACACACCAGCCCATCAGCACGCGCATGACAACGCACAGAACGAAGGTGTTGATCGGGCTGATCTGGAAGAACATGCCGGTCATACCGCCGCCTGCAAGCGCATCCTTAAAGCTGACACAGCCGAATACGCCGCCGAGAATCGCACCGGCGGTCGGGCCCATGGTCATCGCGCCGACAGCGATCGGCACGGTCAGGAACGACATGTACAGCGGGCCGACCGGCACGCTGCCCAGACCCATCAGCTTCATCACGACCTCGATCGCCGCCAGCAGCGCCAGCTGCGCGAGATACCGTACATTGGTAGTTTTGTTATTCATTTGTAATTCCTCCTGCTGCCGTCCTGCTTTGACAGGTACAGCGCAATACAAAAATTGTGGTGGTCAGCGATAGAAATTCGCTGCCAAATCTCTTTCAACCCCGATTTTTCTTCCAAATCAGGTGCAGACCATCGAGCACAAGGCTTTCATCGTACTCGAACGGGATACGCAGATAGGGAGTGACGAGCGGCGCAAGCTCTCCGGTGAGCACCACATAGGGCGTTTCGCCGAGTGCTTCCGCAAAGCGTTCGACCATACCGTCCACGAGCGACGCCGCACCGTAAACCGCGCCGACGCGCATGGCATCGACCGTGTTCCGGGCGAGAATGCCCTCGTCCTTGGCGTCGATGGCGACCGCCGGAAGCTGCGCTGCCTGCTCGCGGAGCGCGAGCAGACTCAGCTGCACGCCCGCCGTGATGGCTGAGCCGACCAGCGCACCGGACCCGTCGAGCGCGGTGAACGTGGTCGCGGTGCCGAGCGTAACCGCCACGCACGGCAGCTTTCCCTTGGCACGGGCGGCCACCGCAGCGGCTACGCGGTCCGAGCCGACCTGCCGCGGCTGCTCGGAGCGGATGTTGAGTCCGGTCTTGACGCCGCTCGATACCTCGATGACATCGCGGATGCCGAGCAGACGCAGCGCACCCTCGAGCACGCCGACCATGCTCGGAACGACCGAGCTGACAATACCGCCGTGGATGCGGCGCACGTTCACGCCGTACAGCAAAAGCACCTGCTGCAGCTTGCAGGCGTAGTCGTCGCGCGTCAGCTTAGGCTCGGTTGCGATGGAGGCAGAAAAAACCTGTCCGTCCTCCTCATAGCCGCCGAGCAAAACGCGGCTGTTTCCTGCATTGACTGCGATCAGCATGGTGTGTCTCCTTTTCTGCATAGTTTACCACTATTATAAGCCATTGAAAACCGTATTGCAAGGGGAGAGGCATACATTTTCGCCTTATTTCGGCAGCATGATCGGCGCGGCGAGCAGCGTCCACAGCACGGCGTATTTCGGGCAGATCTGTCCTTGAACGTTGCCGAATTCATGCGAGTAATCCCACACGCGCAGCCGGAAATGCCGGTTGACCGTACAGCCGACCACATATTCCGCGGCCGTGATGCACGCCGCGCCGCACAGGCAGCGGGAGAGCGGGTTTTCCTCGTGTACGCGCCGCCGCAGCTGCCGCAGACCGACCAGAACCGCACCGCCGGTCAGCGCCATCGTCCAGTGGGTGCGTCCGCGCCAGAGAAGCTCAAGCGCGGCGTAGCCGGCCGCGCCCAGCGCAAAGACTGCGGGAGTTTGCAGTTTCATTTTCATCACCGCATTTATTTTGCCCGGAATGGCTGGATTTACGCAGGGGTGGAGTAATTGAGAATGGAGAATGAGCGTGGAGATTTGGCATACGCGCAAAATCAAAAGGAGAGAGCACAGCGCTCTCTCCTTGAATACAGCAAAGGGATCAGTCCTCCCTTTTACCTTTTGTGTTGATATAAGCCTATCCGCCAATGCCTCCGTCGATTGGACGGAACTTTAAGCATTGGAAAAGGAGCAAGATGGGTTTTAACCTTGCTCCTATCGGTCAGAATATGCTATTCAGTTCAACAAACTGGAAGTTGTCTGATTAGCAATTATCTTTTGCAATTTATAACTGCATCAAAAAGAATACCAGTACACTCGAGAGTATTGTTACTGTCCCCATTATGATAAACATCATGGAAGTAAAACTTTTTGAAATTGGTCTATCAACATAGCACTTTTTAGGATTGTTTGGATTATAATAAACTGTCATCTTACTGTTGATAGGCCACAACTGCTCCGCAAATTGACGCAAATTTGCAATAGCTCCAGTTTTTACATGTAGCCATCCTTTTTCATCTTCATAGACTTCTGATTTCATCGGTACAGGTACTCCTGATAGTTGCGTTGTTATAATTCCTCGAAATTTTTTCTTTGCTTTATAACAAGTTCCATTCACAAAGTACTCAACGATTGGGTACACTCTTCCATTTCCAGGAAACCCATATTGTTTAACAATACCGTCTGTCTTTTTTGTACACAATTTATTCTGTCTTTTTACAATGATATTGAAAATAACTCCTAGTAGAACTAATATTACACCAAGACCTCCAACTGTCATCAATTCTAACCATGCAATTTGTATTTCAGCCATAGTTTCATCACCTCAAGTTCCGATTTTTATATTTGATTATAAAATAGATGTCTGCTGTTTGCAATGTATATTTATAAGCTCATTTCCCATAAGTACACAATTCTGAAAAGAGAGAATTCTTTTGTATCATACAATATTTTTGTGCTTCTTTCGAGGCATGAAAAGATGCCGAAGCTGCCTTCGGCATCTTTTTTGGTATCCAGTATCGGTTATGTGCGTGATTTAGTGAAATCACCGGAGTTATACCCCATCAACACAAAGGGGAAAAGGGACGATCAGTCTTCCAGCTTGACACGAGCCTCAAGGTACTTTCTCCGCTCCTCGAAACCCGATCTGCCCAGAAGTGCAAACATATTCTTTTTATAATCCTCAACACCCGGCTGATTAAACGGATTTACGCCGAGCAGGTAACCCGAAATGCCGCAGGCCTTCTCAAAGAAGTAGACCAGATAGCCGAAATGCCATGCATCCGTGCGGTCGATCTCGAGGATGATATTCGGCGTGCCGCCGTCCATGTGGGCGATCAGCGTGCCCTCGTACGCCTTCTGGTTGACGTGCTGCACGGTCTGACCTGCCAGATAATTCAGGCCGTCGATGTCCTCTTCGGTATGCTCGATGGTAATCTCGGAGCGCGGCTCCTTGACCCACAGCACGGTCTCGAACATGATGCGCGAGCCGTCCTGAATGAATTGACCGATGGAATGCAGGTCGGTGGAGAAATTCGCTGAGGTGACGAACAGACCCTTATGGTCCTTGCCCTCGGACTCATCGAACAGCTGCTTGAGCCATTCGCCGAGCATGACGAGCGACGGCTCGTAATTTACCATGATCTCCATGGATTTGCCCTTGAACAGCAGCAGATTGCGCAGTGCCGCATAGCGCGCGCAGTCGTGCAAGGAGCCTTGAGAATATTCCTCGCGGGCGGCGGCAGCGCCCGCCATCACCGCGTCAATGTCCAGACCGGCTGCAGCCATCGGCAGCAGACCGACCGGCGTGAGCACCGAGAAACGGCCGCCGATGTTATCCGGCACAATAAAGGTCTCGTAGCCCTCGTCATCCGCCAGCTTTTTGAGCGCGCCGCGCTCCTTATCCGTCGTGGCGAAAATGCGCTCGCGCGCCCCCTCCTTGCCGTATTTGCTTTCGCACAGCTTTTTCAGCTCGCGGAAGGCGATGGCAGGCTCGGTGGTCGTGCCCGACTTCGAGATGATGTTGATGCAGAAGTCGCGGTCACCGATCATCTTGATAATGTCGTTTAAGTAGGACGACGAAATGTTGTTGCCGGCAAAGTACACCTCCGGAATGCCCTCCGGGCGGACCTGATTGTAGAACTGACCGTTTACGAACTCGATGGCTGCCCGTGCCCCTAAATACGAGCCGCCGATGCCGATGACGATCAGCACATCGCAGGTCTGCTGAATCTTCTTTGCCGCCTGCTTGATGCGCGCAAACTCGTCCCGGTCATAATCCACCGGCAGATTCAGCCAGCCAAGAAAATCGTTTCCGGCGCCGGTGCCGTTCACGAGCGTGTCCTGCGCTGCCGCGACCTGCGCGGTGTAGTCCGCAATCTCAGCTTCGGTTCGGACAAATCGCCGGAGACCGGTCAGTTTCAGTTTAATTCCCATTACTGCATTTCCCCTTTTGTTATTTCCTCCAAGCCATTTGGCGGGATTTGCTCTCCCTCTCGTATCTAAGTATAGCATACTGACGGAAAAAGGCAAGCATTTTGTTCAAACCTTACAAAAACTTTATCTGCTCGACTGTTTCTGACAGGTAATTTTGCATTATGCAAACCGAACAAAGCCAACAAAAAAGCCGACTCCAACAGTAGGGAGTCGGCAAATATTGTTAGTAAATTGGAAAATTTGCGCAGATATCGCGTACATTTCGGCGGATATCGTTTGCCTTGTTGTCGAAATCGGTTGCGGCCTGCCAGATGAACTCGGCAATGCGGAGCATCTCCGGCGCACCGAAGCCGCGGGTGGTGACAGCGGGCGTGCCGATGCGCATGCCCGAGGTGACGAACGGACTTTCCGGGTCGTTCGGGATGGCATTCTTGTTGGCGGTGATGTACACCTCGTCCAGACGGCGCTGCAGCTCCTTGCCGGTCACGCCGGTCTTTCGCAGGTCGATGAGCATCAGGTGGTTGTCCGTGCCGCCCGCCACAAGGTCGAAGCCCTGCTTCCGGAGTGCGTCCGCGAGCACGCGGGCATTGGTGACAACATTCTGCTGATATGCCTTGAACTCGGGTCTGAGTGCCTCACCGAAGCAGACCGCCTTTGCGGCGATGACATGCTCGAGCGGGCCGCCCTGTGTGCCGGGGAAGATGGCCTTGTCAAATTTCTTCGCCAGCTCCTCATCGTTCGTCAGGATAACGCCGCCGCGCGGACCGCGCAGCGTCTTGTGCGTCGTGGTGGTGACGACATCTGCGTAGGGGATCGGGCTCTGGTGCAGACCGGCAGCAACCAGACCGGCAATGTGCGCCATGTCAACGAACAGGTACGCGCCGACCTCGTGTGCGATTTCAGCGAATTTTGCAAAGTCGATGGCGCGCGGATACGCGGACGCACCGGCAATGATCATCTTCGGCTGTTCCTTTTTTGCCAGCTCGCGGAGCGCATCATAATCAATGAGACCGTTCTCATCCACGCCGTAAGGTACGATGTTGTACAGCAGGCCGGACTGATTGACCGGCGAACCGTGGGTCAGGTGGCCGCCGTTGTCCAGGCTCATGCCGAGCACGGTATCACCCGGCTTGCACAGCGCCTGATAGACCGCCATGTTCGCCTGCGCGCCCGAGTGCGGCTGCACGTTCGCGTATTTCGCGCCGAACAGCTGGCACACGCGGTGGATGGCGAGGTTTTCCACCTCATCGACGCATTCGCAGCCGCCGTAGTAGCGCTTGCCGGGATAGCCTTCGGCGTACTTGTTGGTCAGCACGCTGCCCATTGCCGCCATAACAGCCTCGCTGACTATATTTTCCGAGGCGATCAACTCAATGTTGCGCGCCTGTCGTTTGTATTCCGCTTCGATCATACGTCCGAGTTCGGGGTCGAACGCTGTCACGAAGTCCATTGCTTGACGAACCATGATACAGCCTCCTGCCGGATAAGAATTTACTATTATAATTTAACCACATTTTTCGCATGGAATCTATTGACAAACATCTGATTTTTGCGTTACCGCTTTAGCAGTTTATAGTGAAATTGTTACATTGTGCACTTTTGTGCAAACAGTTGCCCTTTTTTCGACGATATGCTACAATTACCGTAGGAAAACTTGTGGAGAGAGGATAACAAAATGACTAAGAAAGAACGTGCCGCCGTCGTCACCGAGCTGCTGAAAACCGTCTATCCCGAGGCGGTCTGCGCCCTGCATTATACACACGATTATGAATTGCTGTTCGCCACCCGGCTTTCCGCGCAGTGCACGGACGCGCGCGTCAATATTGTGACAGAAAAATTATTCAAGCAGTTTCCGACCCTGCAGAGCTTCGCGGATGCGTCCGAGGAGGAGATTGCCGAGGCCATCAAGACCTGCGGCCTGTTCCGCACCAAAGCGCGCGACCTCAAGGCGTGTGCCATGATGCTGATTGCCAATTACGGCGGCAGGGTGCCGGATACTATGGAGGAGCTGCTCAAGCTGCCGGGCGTCGGCCGCAAGACCGCCAACCTCATCCTCGGGGATATTTTCGGCAAGCCGGCCATTGTGTGCGATACGCACTGCATCCGGCTGTCCAACCGGCTGGGCTTTGTCAAGAACGAGAAGGACCCGGTAAAGGTGGAGAACGCCCTGAGAAAGCTGCTCGACCCGGCGGAGTCGTCCGATTTCTGCCACCGGCTGGTGCTGTTCGGCCGCGAGCACTGCACCGCCCGCAGCCCGAAGTGCGAGGGCTGTCCGCTCGGTGCGGTGTGCCCGTCGTATCCCATTGCGAAATAACATAGAGGAAAAGTGGAATTTGCGAAAAAACACAGAAAATCCACTTGGCAAATTTTTATCGTAGGAATATACTGATTTCAGAAAAAGCAAAACCGCAGAACAAGAGTGAGTAAGAGCGAGACCGTGCTTCCAGAGAGCTTTCCGGTGGTGTGAGGAGAGCAGCAGAGGACGTTACTGAATGGACTTGTGAGGGCAGCCTCAAATCCGCAGGGAGAGTATGGCTGACGGGATTCCCGCCGTTATCATGGGAGCGTGTGTGTTTGCACACGACAGAGTGGACGTTTTTGTACGCCAATTTGGGTGGTACCGCAGAAGTAACAGGCTTTTGTCCCATGATACGTTTGTATCATAGGACAGAAGCCTTTTTTATTGTGTCTGTTCGGAACGAACAGACACTCGATACGAACCCAAGAAATAAAACACGGTTTATGATTACCGCCGATGTTTTGCTGTAAATGGAGGAAAACACAATGATTACCCCAAGCTGTGACGAGATTTTGAAGCTCGCGGAGGAATATACGACCATTCCGGTCTGCCGCGAGATCTACGCCGATATGACAACGCCGATTTCGCTGCTGCGCCGCCTGCAGACCCGTTCCGACCGCTTTTTCCTGCTGGAGAGCGTGGAGGGCGGCGAAAAATGGGCGCGCTACTCCTTCCTCGGCTACGACCCGATTCTGCGTGCGACCTGCAAAAACGGCACGGTAACGCTCGAGGGTGCGGTCAACAAGACGGTCAAGACCGACAAGCCGCTCACCGTGCTCCGCGAGGTGCTCAGCGAGTACCGCGCACCGCGGCTTGAGGGTCAGCCGCCGTTCACGGGCGGTTTCGTCGGCTACTTCGCGTATGCGATGCTCGGCTACGCGGAGCCGACGCTCAAAATCAAGCGCGGCGCATGGGACGATTTCGACCTGATGCTGTTCGACAAGGTCATCGCCTATGACCACCTCAAGCAGAAGATCGTGCTCGTGGTCAACATGAAGACCGACAGCGTGATGGAGAATTACGGCAAGGCGTGTGCGGCGCTCGAGGGTATGGCGGCGCTGATCAACGACCAGACCCCGCTTCCGCCGCTCAAGGCAACCGGCAGGCCGAGCTTCACCTGCAACGTCACCGAGGCGCAGTACGCCGGCATCGTGGAGAAAACCCGCGAGTACATCTTTGACGGCGATATCTTTCAGGCCGTGCAGTCGCGGCAGTTCTCCAGTCCGTATCAGGACAGCCTGCTTTCGGCGTACCGCGTGCTCCGCACCACCAACCCCTCGCCGTACATGGTGTTCCTCTCCATCGACGGAGACGAGATCATGTGTTCCTCTCCGGAAACGCTCGTGCGACTGGATAACGGCCGCCTGACCATCTTTCCGGTTGCGGGCTCGCGTCCGCGCGGCAAAACGCCGGAGGAGGATAAGGCGCTCGAGAACGAGCTGCTTGCCGATGAGAAGGAGCTTTCCGAGCACAATATGCTGGTCGATCTGGGCCGCAACGATCTCGGCAGAGTATCCAAGATCGGCACGGTGGAAGTCACCGATTACATGATGATACACCGGTATTCTAAAATCATGCACATCTGCTCGCAGGTCGAGGGCGACATTGATGAAAAGTACGACGCCTGCGACGCCATCGAAGCGGTGCTCCCGGCGGGTACCCTGTCCGGCGCACCCAAGATCCGCGCGTGCGAGATCATCGAGGAGCAGGAGAGCGAGCCGCGCAGCGTATACGGCGGCGCACTCGGCTATCTGGATTTCACCGGCAATATGGATACCTGCATCGCCATCCGCATGGCTGCCAAGAAGAACGGCATCGTGACCGTGCAGGCGGGCGGCGGCATCGTTGCGGATTCCGTGCCGTATAACGAGTATATGGAAAGCGCAAACAAGGCAAAGGCAGTTATGAACGCCATCGAGCGTGCATCGGAGGTAGACGGATAATGATTCTCCTGATCGACAATTACGATTCTTTTTCCTATAACCTGTTTCAGCAGGCGGCGGCCATCCAGCCGGATATGCGCGTTGTCCGCAATGACGCGCTCACCGTCAGCGAAATCGAGGGACTGAATCCCTCGCACATCATTCTTTCTCCGGGGCCCGGCTATCCGAAGGACGTGGGCATCTGCGAGGAAGTGGTAAGCAGGCTCGGCGGCAGCATCCCGATCCTTGGCGTGTGCCTCGGTCATCAGGCCATCTGCGAAGCGTTCGGCGGCAAAATTGAGCACGCGCAGCAGCTTATGCACGGCAAGCAGAGCATCGTCGAGGTGGATACCGACGAGCCGCTGTTCAAGGGTCTGGCAAAGAAAACGATGGCAGCGCGCTATCATTCTCTGGTCGCCGCACCGGACAGTCTGCCGGAGTGTTTGAAAGTCATCTCCCGCGATGAAAGAGGAGAGATCATGGCTGTGCGGCATAAGATCATGCCGATTTACGGTGTGCAGTTTCATCCGGAATCCATTCTTACACCGCAGGGAACAACCATTATGAAAAACTTTCTGTCTATGTAAAGTTTGACCAGAACCGTAGGGCGGGCTGCCCTACGGAGAAGATATCAATTAGTAATGATATAATAGATGTAATAGAAAGGTCGATATATAATGATTCAGCTTGCAATTCACGAAGCGATCAACGGTCGTGATTTGGACTACACCATCGCTCGTGCAACAATGGAGGAAATGATGGACGGCACCGCGACCGACATCGAAATGGCAACCCTGCTGACGGCGCTCCGCATGAAGGGCGAAACCATCACCGAGATTACCGCCTGCGCCGAGGTCATGCGCGAAAAGGGCGCGCACATTGAGCCGAAGGGCGCGGTCATGGACAGTGTCGGCACCGGCGGTGACGAGGTCGGCTCGTTCAACATCTCCACGACCGCCGCATTCGTGGCGGCGGCAGGCGGTGTGCCGGTTGCAAAGCACGGCAACCGGTCGGTTTCGTCCCAGTCGGGCGCAGACGCGGTTCTGGTAGGCGAGTACCTCATGCGTGCCGCAGACAAGAAACAGGCGCTTGACGCACTCCGGGAGGCCGCAAAGTGAAGCTGAAATTCTGCGGACTGACCCGTAAAGCGGATATAGAGGCTGCGAACGAAGTAAAACCCGATTTCATCGGCTTTGTGTTCGCGGAGAGCCGCCGGCATGTATCGGATTTAGACGCGGCGCGGCTCAAGGAGCACCTCGCCCCGGAGATTAAGACGGTCGGCGTGTTCGTGAACGACGAACCGGAGCATATTGCCGCGCTCGTGCGCGATGAGGTTATCGACATTATCCAGCTGCACGGCGGCGAGAGCTTACATTATATAAACAGGCTGAGGAAGCTGACGAACGCGCCCATCGTCTACGCCGTCCGCGTGGAAACCCACCGCGACATTGAGCAGGCGGACACCCTGCCGGTGGATTATCTGCTGCTGGATACCTATGTAAAGCACGCCTACGGCGGCAGCGGCAAGACGTTCGACTGGTCGCTGATAGGCGAGGTAAACCACCCGTATTTTCTCGCGGGCGGGCTGAATGAAACCAACGTCCAAAGAGCCGCACAGACCGTCGCTTACGCGCTCGACCTGTCCAGCGGCATCGAAACGGACGGTGTAAAGGATATGGACAAGATGCGCCGCGTGTCGGCGCTCGTGAAAGGAGCAAACCAATGAGCAAGGGACGTTTTGGCGTACACGGCGGTCAGTACATGCCGGAAACGCTGATGAACGCGGTTATCGAGCTGGAGGAAGCCTACAACCACTATAAGAACGATCCGGCATTCAACGCAGAGCTGACCGAGCTGCTGAACAACTACGCAGGCCGTCCGTTGCGCCTGTACTTTGCGGAGCACATGACGAATGACCTCGGCGGTGCAAAGATCTACCTCAAACGCGAGGATCTCAACCACACGGGCGCCCATAAGATCAACAACGTGCTCGGTCAGGCGCTGCTGGCGAAAAAGATGGGCAAGACCCGTCTGATCGCAGAGACCGGCGCCGGTCAGCACGGTGTTGCGACCGCGACCGCCGCCGCTCTCATGGGTATGGAGTGCGTGCCGCACGTCAAGGCGTACGTCAAGAGCATGAAGGACGCGGTACGCTCCGCAAACTAAACAAAAATGAGGGGGAAACGGTTGTTTCTCCCTCGTTTCATATTGATTATGGTGTAATATTTTGCGTTGATTGTTCATGTTATCGTAGGGCGGGATGACCTCATCCCACCGTTTCCCAACTCGTTTGCACATTCGTAAATAAAAATGGAGAATGGTAAATCAAAAGGTTCATTCTCCATTCTCCATTTTCAATTAGTAATTGTCAGCCTTGAGTTCAAAGTAGGCTTTAGGATGTGCACAAACCGGGCAGACCTCCGGCGCCTGTCTGCCGACAACGATATGTCCGCAGTTGGAGCACTGCCATACGCAGTCGCCGTCGCGGGAAAAGACCAGCTTATCCTCGACATTCCTGAGCAGCCTGCGGTAGCGTTCCTCGTGCTCCTTTTCGATCGCGCCAACCATCTCAAACAGATCCGCGATGTGGTCGAAGCCCTCCTCACGCGCCTCTTTGGCGAAGGTAGCGTACATGTCGGTCCACTCGTAGTTTTCGCCCTCTGCGGCAGCCTTGAGGTTGGCTGCGGTGTCATCAATGCCGCCGTTGAGCAGCTTGAACCAGATTTTCGCGTGCTCCTTCTCGTTTGCAGCGGTCTCCTCGAAGATTTTCGCAATCTGCACATAGCCGTCCTTTTTCGCCTTGGAGGCAAAGAACGTGTACTTGTTGCGTGCCATGGATTCGCCTGCAAATGCGGTCTGCAGGTTTGCTTCGGTGCGGGTGCCCTTGAGTTCTGCCATAATAGTTATCCTTTCTCCGTTTTTCCTATTCTTCCTGTCTCTTTTGACGGTCAGACCGTTCTGACTGCTCTTTTAGTCTTTCCTGCAAGCGCTGCAAATACCCTCGAACAGAATTTCGTACCGATGCAGCTCCACGCCGGAGGAATCCTCCACGCGGTCGATGAGATCGGTGACAGGCGGCATAAATACATCAAAAACGCCGCCGCACTTGGTGCACCGCACATGATAATGCGGCTTGATGTTGAAATCAAAGTGATCGGCACCGGTAGGCACAGGCACGCGCAAAATCTCGCCCTGAGCTGCCAGCTGGTTCAGATTGCGGTAAACCGTGGCCTTGCTGATGGTCGGGTGCTGCGCCGCGATAAAGGCATAAATCGCATCTGCGGTAGGGTGGTTGTGCAGCTGATTCACTGCCTGCAATACAATCTGACGCTGAATGGTGTTTCTGGTCTGCATAAAATGCACCTCCTTTATTAGTATTACTTCTTAATTAAGAGTATATTGTAAATTCATATTTTTGTCAATCGGTAAGAAGTACTTTTTTGAATAATATATGGGAGGAGATTTTGAAAAGGTTGCAGGCGATACGGAGAGTATGATATTTTAAGGCAATACCGCATAATTGAACAAGAGTGATTTGCGAGTAAATTTTGCGTACTGACGAGGCACAGTTTTGCGGTAATACTTGATGTATTACCGTGAAACTGCAACAAAGTCAGAGCACAAAATTTCCGCAAAGCGCCGCGGCAGTGCGACCGGAGCCTGCACAAGGAGCCGCCGCTTTAATTGTGCGGTGTTGCCTTAATATAAACCGGGGGAATGGAGATGGCAGTATGGATCGAACGGAGTTAGAAGAATATATACGGAATAATTATGTTACAGAGCCGGATCATCCGTGGATAAAGCATCCGAATTATGGAGTATTCCGCCATAGCAGTAATAAAAATGGTTTGCCGGGTGCGGATGAAAACAAAAACGAGCCGTGAATCACATGAAGATTCACGGCTCGTTTGTTATAGTACATAAAGAAACACCATCAGATAATGACAAGCGCTGCCGACGATTACGAACAGATGAAACAGCTCATGAAACCCGATCATTTTTCCTAAATTCGGCTTTTTGGCGATATAGATCACGCCGCCGACCGTATACGACAGACCTCCGGCAGCCAGCAGGGCAATGGCAGGCGCGGGCATGGACAGCACAACCCCGAAATCAAACGCAATCGCCCAGCCGAGCGCGAGGTACAGCGCGGTGCCGATGAGACGCGGCGCGTCAATCCACAGCAGCTTGATGGCAATGCCGGTCAGCGCAATCAGCCAGATCACGCCGAGAAAGACATAGCTGCGCGGCGCAGGCATGAATTTGAGAATAATCGGCGTATAGCTGCCCGCGATCAGCACATAGATCATGCTGTGGTCGAGCTTTTTCAGCCGCCGCAGGACGGCTTCGCCGCGGCCGGAGAAATGGTATACGCTGCTTGCGGAGTACAGCGCAATCAGCGACAGGCAGAACACCACGGCCGCCGCCGCCAGCGAGCCGGTGACGGACGAATCGAACAGCAGCCGCACGAGCAGCACGAACAGTCCGGCGCCGCTGAGCACCGCACCGATGAAATGGGAGTAACTGGAAAACGGCTCGCGGGCCTTGAGAAATGCACGAGGCATACAAACTCCTCCTTTTGCTATGTAGAGTTAAAAACTATATCACATCTGTTATGATACCACATTTTCCGAAAATTGCAAGTGCTTTCTCCAAATTGTCACCATAAAAAAGCACCGTCTTTGTTAATCAAAGACAGTGCTTCAGCTTGTCGAAAAAGCAATATTCGATTTTTATGCTTCGTGCGGCAGCACGCATTCAATCGAATTTGCTTTGCAAATTCATAAATTCCGGGAGCATGTATCTCGGAATTTATACAAGGGAAGAAAAAATGTGTCCGCAGGACGCGGTTTTTCTTCGAGATTCGCTCGAAAGCGTGGTTTCGAGCGAGAGGCTGTTCGGAAAACAAAGTTTTTCGACAGTCTCAAGCACCGTCTTTGTTAATCAAAGACAGTGCTTGGGCAATCAGGTATACGATTTCGGGATTTTTATGGTTCTCTCCTGCGCGGGAAGGTGCCGGGCGACTTCCTGCCGGATTTTTTCATTCTTGATCATGGTCGGCATGTGCGCCCGCACGGTAATATCGTGCGAGGCGTTCGGGTTCGCCGGAAGAATATCGCTCAGTTTGGTGTCCATCGTGATGCGGTAACGCGGCAGATCGGTCAATCCGCGCCGGATAGACGCCGTTCCGGTGTTGGTCAGTACGCTGACCTGGATACCGTTTTTCTGCAGCAGCGGCTGCATCCACGCATCGCGCGCGCCGAACGGATATGCGAAAAACAGCACGTTTTTCTGGTTGGTATTTTGCGTGATGAGGTCGATGCTCTGCTTGAGGTCCTCGCCGACGCGCTTGTTATACGCCGCCTGCGACTCGCCCTTCAGCCGCTGAATGCCGTTGATGCCGTCCGGTGCGGTCAGTCCGCCGTACTGCGGGTTGTGCAGGTTGTAGGTGTGAGAGGCCAGCTCCACCAGACCGCTGTCAGCCATTTCGGCTGCCTCATCCCACTTGAGGAAAAAGCGGTTCACTTCCGTGTTGTCGTTTGCGCGGATGCTTTTGCCGATCAGTGCAATGACGGCTTTCATGCCGGTTTTCTGCAGAATCGGGTACGCAATATCGTAATTGGAGCGATAACCGTCGTCAAAGGTGATCATGACCGGCCGCTCGGGCATGGCTTCCTTTCCGGCTCGGATGTCGATCAAATCCGCCGAGAGCAGCGGCGTGTAGCCGTTGTATTCCAGATATTCCATGTCCTCCTGAAACCGCTCGCCGGTGATGGTCATACTCGTCACGGCGGACGGGTCGTTCGTCAGGTTGTGGTACATCAGAATCGGAACCTTCGAGGCAGTATTTGCCGCGCTGCAGCTAATGCAGGATACAAAAAATGCACCTGTCAGTCCGAAAAGGACCAGGCGTTGCCAGAATTTTTTCATATGTAAGCCTCCTACCGCTTATTGTGCGTTCAGTATACCATATTACAGTGGATTTGTCGAGCGGCATAACTCTTGCGTGAAGCGCGTAAAAGGCTTATAATAATAGCATTGCAGGCCGCACGGACAGACGGAAAATTGCGTGTTTCCGTTCGGCATTGTATTTGTTAAAAATTTGTAAAAAGATGAGGTGAACGCCATGCCGCGGCTGGAGAAAACCATAGAAGCGGTCTTTGCCGACCGCGATATCATGCCCGACGAGGTGCCGCAGCTTGACCTGTATATGGATCAGGTGCTGACGCTGTTCGATCAGTGCTTATCGGGCAGCAAGCGCACGCCGGAGGATAAGCTGCTGACAAAAACCATGGTCAACAACTACGTCAAGGAAGGGCTTATGACGCCGGTGAAGGGCAAAAAATACACGCGCCAGCAGATCATGCAGCTGCTCTGCGTGTACCATTTGAAGCAGACGCTGCGCTTAAACGATGTGAAGGCATTGACCGGTCGGGACGATGTGGACTTTGCGGCGTGCTACGAGCATCTGCTCGCGGACAAGAAGCGCATGCGCGAAGCTATTCCGCCGCTGCTGACCTCCCAGTTGCCCGAGACGCCGGATGACCCGGAGGAGCGGCTGTGCACATGCCTTGCGCTCAGCGAAATTGCAAATTATTTACGTCGGCTGTGCGAAAGCATGATCGACGATATCCCGCAGCAGACAGAAGGAGATTGAGACCCATGTCCATCGAAAAAGCAAAAGCGTATCTGCGTCAGTTCGGTGCAGAGGATCGCGTGATCGAATTCCCGGTGTCCAGCGCGACCGTGGAGCTGGCCGCCGAAGCTGCCCACTGCGAACCGGCACGCATCGCAAAAACGCTGTCGTTCCGCACGAATGACGGCGTGATCCTCATCGTTGCGGCAGGTGACACCAAGATCGACAACCCGAAGTACAAGGCGCGGTTCGGCTGCAAGGCGCGGATGCTCGCGTTTGAGGAGGTTGAGCCGGAGATCGGCCATGCGGTCGGCGGCGTGTGCCCGTTCGGCGTGAACGACGGCGTAACGGTCTATCTCGATGAATCGCTCCGACGGTTCGAGACGGTATTCCCGGCGTGCGGCTCGTCCAACTCAGCCATCGAGGTCACCATCCCAGAACTGGAGAAATTCTCCGGTTTCAAGGCATGGGTGGACGTCTGCAAGGGCTGGAGAGAGGCGTGAGCACGGTTGCCATCGGGCAGTTCGGCGCCGGGGAGGACAAAACTGCCAATCTCAGGGAAATAGAACACCTTGCACAAACGGCAGCGAAAAATAGAGCGAAAATGCTGTTTTTGCCGGAATACAGCATGTATTACGCAAAAGTGAACGCACGGTCGAAAAATATCGAGGCCGCAGAGCCGTGTGACGGCGCGTTCATTATTGCGCTCGGCGAGCTTTGCCGGAGATACGGCCTGTGGATTGCCGCAGGCATGTACGAGCGCACGGACGGTCTGCCGTACAACACGATTTCGGTTCTTGATGACCGCGGTCGCCTGCGCGGAACGTACCGCAAGAACCGTTTGTACGATGCCTTCGGCTATCGGGAATCCGATGAGTGCCGGGCAGGGGACAAGCCGTTTTCACCCATCGAGACACCTGTCGGAAAACTGGGCATCATTACCTGCTTCGAGCTTCGGTTTCCGGCGCTTGCCGCCGAGCAGAAGGCGCGCGGTGCCGAGACGCTGTTCGTTCCGGCGGGCTGGGTGCAGGGCGAGAACAAGCTGCTGCACTGGCGCACCCTGCTGTGCGCGCGAGCCATCGAGAACGGTCTGACAGTGCTCGGTGCAGACCAGACCGCACTCGGGCAGTTCATCGGGCACAGCATGGCGTTTCAGCCGGACGGCACCGCGCTCGGTGAACTCGGGGAAGAGCAGAATTTGCTTATCGTGAAAATAAATTGATGAAAATTAACATGCGGTGAAAGGGGAGAGGGGATGAAGGCCGCAAGGTTTTTCAGCATCTGTGAAATCGTTTGCTTTGTCGGTCTGGCGCTGTCGTATGCAGGCGAATTTCTGTGCGCTTTTGTGGCGCAAGGAACGGATAAGGACATATTTCAGATGGGATTATTCCTGTTCTGGCTGCTTATTGGGCCGTTGGCAATCTGCAATCTGATTTGCGCTGCTGTGATGTACAGGCGGCTGTCCGACCCGGCGGTGCGGCAGACGCTGTGGCGCTGCATCATTGCAATGAAGTGCATCGCGATTCCAATGTTCCTGCTGAATTTCTTTTTCGGCATGATTTACGGCATGTTTACGCTGATTTTCCCGATGACGCTGCCGGTCGTGCTCTTACAAATGCTGGTTGCCTGGTTTGCCATGATGGCCTCGTCCGGCTACTGCATTGCGCTCATCCTGCACGCGTGCAAGCAGGGTGCAATCGGCACGGGAACTGCAGTCCTGCAGGTCATTTCCCAGTTTATTTACGTTGTTGATGTTATCAGCCTGTTTTTCATTCGCAAGACGGTAAAAGAATGCGAAACGGCACAATAAGTTAAAAAAGGAGTATCATCATGCAGTTTGATCCTACATTGTATGTCATTACGGACAGTACCTACCACACGACCGAGACCCTGCTTCACGCGGTGGACGAAGCCTGCAAGGGCGGTGCAACGCTCATTCAGCTCCGCGAGAAGGACACCGGCGGACGCAGCTACCTTGAGTTGGCGCAGCAGGTCAAGTCCGTCACCGACCGCTACAGCGTGCCGCTCATCATCGACGACCGCGTGGACGTTGCCATTGCCTGCGATGCAGCCGGCGTGCACGTCGGCGCGAGCGACCTGCCGGTTGCCGTGTGCCGCAAGCTGCTCGGCCCGGATAAGATCGTCGGCGCGACCGCCAAGACGGTCGAAGCAGCCGTTGCCGCGTACAATGACGGCGCGGATTACCTTGGCACCGGCGCCATTTACCCGACGACTACCCACGTTACCACCAAGGTTACGCCGGTCTCCGTGCTGAACGATGTGTGCCGCGCGGTCCCGATTCCGGTGGTTGCCATCGGCGGCCTGAACGCGGATAACATGGACGTGCTGGCTGACAGCCCCATCAAGGGCATCGCCGTGGTCTCTGCCGTCATGAAGGCGGACGATCCGTGCGCGGCTGCCGCGCATATCAAGGAAAAGTTCCTGAAAATGATGAATAAGTAAGAAAAAGCTCCGAAACAGGCGTTTCGGAGCTTTTCTTTTGCCGGTCAGTTGTTCGGTTCGATCGCGTAATCGTAGATCTCGTGTCCGCTTTCGAGCACCTTGCCGTCCACGGTGATGAGCACTGCGGTTGCGCCGCGCGCCTGCGCGAACGTGTTGACCAGTGCGTAGATCTTGAGCGTTTCACCGGCGGTGCCGGAGGCGCGGATCGCCTCGCCGAAGGCGGCATTCATGTCGAGCGTGAGCGTGCCGTTCTCGAGTGACGAGGACTGCACCTTGACGCCCTCGGGCAGCGAGCCTGCGGCGATGAGCGCGTCCACGAGCGACTGGTCGGAGTCGTCCTTCGCGTCTGCGCCGGTCGGTGTGAGCGTTTCGCCCTGTTCATCCGGAACGTAGATCGTGACCGACTCCGTGCCGCTCGGATTGGGGTTTTCCGGCTGTACGGCAGGTTTATCGGTCTTGGAATCGGACGGTTTGCCGGAATTGCTGTCGTCCGGCGTGGTCGGGTTCTCCGGCTTGGTAACAGCAGGCTTTTCCGGCTCATCGGCGGGCTTGCTGCGGACATATCCATATACACAGGCTGCGGCGACTACTGCAATGATCGCAATTACGGCTATAATAACTTTTGAGCGTTTCATTGTAAACGCCTCCTTTCTCTTACAAGCCTATTGTATCAAGCCAGACGGGAAAATACAAGGGATATACTGTTAACAAACGGCGGCTTTTTGCCCCGGTCTGGGCGTCCTCTGTTTTTTTTGCACCGATCCGTTGGGGGGCGAACCCGCCTGCGGCAGTTCGAGTGCCCTGCACAATCGGTGCAGAAAAATTTCTCGAAAATTTTCAAAAAGTTGACCATTCTCGGTCAATTTTCACCTCCATCCGGCATAGGGTTGAAGGAGGTGACGCAATGATGAACATTGCATTCAAACAGGCGCACAGCGGCAACTACCGCCGAGCCGCACGCGGGAAGGAGGATATCCGCTATCTGGTGATTCACTTTACGGCGAACGACGGCGATACCGCGAAAAATAATGCGGATTACTTCGCTCGGGCGGAGATTTCGACCTCAGCGCACTACTTTGTGGACGAAAACGAGGTCTGGCAGTCGGTCCGCGACGCGGATATCGCATGGCACTGCGGCACGCGCGGCGTCTATTTCCACCCGTACTGCCGCAACGCGAACAGCATCGGCATTGAGCTGTGCAGCCGCAAAAACGGCGAGAAATTCTACTTTATGCCCGAGACCGTGCGCCGGGCGCAGGCGCTGACGCGCGAACTGATGGCGAAATACGGTATTCCGCTCGAAAATGTTGTGCGCCACTACGATGTTACGCACAAAAACTGTCCTGCGCCGTTCGTCGAGAGCGCATCCGCGTGGACAGCATTCAAGCAGGGGTTACAGAAAAAGGAGGAACCTGACATGACCGAAGCCGAGGTAAAGAAGATCATCGAGAACACCCGCAGGACGTACAACAGCGTTTCCGCCGTTCCCGCGTGGGCGAAGCCGACTGTCGAGAAGCTGACGCGCAAGGGCTGGCTGCTTGGCGATGAGCACGGAAAGCTCGACCTGACCGAAGAGCTGCTCCGCACACTGGTTATCAACGACCGCGCCGGAATCTACGGCGAATAAGCGAAAAAGAGGCTGTAAGCATCTCTTACAGCCTCTTTTTGTTACTTGGTGTTTTGATAGGTCAGACCTTTTTTTCGGATGATAAGCAGCTGGATATAGTACGATGCCGCAAGGAATACCGCTGCGAATGTCCACGCGGCCGCGTCCGTGTAGAACAGACCGCGCTCGCCGATGACCTTGGTCAGCAGCAGCGATGCACCCACACGGCCTGTAAACTCGGTCAGACCGGAGAGCATGGGCGCGGTCGTAAAGCCCATGCCCTGCAGAGCCGAGCGGTAGGTGTGCAGCACATAGGCGGACAGCAAAAACGTGCTCATGACGACCAGATAATCGTACGCGACCGACAGCGCCTCGGCGGCGTTGGCAGCATCCGCGGAGATGAACAGGGCGACAACGTGACGGCCGAACAGGATCATGCCCGCCGCCAGCAGCGCGGAAAAGCTGAGCGCCAGCACAAGCGTCGAGCGGACACCCATCCGCACGCGGTCAAGCCGGTTTGCGCCCCAGTTCTGGCCGGTGTAGGTCGAGGCGGCGTAGCCGAACGCGGACGCGGAGCAGTCCATCAGGCCGTGCAGCTTGTTGGTCGCGGTGAAGCCCGCGAGGAACACAAAGCCGCAGGTGTTGATAACCGCCTGCATGATGATGCCGCTGATGACGATGACGAAATGCTGCAGCGCAAGCGGCAGACCAAGGTGGCACAGCCGCCGGATCACACTGCTGTCCGGCTGCCAGTCCGGCTTTTCGACGGACGCAGCCGGGATTTTCCGCAGCGCAATGACGCAGTACGCGAATGCAAACAGCTGCGCGAGCAGTGTCGCGGCGGCAGCGCCCGGAATGCCCCAGCCGAAGCGGATAACGAACAGCAGATCGAGCACAATGTTCAGACATCCGGCAGTAAACATGGCAATAAGTGGACTTTTGCCGTCTCCGAGTGCGCGGAGGATCGCCGCTGCCATGTTGTACGCCATCGTGATGAGCGTGCCTGCATACATCATGGTTAAATAAATGTGCGCGCCGTCATAGATGTTCTCGGGCGTGTCCAGCAGGTGCAGCAGCCAGCCTGCCGAGGACACGAACACCACGGTCAGCAGGATGCCGACTGCCGCGCACAGCAGCACGGACATGGTGATGGCCTTGCGCAGTCCCTTCTTATCGTTGGAGCCGAAGGTCTGCGACACGAGCACGGAAAAGCCCTGCGTCATGGCCTGCACGGTCCACAGCACCAGCCAGTACAGCCAGTCGGTCGCGCCGAGTGCGGCCAGCGCCTCCACACCGACACCGCGCCCGACGATGGACGCGTCTGCGACTGTGTACAGCTGCTGACCGACATTTGTCAAAATCAGCGGTACGGCCAGTCCGAGAATGAGTTTTGTCGGACGGCCGACGGTCATATTTGTCTCTCTGCTCATACAATCTCCTTACTTTGCCAGTTCGTACATTGCCGCCGCGATGATTTCCGCGTTCTGCAGCACGCGCTCGATCTCCATGTACTCGTCCGGCTTGTGCTCGCGCACCTCATCGCCGGGGAAGATCGGGCCGAATGCGACAAGGTTCGGCATGGACTTGGCATAGGTGCCGCCGCCGATGCTCTTCAGCTCGGCCTTCTCGCCGGTCTGCTCCTCATATACCTTGGACAGTCTGCGGATGAGTTCGCTTTCGGGCGGCATGTAAATGGCCGCCGCGTGCGTCATTTCGGTTTCAGTAAAGCCGCCGAGCGTGAAACCGCGCAACAGACGCGGGTACACGCGCTCGTATTTCAGGGTGACCGGGTAGCGCACCGAGAAAACGAGCGACAGCGTTTCCTGCTCAAATTTTGCCACGCCGAGGTTGAGCGTCAGCGGGCCGGACAGCTCATCGCGCATGGCGAGGCCGAGGGACTCGCCGTGTACCTCCATGCCGATGCGCTCTGCCACAAATGCGATGCAGTCGCCAAGCTCGCCGGTCAGCGGCAGTTGATTGAGTGCCTGCGCCAGCCGTCCGATGGCATTTTCGCCCTGCTCCGGGGTCGAGCCGTGAACGGCAATGCCCTCGGCTTCCACGCGGATGCCGCCCTCGATCGGCGTGATGGTTACCTTGTCCGCCGAGATTTTGGCAGCCGCGTCCGCCGGACACTGCAGCTCCGCCGCTGCATACGCCGGAGAGATGTTGGAGGCAGCACCGCCCTCGAACTTTGTCAGGCGGTAATCGCCGGTCTGGTGCAGCTTTCGGCTGTAAGTGCCGTTGAGAATGCCCTTTTCGCCGTTGATGATCGGGTATTCGCCGTCCGGCGTGAAGCCGTACACCGGCAGTTCGCCGCCATGCGAAACGTACCACGACATATCGCCGCAGCCGGTTTCCTCGTTGGTGCCGAACAGCAGACGGATGCGCTTGGAGGGGGCAAATCCGGCATCCTTGAGCGCCGCCAGCGCGTAGATGGCCGCCACCATCGGGCCCTTGTCGTCCATCGTGCCGCGTCCGTAAATACGGCCGTTTTTGATTTCGCCGGAAAACGGCTCGGTCTCGGTCCAGCCGTCGCCGGCGGGCACAACGTCCAGATGACCGAGCACAGCCACCATTTCCTCGCCCTCGCCGTACTCGCACCAGCCGACGCGGTCGTCCATATTGCCGGTCCGGAAACCCAGCTTTTCGCAGAGCGCAAGCGTTTCGTGCAGCGCACGGGCAGGCTCACGGCCGAACGGCGCATGCTCTTCCGGCACGCCTTCCACGCTCGGTATGCGCACGAGCGCGGCAAGACTTTCCAGCAGTTCGTCCGCATGTGCGCGGATATAGGGTTTGCAGTTCATAATAAAAACCTCCTTAACAGGGTGGATTATTCATCGGATTGGGAATGATTGAGCACAAAATGGCTCTTTTTGTATGAGATAAGTCCGTCGCGCTGCATGCGGCTCAGCTCGGCGGACAGCGCACTGCGGTCCACGCCGAGGTAGTCGGCAAGCTGCTGACGGTCAAACGGAATGTCGAACGTGTCCGAGCCGTGCTGCACCGCCTGCGCGGACAGGTACGACAGCAGCTTGCCGCGCATGGATTTCGGGCTTGTGTGGAAGATTTTTCGCGTCAAAAGCAGGTTTTTCTGCGCGGTGACGTCCAAAAGATTGCGTAAAAGCACACTGTGCGCGCTGTCCTGCGCGGCAGAGGAGAGCAGCATTTCGCTCGGCAGGAACAGCACCTCGGACGGCTCGTCCGCCACCGCGGAGACCATCATGGGCGTGCCGGGGACGCAGGCGTACGTTTCAGCGAATACCGAACCGGGCGTAATGTGATCGAGCAGCATCTTGTGGCCCCATGCGTCGCAGCGCTCGATATTCACGCCGCCCGAGAGCAGAATGCACAGCGCATGCGCGGTATCGCCAACGCGGTAAATCGGCTGAAATTTGTCAAATTCACGCGTGCAGGCGTGCAGACGGCGCAAAAGCGGGGATAATTCTGCGGTTTCAATGCCGCGGAACAGGCCGCAGCGCGCAAGGATGGACAGGTTCATATTTCCTCCTGTTTTGTTGTTGGGACAACATACTTTGCCTTCTCAGTATAGTAAGATATGAGCGTAAAGTCAAGCGGGACACACGAACCGCGCAGGCGGGTTCGCCCGAACGGGGCGGCAGCTTTTTCAGCACCGGAAAGCCGGGGCACACGAACTGCGTCAGCGTGTTCGCCCTTTCCGGGCGGCTTCTTTTCTGCACCGACCCAGCGGGGCACTCGAACTGCCGCAGGCGTGTTCGCCCCTGACGGGCGGGAAGTTTTCCGCTGAACCTCAGCGGGGGATTCGCCGTCTGCGGACGGCGGGAACGTGCCGCGCCCCGCAGCGGGGACGACGCCGTCCCCACGGCGGTGGGCAAAAAGGAAGGACAACCTGCGGTTTTCCTTCCTCTTTGAACTCCTACCTTTCCCTTGTTAAATAGTCTGGCGCAGATTACTGACATGTGACCGCTGCGAAATAAGGGGAACGGCAGTCGGGTTATCGCAGCGTATCTTTCTCCGCCTTTTCGCAGTTCACAGACAGCGTACTGCT
>NZ_QUIX01000021.1:378-52650 GCF_003480365.1 Butyricicoccus sp. AM32-19 | reverse complement strand
TTCGTTGTTCTCAACCGCTCATCAACAGCTTATTTAGTATACCTCTCCTGATACGCTTTGTCAACACATTTTTTCATTTTTCCCAAAAGTTTTTGCGTATAGCTTGCTCTCCCCTTGTCCATACTGAATCCCGAGGTGAATTTCCATGAAGTATTTCTGCAATCTTACAGCACTGTTGTCCATTGATCAAACGGCTAACAACTGTTTTTACGCACTTTCTCCGGAAATCCGACAGCGCATTCTTCCGCATAGCGCACAGCTGCACACGCGTGAGGAACTGCTGCTCTGCGCCTTCCGCCTGCTGCTGCCGCAGGTACAGCAATAGTAAAAATCCCGAAGCCTATCGCCTCGGGATTTCTTTTTATTTCGCCGCCAACAAGCACGCGTACCGCAGTTTAAGACGCATTTTCCAGCTTTTCTTCACATTTCTTCCCCAAAGCCGCTGCACGAACAGATCGAGCGCGCGCTCCTCGAACGGCTCAAGCGCGATGCCGCCGTATATGGTTTTCTCAAGCAGACCGTTCACACGCTCGTACTCTCCGGGCTTAACCGACGGCAGCGTGTCCGCAAGCGCCTTATCGGTCGCTGCGGTCTCCCAGCCGAGCGCCGCGTCAATTCCCCAGAGGGAAATCAGCTTGAACATCAGCTTCTGCGACTGCCGCACACGCTCCTCAATCGACATTCTGCGCCGTCTGCGTTCCGCATTCCACAGCAGGAACATGCGCGTCAGCTCCATCGCGCACAGCAGCAGCGTGAACAGCACAATAATTATGCCGGCAATACCGAATCCAACCGCAGCCACGTTTTTCACCACAGTCAGCGGCTTGGACTGCTCGGAACCACCGATGCCGGACGGCTCGACCACCTGATCCGCACCTGACCGATCTTCGTCGATAGCCGCAGTTTTGCGCACCGTATCCGGCAGGCTGACCATCTGCTGCAGCGCAACCGCGTCAAAATAGTAACCCGGCGTCGCATCAACCGGCAGCCAGCCGATACCGTCAAAATAGACCTCAGCCCATGCATGTGCGTCCTGACCGGTCAGCGCAGCTGTTCCGTCCGCGCTGCTCTGCGTTTTGGCAATCGGCAGATAGTAACCTTCCGCGTAACGTGCGGGAATGCCGTGTGCCCGCAGCGCCTGCACGGTCGCTGAGGCATAAAGCACTGCATTGCCCTTCCGCGAGTCTGTCAGAAAATATGCAATCGGGTCCGCATTATTCGGTGCGGCTCCGGCAGCCTCGCTGTAGCGCACCTGCGCTTTCAGCACCTCGCGGATGCGGCTGAGCGCACTGTAAACGCCGTCATTTTCATCATCATAATCCTGCCAGAACAGACGGTTCAGCATAGGCAGCAAATCCTCGTCCGCTGCGGTATATGCATCATACACAAAGCTGCGATAGACCGACTCTGCTTCCGCATAGGCTGTCTGCTCCTCGGTCTGCGGGCTGCTGACCCAGCTCTCCGCGACCATGAGCTACGACGGCCGCGTACCCGAAACCTCGATCACCGTATAATTGCGGGTACCGAACAGACCGCGCCCCTTGAGCAGCGTGTCTCTGCGTTCGTGCACGGCACCGTCCGTTACCTTTTCCATCGAAGCCGGTGCATACACCGCGTCGCGCGAAGCGTTCTGCACCGATACCTCGACCGTGTTGGCTGCCGGTGCATCGCCGGTCAGCCGTTAATATGCCGCCGACTGTGTAAACGGGTCAAGACCCTGTGTCTGCACCCACTCGCCGTTCTTTGTCCGAAGGACGATCTCGAACGGCTGCGCTCCGTCCCACGCACGGTATTTCTTCCAGACAGAAACGCCGTTCTGCCCGTCCTCCAGCGCGTCCGCAAGCAGCATAACATCCTGCCGGAGCTGCTCGAACGTCACACCGAGCAGGCTCTGCATATCGCCTGCCGCACAGAGCGGCAGCAGGTCGCGCCGACGCATGACAAGGCATACGTCATTGCTCTGTCGATCCATGTTGTACAGCAGAATCTCATCTGCCCGCCGAAGTGCGCTCCTTTTTTTATCCGCACACTGCCCGCGGTTCCGCAGCGCCGCACACAGCAGCGCAACTGCCAGCAGTGCCTCAACGCAGCCGATCACCACCAACGGAAAGTGCTCACCCAGTATTTCCAGCCAATCCGTTATATGCATTCCTTCACCTGCCAAATTCCAGTTTTACTCTTTTCTATATTTCTCATCCAGTCGATACCTACATATCCATTTATACATAATAGCATTATACTCCTATATCTGTCGATTGACAACATTTTTCCCCAATACAACCGCTCTCTCCGACAAATTTCTCCCCAAAAAGCACAAAAAGGATACAGAACAGTACTGTTCTGTATCCTCTTGTATCAATTTGGTTTTAAGCTGAATTACAGCTTTGCCAGCTCGGATGCAATCAGCTTGTTGATGATCTGCGGGTTGCCCTGACCCTTGGAAGCCTTCATGCACTGGCCTACGAGGAAGCCGGTAACATTCTTGCCTGCCTTGAAGTCGGCAACAGCCTTTTCGTTCTTGGCGATAACGTCCTGTACGATGGCCAGAATTGCGCCCTCGTCGGATACCTGCTTGAGACCCATGCGGTCAACGATAGCCTCAACGGTCTCGTCGGTCTCGAACATGCTCGGCAGAACCTTCTTGCCTGCGTTGCCGGAGATGGTGCCGGCCTCGATCAGCTTAACCAGAGCAACCAGCTTGTCTGCGGTCATCTTGGTCTCGCGGAGGCTTACGCCCTTGTCGTTCAGGTACTTGGAGATATCGGACAGAATCCAGTTTGCAGCAGCCTTGGGCTTAACCTGCTTTGCGGCAGCGTCGAGCAGCTCGGCCTTCTCAAAGCTGTCAGACAGCAGACGCGCCTCCATGGCAGTCATGCCGTACTCGTTGAGGTAACGCTCGTAACGGGTGATCGGCAGCTCCGGAACCTCGCTCTCAATCTGGTGCAGCCACTCGTCGGAGATCTCTACGGCGATCAGGTCCGGATCCGGGAAGTAACGATAGTCCTGCGCATCTTCCTTGGTACGCATTACCGTGTTCTTCAGCTTAACGTCGTCCCAGCGGCGGGTCTCCTGCTGGATTTCGCCGCCGTTCTCTACAACCTCGATCTGGCGTGCAATCTCGTAATCGATCGCACGGACCGCACCGGAGAAGGTGTTGATGTTCTTCATCTCAACGCGGGTGCCCAGCTCGGTGGAGCCTTCCGGACGGATGGAAACGTTTACGTCGCAACGGATGGAGCCTTCCTCCATCTTGCAGTCGCAGATGTCGAGGTAGGACAGGGTGGTCTTGATCATTTCAAGGAATTCCTTCGCCTCGGCAGAGGAATGCAGGTCGGGACGGGTTACCATCTCGATCAGCGGTACGCCGCAGCGGTTGAAGTCAACGATGGTGCCGTCAATCTCGTCATGCAGCAGCTTGCCCGCATCCTCCTCGAAGTGGATGCGCTCGAGACGGCAGGAGTGCTTCACGCCGTCCACATAGAAGAATACCTCGCCGTTCTCGCAGATCGGCACATCAAACTGAGAGATCTGATATGCCTTCGGCAGATCGGGGTAAAAATAGTTCTTACGGTCAGCCTTGCACAGCTGATTGATGGTGCAGCCGGTAGCCTTGCCCATCTTTGCGGCGTAGTGTACAACCTGCTTGTTGAGTACCGGCAGTGCGCCCGGCATACCGGTGCAGACCGGGCAGGTGTGGGTGTTGATCGGTGCGCCGAAGCCAGTGGAGCACGAGCAGTAGATCTTGCTCTTGGTGGACAGCTCCGCATGCACTTCCAGACCGATGACAGCTTCGTATTTCATGTTTGTCTTCCTCCCTTACAGTGCAGCGATGATGTTCTTGAGACCGGACGCCTGCTCAAAAGCCAGACCGGCGTTCAGCAGCGTCTGCTCGCCGAAGCGCGGACCGATGAGCTGCATGCCGACCGGCATGTGGTTCTCATCAAAACCGCACGGCTGAACCAGACCTGGCAGACCGGCGATATTGACGGAAACCGTGCAGATATCGCCTGCGTACATCTCGAGCGGATTGGTGGTCTTGGAGCCGATCTCGTAAGCGGTGGTCGGCGCAACCGGCGTCAGGATGACGTCGCACTTCTCAAATGCGTTTGCAAACTCCTCGCGGATCTTGCGCTGTGCGGCACGAGCCTTCTTGTAGTACGCATCGTAGTAGCCGGAGGACAGAACGTAGGTGCCCAGCATGATGCGGCGCTGAACCTCGGCGCCGAAGCCCTCGGAACGGCTCTTGGTGTACAGCTCGATGATGTCATCGCCTGCATTCGGGGTGCGGTAGCCGTACTTTACGCCATCGAAACGGGCAAGGTTGGAGGAAGCCTCTGCGGAAGAGAGGATGTAGTAGATCGGCAGTGCATACTCAACGAGCGGCAGAGAGATCTCGAATACCTCCGCGCCGAGTGCCTTGTACGCCTCTGCAGCCGCCATAACGTTCTTGCGAACGGCATCCGAGATGCCCTCGCCGAAATACTCCTTCGGCAGACCGATCTTGAGACCCTTGACGTCCGCGTTCAGGTTTGCGCGCAGCGAGCCTTCAAACGGGGTCTTGACAGAGGTGGAATCGTGCAGCGGATCGTGACCGGTAACCGCATCGAGCAGCATGGCTGCATCCTCGATGGAGCGGCCGAACGGGCCGATCTGGTCGAGAGAAGACGCGAATGCGATCAGACCGTAACGGGAAACCGCACCGTAGGTCGGCTTCATGCCGACAACGCCGCAGAAGGACGCCGGCTGACGGATAGAGCCGCCGGTATCCGAGCCGAGCGCCAGCGGAGCCTCGCCTGCTGCAACAACAGCAGCGGAGCCGCCGGAGGAACCGCCCGGTACACGGTCGAGACCATGCGGGTTGTGGGTCGGGTGCATAGCCGAATTCTCGCAGGAGGAGCCCATTGCGAACTCGTCCATGTTGGCCTTGCCGGTGATGACCGCATCGGAAGCAATCAGCTTCTCCATAACGGTTGCATTGTACGGCGGCTTGAAATTGCCCAGCATCTTGGACGCGCAGGTGGTCAGCGTGCCCTTGGTGCAGATGTTGTCCTTAATTGCAATCGGAATACCGGCCAGCGCGGAAAGCGTATCGCCGCTTGCGCGCTTCTTGTCAACAGCCTCAGCCTGCGCGAGCGCTGCTTCCTCGGCTACGGTAACGTAGCCCTGAACCTTATCCTCTACCGCCTTGGTGCGGGCAAAAACGTCCTTTGCCAGCTCTACTGCGGAGATTTCCTTTTTGCCGAGCAGCTCGGACAGCTCGGACGCAGTTTTTTCGTAAAGTGCCATGATTCTGTCCCCTCCTTACTCGACAACACGCGGAACTGCTACGCCGCCGCACTGGAAGTCCGGTGCATTCGGCTCGATCAGCTCATCCGGTGTGAATTCCTGAATCACTTCGTCCTCGTGGAACGCATTCTTGCGCTCGGTGTTGATAACATCGGTGATATCGCCCAGATCAAGCTCAGCCAGCTTGTCCACCATTGCGACGATACCCTGCATGTCATCGGCCAGACGGTCGAAAATGCCGCCGGTCGAATCCAGACGTGCCAGGGACGCGATGTGCTCAATTTCTTTTCTGGAAATTGCCATGTCGTTTGCCTCCTAATTATTTATCTTAAATCTATGATACTAATTTTATGATCTATCGTAGGACGGGGTGCCCTACGGCATATCTTATTTAAGCGTTTCCGCTGCCTTCTTCAATCATCGTCTTAAACTCTTCCTCGGTCAGCACCGGAACACCCAACTCCGCCGCCTTCTGCAGCTTGCTGCCGGCATTCTCGCCTGCGACGACATAGCTGGTCTTTTTCGAGACCGAACCGGCCGCTTTGCCGCCGAGAGACTCGATCAGATCGTTGATCTCCTTGCGGGTATAGAGCGTCAGGCTGCCGGTTGCCACAATGGTCTTTCCGGCGAGCAGGTCGCTCTTTGCGGTCTTTTCACCGATGAAGTTGACGCCGTGCGCGCGCAGCTTTTCGATCAGCGTATGCGACTGCGGCAGCTCCCGCCAGGCGGCGATGCTCTCCGCGGTGGTCTGTCCGATGTCGCGTATCTCGGTCATCTCCTCAACCGGCGCAGTCAGCAGCGCATCGAGCGAGCCGAAGTGGTCGCTCAGGATGCGGCCCGCCTTCTGGCCGACATGCCGAATGCCGAACGCGAACAGCAGCCGCGACAGGTCGCGGGTCTTGCTGGCTTCAATCGAGCGGACAAGATTGTTCGCCCAGACGTCCACCTTTTTACCGAGCGGCAGCAGCTGCTCGACCGTCAGGTCGTACAGGTCAGCCGCCGACTTGACCAGTCCGGCGTCGATCAGCTTTTGCAGGTTGCCCTCGCCGCAGCCGTCGATGTCCATCGCGTCACGCGACGCAAAGTGCATCAGGTTGCGCAGCAGCTGTGCCGGACAGGACGCGCTCGTGCAGCGAATCGCGGCTTCGTCCTCGTCATCGTAGACCGGAGCGCCGCACACCGGACAGACCTTCGGGAACTCATACGGCACGGAATCCAGCGGACGCCGGTCCTTTTCCACGCCGATGATCTCCGGAATGATTTCTCCGGCTTTTCGGACGGAAACAATGTCGCCCACGCGGGCGTCCAGCTGACGGATAAAATCGCGGTTGTGCAGCGTTGCGCGCGAAACCGTTGTACCGGCAAGCCTTACCGGCTCAAGCACGGCATTCGGCGTCAGCACGCCGGTGCGCCCTACCGTGATGACGATATCCTTGAGCAGGGTCTGCTTGACCTCGGGCGGGTACTTGTACGCCGCCGCCCACCGAGGAAATTTCGCGGTCGAGCCGAGCGTTTCGCGCTGCGCGAAGGAATTGACCTTGACGACCGCGCCGTCAATGTCGAAATCCAGCTCACCGCGGGTCTCGCCCATGTTCTCAATCTCGCGCTGCACGTCCTGCGGGTCGGTGTAGACCGGATAGCGCGGACTTGTCGGGAAACCGAGGCTCTTGAGGTAATCGAGCGCCTGCACATGGCTTTCCAACGGCAGCTCGTCGCTGTTCTGGATGTTGAAGCAGAAGATGGACAGCTTTCTTTCCCGCGTAATTTTGCTGTCCTTCTGCCGCAGAGAACCCGCCGCCGCGTTGCGCGGATTGGCGAGGAGCGGCTTGTCGTGCAGCTCCAGTTCGGCGTTGAGGGCATCGAACACGGACTTTTTCATGTAGACCTCACCACGCACGATCAAATGCGGCGGCGCGTTCTCCAGCTTTTTCGGGATGTCCTTGATGGTTTTGAGGTTCTTGGTTACGTCCTCGCCCACCTGACCGTCACCGCGCGTCGCACCGCGGACGAACACGCCGTCCACATATTCAAGCGCGACCGAAAGGCCGTCAATCTTGTACTCGACAACGTACTCCGCCTGTCCGACGGCATTCTCCACACGGGAATAGAACTCGCCCAGCTCGTCAAACGAGAAAACATCCTGCAGACTTTCGAGCGGGTAGGCGTGCGTCACCTTGGCAAACCGGCTGCTCGCCGTGCCGCCGACCCGCTGGGTCGGAGAGTTCGCGTCCGCCATCTCCGGATGCTCGGCCTCGAGCGTGCGAAGCTGACGCTGCAGCATATCGTACTCATAGTCGGTGATCTCGGGCGCGTCCTCGTTATAGTATTTTTCGTTGTGATACCGCAGCTGCTCCCGCAGAGCGGTAATCTGCTCACGCACGTCCATAATAAAACTCCTTTGGTGTGAGCAAATACTCACACAGATTAAGTATACCAAATAACGAGCAGTTTTTGAAGTATTATTTTCCGATTTCGTGAGAAATATCCGAATTTTCCTCGTAATCGCGGATTTCGCCGAGCAGATCAGAGCCGGAGCCGCCGATATAGGTGTACCGTTCGGGCACCGTGCCGACGATAACCGTGTCCGTGACCGGGTATGTCGAGACGATTTCCCGGTCTTCCCCGCCAAACGGCGTGAGAATGCGGAAGCCGGCGTGTACCTCAATGAGAATCCGGTGGCGCGTCTGGTTGATGCCCGCCGAGGTAAACGCGCTGACGAACTGCGCCTCCATCTGAGCAAGCCCCGCAAGACCGACCTTCACCCTCGGGCCCATTCCGGTAAACAAATTGGGCGCAAATACCGTGCCGAGCGGCACCTCGGTCTGCGTTTCCTCCAGATAATCCAGCCGGTCAAACAGACCGTTGACGATACGCGCCTTCACCTTTCCGACTGCGATAATATCCGTACGCAAGGCCGTGATGCGGTTGTCGCTGTCGCGCTCAAGCACCACAAGTTCGGCAAATTCGTCCGGATGGGAGAAAACCTCGTCCTCCATCAAGGTGTTGATCTCCTTGATGGCGCTGTCCTCGCAGACGTTGACGGCGTACTCCATGAAAATGCGCTGAAAGCGTATGGTCAGCAGACCAAGACCAGCCGCTACTATCAGTATCAGTATGACAAGTGCCAGTCTCCTGCCGTTTTTCCGTCTGCGCCGCATAATACCACCCCATTCAGCGTATGCGGCATACGTTTGCATAATCACCTTGCCGCACCCTGCGGTAAAGCGTTACAATATATTTCTCTATTAAAAAACTGTCCTAAACCGTCCTAAACTGTTTTACTATTATTATCTGCCAATATATATTCCCCTTTTAACAGATTAGGACACATTAGGACGGTTATTTTACATAACCGCTTAACCGTCACGTTAATTGCTAACTACTAATTACCAATTTGCAATCACCAATTAACAAAAAAGAAGCACCCGATAAATCAGGTGCTTCTTTGCGCTTAACAGCTAAATGAGGAATTAGTCCTCGTAATCCTCGCCGTCCTCGAGCAGAGCACGGATAGACAGAGATACCTTCTTCTTCTCGTCGTTGATGTCGATGATCTTAGCCTCGACAACCTGGCCAACCTCCAGCTCGTCCTCCGGCTTTGCGATGCGGTGATCAGCGATCTGAGAAATGTGGATCAGACCGTCAACGCCCGGTACGATCTCAGCGAATGCGCCGAACGGCATGAACTTGAGGATCTTAACCTCAGCAACAGAGCCGATGTCGTACTTGGACTTGAATACGTTCCACGGATTATCCTCCTCGCGCTTGTAGCCGAGGGAGATCTTCTTGTTTTCCTTATCCAGACCGATAACGAATACCTTTACCTTGTCGCCAACAGAAACGACCTCGGACGGGTGCTTGATGCGGCCCCAGGACAGCTCGGAGATGTGAACCATGCCGTCCACGCCGCCGATGTCTACGAATGCGCCGTAGGAAGTCAGGGACTTAACGGTGCCGTCGTACTCGTTGCCGATCTCGATGGTGTTCCAGATCTGCTCAGCAGCAGCCTTGCGAGCCTCTCTCTGGATCTCACGGATAGAACCAACAACGCGCTTGCGCTGACGGTTGATCTCGGTGATATAGAAGGACTGCTTGGTCTTAACCAGCTGGCTCATCGGCTGATCCTTCGGTACGCCGGTCTGGGATGCCGGGATGAATACGCGAACGCCGTGTGCAGTTGCAACAACACCGCCGCGGTTCTCCTCAACGATAACACCCTCAACAACGGTGTGCTCCTCGTAAGCCTTCTCAACGGTCTCCCAGCCCTTCAGCTGATCAACGCGCTTCTTGGACAGAGTGATGGTACCCTCGCCGTCGTTTACGCGAACAACAACAGCTTCGATCTCGTCACCAACGTGGATGTTGGCAGCTACGTCATAGTTCGGGTCGTCAGACAGCTCACCCAGCGGGATATACGCAGTGTGCTTAACGCCCAGATCTACCTGTACGTCGTTATTGGAAATACCTACAACGGTGCCGGTTACCTTTTCTCCATTATTTAAAGTCTTGAAGGACTCCTCCAGCATTGCTGCAAAGTCCTCACCAGTTTCAATCTTGGTTTCTTCGCTCATCATGTTACTGACCTCCTTAATTATCCATGCCGGTGTGGATGCTCCCGCCGTGATCCCGATGTGCTGGTGCTGCCCGAGCTCCTGCGTAGTAAGCTCTGCCGCGTCTTCGATGTAGCGCACATCCGAGCACAGCGACCGGCTGATCTCATACAGCCGTTTGGTGTTGGAGCTTTTCTTATCTCCGATCACGATCATTTGATCCGATACACCGGCAAGCAGACGAGCCTCCGACTGGCGCTCATCCGTCGCTTTACATATTGTATCAAAAATTTTGAGGTTTGTACACCTTTTTTTTATAAGTCCTACGGAAATATTCCAAATTGACCGGTTAACGGTGGTCTGTGCGACCAGAGAAATGGGTTTATCTTCCATTTCAAGCCGTTCCGAGAAGGCTCTCGCCTGCTCCTCGCCCTCGAGCACGACCGACTCGCCGCACCAGCCCTGAATGCCCACAACCTCCGGATGTCCGGCGCTGCCGAGAATGACGATCAGCCGTCCGTCCGCGCTCTCTTTATCCGCAATTTTGTGTATTTTCCGCACAAAAGGGCAGGTTGCATCAAAGATTTCGCACTTTTTTGCTTGAAGCAACGTGTATACATTCCGTGGTACACCGTGCGCCCGAATGAGCACGCCGGCACCGTCCGGAATGTCCTCAAGCGCATACGCGGTGTACACACCGAGTTTCTCCAGCCGCTCGATTTCGTGCATGTTGTGAATGATTTCACCATAGGCATAAATTTTTCCGTTTTTTTTCGCCTGCTGCTCGGCGAGGTCCACGGCACGGCGTACGCCGAAGCAGAATCCGGCGGTCTTGGCTACCGTTACGCTCATACCTGCTCCTTCAGCGCGTAGATGCGGTGCAGGATATCATCCGCGATCAGGCCGTAGTCCTTCTGCTTCGGATCCGGCGTGAACGGCTTGCCGATCACGACCGTGGCTCTGCAGCGGAAACGCTTGCCCTCGGTGATATACATCGGCAGGATCGGCGCCCGGGTCTTGACCGCCAGCATGGCCGCACCTTTCTTGGTTTCGCCCTCGGCGGCGTGGCGTGTGCCCTGCGGGAAGATGATGAGCTTCTGACCGGCACGAACCGAGCCGAGCGCGGTCTTGATGGCGGTGATATCCGCGCCCTCGCGGTCGATCGGAAAAGCGCCGAGCGCCGCAATCAGCCACGCGAATATCTTCTTCCGGAACAGCTCCTTTTTCGCCATCAGGCGCAACGGCGTCTTGCCGCCGAGTGCGACCGCCGCAAACGGCGGGTCGGACAGCTGCACATGGTTCGGACAGACAACACAGCCGCCCTCCGGGATGTTTTCGCGTCCGATCACGCGATAGCCAAAGAAAATATGGAACGCCAGCGCTACCAGCGGCACAACCAAAGCCTGGAACCAGCGGTGGTACTTGAATTTCATGCCTTTTCCTCCGTTTTTTCACGAATAATATGCAGAACGGCCGCTATGCTCTCCTCGAGCGTCAGGCTGCTCGTGTCCAGCAGAACCGCATCGTCCGCCTGTTTGAGCGGCGCAACGGCTCTCGTCATGTCCTGCCTGTCGCGCTCGTTGATATCGTGCAGGATGCCGTCCATCGTCACCTGCTGGCCCTTCTCAATCAGCTCTTTATAGCGACGCTCCGCGCGAGACTGCGCAGACGCGGTCAGGAAAATCTTGACCGGCGCATCCGGCAGGATGACCGTGCCGATGTCGCGGCCGTCCATCAGGATGCTGCTGTTTTTCGCCATATTGCGCTGGGTTTCCAGCAGAAACCGGCGTACTTCCGGCACCGCGGACACCTTGGACGCGTAGTACGAAATCTCCGGTGTGCGGATGGCTTCGGAGACATCCTCGCCGTTCAGGAGAACGTGCTGTGCGCCGTCCTGATAGGTCAGCTGAATGGCAATCTCCGGCAGGGTTGCGATAATACCTGCCGTATCCTCTCCGGCAATGCCCCTGCGGCACACCGCCAGACCGATGGAACGATACATCGCACCCGTATCCACATATACATAGCCGAGTTTTGCCGCGGCAGCACGCGCCACGGTGGATTTTCCGGCCCCGGACGGGCCGTCAATGGCAACCGAAATGTACTTCATCATGATTCCTCCTCCGTAGCCGACAGACCCGCCAGACGGCCCGTGGACCACGCAATCTGCAGGTTGAAGCCGCCCGTGTAGGCGTCCACATCGAGCACCTCACCTGCGAAATACAGGTGCGGCAGCTTTTTGGACTCCATGCTTTTCGGGCTGACCTCGCGGACGGATACGCCGCCCGTAGTGATAATCGCCTCAGCAATCGGACGCTTGCCGGAAATCTCGACCGGGAACGCCTTGAGTACGCGCAGCAGCGCGGCACGCTGTGCCTTGGTGATGGAATTGACCTTCTCGCGCGGGTCAATACCGCTCTTTTCGATCACCACCGGAATCATTTTCCTAGGCAGCAGCTCACCGAGCGCGTTGATAAAATCGCTGTTCTTGTGCTTGTCAAAGTCCGTGAGCAGACGCTTGTCGAGCGTCTTTTCGTCCAGCGCAGGCTTGAGATCAATCTCCACACGGTACTTTTTGCTGCCGAAATGGCGCATATGCGCACTCGCGGACAGCACCAGCGGACCGGACAGACCGAAGTGTGTGAACAGCATTTCGCCGAAGTCCGAGTAGAGTTTTTTGTCATTTTCATATACGGTCAGCTGCACGTTGCGCAGGCTGAGCCCCATCAGCTGCTGACAGGTGTCGCCGTCCTCGACGAGCGGCACGAGCGACGGATTTGCGGGCACGACCGTGTGCCCCGCCTGCCTGGCAAAGCGGTAGCCGTCACCGGTCGAGCCGGTCTGCGGATAGGATGCACCACCGGTCGCTACGATCACACGGTCCGCCTTGTACGTCTTGTGACCGGCACGAACGCCTGTGAGCACACCGTCCTCGATGAGCAGCTCGTCTGCAGTCGTATGTACGATGGTCACACCCGCCTTTTTCACCCACAGGAACAGCGCATCGATGATGTCGGCTGCCTTATCCGACTGCGGGAACACGCGGTTGCCGCGCTCAGTCTTGAGGGCAACGCCATGGTTCTCGAAAAAGTCCATCACGTCCGCCGGACCGAAGCCGCCGAGCGCGGAATACAGAAAGCGCGGGTTGACCGGCACGTTGCGCAGAACCTCCTGCACATCGCAGTTATTGCACACGTTGCAGCGGCCCTTGCCCGTGATAAACAGTTTGCGGCCAACTTTTTCGTTGGTTTCCAGCAGCGTCACCTGCGCGCCCTGCTCCGCGGCAGTGCCTGCCGCCATCAGACCGGCTGCGCCGCCGCCGATTACGATAATGTTCAATTTATATCGTCCTCCGGTTTTTCATATACGTCGTATTCTTCCCAGATGCGCTCCAGCTTATTAAATGTATGTTCAATCTCATCGCGGCGGCTCATGCCGACGGCTACGATCAGTGCATTGATGACCGACAAGGGCGCCACGAGCGAATCGACAAAGCTCGCCATATCGCTGCGTGCGAGCAGCACATGATCGGCCACACGCGCCAGCGGCGACAGCTGCGAGTCGGTCAGTGCGATAACGCGGGCACCGCGGTCGCGGGCGTACTTCATTGCACTCAGCGTGCGCTTGGAGTAGCGCGGGAAGCTGATGCCGAACAGCACATCACCCGGTCCGACACGAAGCACCTGCTCAAAAATCTCGCTGACGCTGTTCGTATGTACAAGCGTCACATTTTCAAACAAAAGATTGAAGTAAAAACCCAGAAAGCTGGCTAACGCGCTCGAGGAGCGCACACCGAGGATGTAGATTCGCTTAGCGCCCATGAGCGCGTCCACCGCGCCTTGAAAGGCGTCGCGGTCGATCTCGTCGAGCGTTACACGGATCATGTCCGTATCCGCGTGCAGCACGGTCTGCAGTACATCGCGGCCGCCCATGCGGTCGCCCGCAACCTCCATGCGCTGCACCGAGGTCAGCTTGTTGCGGATCATCTCCTGCAGAGCGCGCTGCAGGTGCGGATAGCCGTCATAGCCAAGCTCGGTCGCAAAGCGCACGACCGTGCTTTCGCTCACGCCGACAGTCACACCCAGACGGCTCGCGGTCATGAACGCAGCCTTGTCGTAGTGCTCTAAGATAAAACGCGCGATCTGCTTCTGACCCTTGGAAAAGCCGGGCAGCTCGCTTTGAATTTTTGTGATCAGGTCATTCATTATATTCTCTCCTGCATTGCATTCTCTGCATACATTCCTGCATTTGCACGATACTATTTTAAGTGAACCTGCAAAAAAATGCAAGAGCATATGGGTGTAAATTGCAAAAAGGCAGGGATTCCCTTAAAAAATCAGAGGTTCTCCTGCACATCGGCAGCGATGTCCTGCAGATACGCAATCTCGTCATTCGTCAGCTCGCGCCATGCGCCGCTCTTGAGGTGCGGGTCGAGCGGCATCGTGCCCATTGCCACGCGCTTGAGGCGGCGGACCTCCAGACCGCACTTCTCGCACATTTTGCGAATCTGGCGGTTGCGGCCCTCGTGGATGGTCAGGCGCAGCTTGGCGCTCAGCTCATCGCGGTCGATGGTAACGACCGTTGCCGGACGGATGCTGTAGCCGTCAATCTCCATCGGCTCTGCGAGTTTCGGGATGTTTTCCAGATTGCCGCGCACGCGCACCTCGTAATGCTTCTCCACCTCGTGGCGCGGATGGGTCAGCGCGTTGAGCAGATCGCCGTCGTTGGTCAGCAGCAGCAGACCCTCGGAGTTGTAGTCCAGACGGCCGACCGGCACAACACGCGCACCGCAGCCGCGTACCAGATCGGCAACCGTCTTGCGGCCGTGCTCGTCCTTCATCGTCGTGACATAGCCGCGCGGCTTGTACAGCATTAAGTATACCTTCTCCTCGGCACCGCCGATGGGCTTGCCGTCCACGAAAATCTTGTCACGGCGCGGATCGGCCTTGTCGCCGACCGAAGCCTTTTTGCCGTTTACCGTTACGCGGCCATCATCGATCCAGCGCTCCGCCTCACGGCGGGAGCACAAACCTGCTTGCGCCAGTAATTTCTGCAGTCTTTCTTCCATGTATAATTCCTCTTTCTCAATTATTGCATTATGTAACACTATTCCGTAGGACGGGGTGCCCTCACCCCGCCGTCTAACGACAATCGCCGTATCAACAACAGCGGATACCGTAAAAATGAAAACCGGTATCTCAATAATCCCCATTGCACTCATTGGTTCGTTGGGGAACGGCGGGATGCGGTCAGTCCGCCCTACAATAAAGTGTGTTGCTAATTTGTAAATCGCTCTAAAATTTTCTCAACGATACCCTTTTCCTCCGCCGGCAGCAAGGATTCCCCGCCGTAAACCAGCGTATCGCGTCCCAAGACGCAATCCCCGAGCCGATACTCCACCGACCCGGCCTGTGCCGTCCTCACGACCGGTGCATAGCAGATTTTTTCGCCGTAGCGCACGCGCTGCAGCTTCTCTTTCTCGCCGGGCAACAGATATGCCGTCACAGTATTCTTCGCTGCGAGCGGCACGGACGCGGTATCGCCGCCGAACACGCGTGCGTTTGCAATCGTGTCTCCTGCCGTATGCAGCGTGACCTCGCTGTACTGCGCAAAACCGGCGTCAAGCATCTCCATGTGATCGTTCCAGTCGTTCGGGTCATTGAGCGTCACCGCGATGATGGTGCGCCCATTGCGCTCGGCCGCCGAGACCAGACACCGCCCTGCCGCCCGCGTAAAGCCGGTTTTCACGCCGATCGCGCCATCATACATGCTCAGCAGACGGTTGTGATTGCTCAACGCGTGCCCGCTGACCGTGCAGCTTTTTGTCGAGACGATCTGCCGGAACACCGGGTCCTTGAGCGCCGCCGCGGTGATTTTCGCCAGCTCATGCGCGGTGGTGTAGTGCGTGTCGGACGGCAGGCCGTTCGGATTGTCGAAATGCGTGTCCGTCAGACCGAGTTCCGCCGCTTTGGCATTCATTTTGCCCACAAAGGCGGTCATGCCGCCGCACTCTCCCGCGATGGCGACCGCCGCGTCGTTGCCGGACGCGAGCATGAGTCCGTACAGCGTATCCTGCAGCGAGAGTGTCTCACCCGCTTTCAGGTACATGGACGAGCCTTCCACGGCGGCGTACTCCGGCTTTACGGTATACACGCGGTCAAGGTCGCCCTCGCCGAGCGCGACGAGCGCGGTCATGATCTTGGTGGTGGACGCCATCGGCAGGCGGCTGTCCGCGTTCTGCTCGAACAGCGTTTCGCCCGTGTCCGCATCGATCACGACCGCCCCCTGTGCGCTCACCGCGCCTGCCCTCGGCAGCACGAGCAAAAGCGCGAGCACGCAAAACAGCTTTTTCACATTGCACCACTCCCCGCATAACAAAACCTACTCAGCATTCATGCGAGTAGGTTTTGCGGGAAAACGCGGTTTTATTCATCGCCAGACAGGGGTTCTGCAGCAGCAGCTGCATCCTCGGTCTTGCCCTTGAAGCCGCTGACGAAATTGGACACCTTGTTGATCGCACCCGGAATCATCTCGACCAGACGATCGACCGTGTCGGACGCCTGTGCGTTGATGCCGAGGATGTTGGCGCTGCCGTCCCTGCCGATGACAAGGAAGCACACCGGCGAAACCGTCACACCGGCGCCGCTGCCGCCGCCGAACGCAAGCGGAGACCCGCTTGCCGCGTGCTTGGACGCGAACTCGCTGCCGCCTGCGCCGAAGCCGAACGACACCTTGGAGACCGGGATAACGGTCGTGCCGTCCGCCGCTACGATCGGGTTGCCGATAATGGTATTAACATCCACCATTTCCTTGATTTTGGACATGGTTTCGGTCATCAAATCGCTGATTGGATGATGTTCACTCATATTTTTCGCCTTCCTTTTATACGTTTTTACTGATTATTTGAAATATTTCTTGTACAGCTGATACATTGGCTTGCCATGCCGCAGCAGCACTCTGATGAGCGATATCGGCCGTATCGAGCAGTTTACGGTAAACGCCCACTCGGTATGGTCGGCGTTGAAGTCCGCGTCCGCGCTGACATGGTAATCCTGCATATCAAAAGTATTCTCCAGAAATGGAACAACGATTCCGCAGAGTGCCGCTGCCTGCCCGAGCAGAATGCCGGTCTGCGCCGCATCGTCCGTGCCGATAACTACGCGCGCCCGCAGTCTGCTGATGCGCAGGCGGTCGGTCAGGTCGCTGAGAAAATCGCGCACCGTGCCTGCGATCTCACCGACATCCAGTCCGTCCTTCGGCAGCGAAAGACCGAGCTTTCCGCTCGTTTTCTTTTCGTTTTCCTCAGATTTCTTCTTCTCAGCTTCCGTTTCCTCTTTTTTCTTTTTCAGGTGGCGCGGTCTCGGATACAGCGGAATGCGAACCGGCCCATACCGTGCCTCCACGCTCACCTCGCCGGTCACGCCGACGGCTTCAATGCCTGCCCGAATGTTCAGCAGCACCAGCACAATCACCAATGCCAGCAGTACAATTCCAAGCAGAATGCCTAAAATCCAGAGTAAAACCGTTCCCATAGGCGGTCACTCCGTTTCCGGCGGCACAGGCTCGCCGTTCAAGAAGCGCAGCTGCTCGCCGGGCGGTGTCTCGTGCAGCGTGCCGTCCATGTTCAGCTCCATCTGCTCGTTTTCTTCAAGCGCGGGCAGCGCCGGAAGGTCCTCAATGCTTGCCAGTGAAAAGCTGCGCAGGAACTGGTCGGTCGTGCGGAACAGCATGGGCTTTCCGGGCACGTCCAGCCGTCCGGCCTCCTCGATGAGCCCCTTTTCCGCCAGACTGCTCACCGTGTTCGATGAATCGACACCTCTCAGCTGGTCGATGAACGCACGCGTCACCGGCTGGCGGTATGCGATGATGGTCAGCACCTCAAGCGCCGCAGGCGACAGCGCAGGCGGTCTGCGCGATTCGGTCACGCGGCGCACATACGGCCCGTACATCGGCCGGGACGCCAGCTGCAGCTTGTCCTCGATACGCAGCAGCATGATGCCGCGGTTCTCGAAGTCGTAGCGGTTCTCAAGTGCAGCCGCCGCGTCCAGCAGCTCCGCCGGAGCGGCCTCAAGCGCCGCGGACAGCCGTTCAATGGTAACCGCATCGCCTGCCGCGAACAGCACAGCCTCCAGTCCGGCCTCGAGCGCCGTCATACTGCCGTTATTTTGTGTTGTCATTTGTCAGCATCAGCTCCATCTCCTCGCCGTCCCCTTCCAAACGGATTCGGCGGGTCTTGGATAATTCCAGCACTGCCAGAAAGGTAGCCACGATCTCCGAGCGGTTTCTCGCGTCGTCGAACAGCCGCATAAACGGCACGCGCATCCGGTACAGAAAGCGTTTGAGAATCGCGGTGACGCGTCCCTCTACCGGTGCAGGCTCCCGCCCGACAATGCCCTGAAACGAGGTCACCGGCGGCGGCAGGCGGCGCTTGGTGCGGCGCAGCATTTTGTTTGCCGCGCGGATGAGATCGTTTACCGTGTGGTGATACTCCACCGGCGCATCATTCTGCCGTTCGGGCGGTTTGACATAGATATCACGGCCGTTTTCGTTCTTTTCCGCAAAAAACGCGGTCGCGCTCTTGAGTCTCTGGTACTCGAGCAGCATTTCGACCAGACCCGCTCTCGGGTCCTCCTCGGCCTCGTCCTCCTCGTGCTTCGGCAGCAGCATCCTGGACTTGATGTACACCAGCTGCGCCGCCATTGCGATAAAGTCGCCGGCAATGTCCAAATCCATGTGCTCGGCCTCGTGCAGAACCGCCATGTACTGCTCAAGGATTTCCGCGATAGGGATATCGTAAATGCTCACCTTGTTTTTGGAAATCAGGTGCAGCAGCAGGTCAAGCGGCCCGTCAAAGTTGTCTAAATGAAAATCCATAGCTTACAGAAACAGGCTGACGAAGTTTACCGCCAGCATGAGAACGCCGTTGCCGACCCAGTCCATAATGCCGTCCAGCCAACCGAACCAGAGCGCCACGATAAACACGAAAAAGATGATATTCTGGTACTTCTGCAGCTTGAGCGACCACGAAAACGGCATAAATGCGTCAACGACGCGCGAGCCGTCCAGCGGGTGCACCGGAACGAGATTGAACACACCCAGACCGACCGACATGCTCGCAACGATGAGCAGGAACTGCGACAGCGACCACAGGAACGTATTCGTCATGTTCATGCGCACCACAAAATACAGGCAGTACGCGATAAAGGCGGTGATAAAGTTGGATACCGGACCGGCAAGCGCAGTCAGCGCCATGCCCCAGCGTCTGTTCCTGAAATTGGCGATATTGACCGGCACCGGACGCGCCCAGCCGAAGCCGAACAGCAGCAGGCACAGGAAACCGATCGGGTCGATATGCGCCATCGGCGACAGCGTTACGCGGCCGGAATCACGCGCGGTACGGTCGCCGAGCAGATAGGCAGCACCGCCGTGCGCAGTCTCGTGGATGGACAGGCACAGCACGATCGCGGGCAGCGAAAGCGCCAGTGTGATAAATGCGGAGCGGATATCGCCGCTCATCAAAGCTCTCCAAAGCAAGCTGTTTCCTCCATTATTGCAGTGATTCTGATTCTATATTACCCTATAATGGATTATTATAACACGGATAGCGGTTGTTGTCACCCGAATATTTGTTCTGTACAACATTCGGCAGGATTTTGTCGTTTAATCGCAGGGCGGGGCGCTCCGAAGTGCCCTGCCCTGCATGATAACTTACCGAATGGATAATATCTTTGCTGCATAATTCTCCACTCAGTAAGTTTTAGCAGCACATTAACGGATTATCTGCTATAATTAACTTGTACATTTATGCACTTGGAGGCTTCGACATGAAACGACAGGACGGTAAACCGCGTTTATTCTCGTTTACACTGCGGGATTTTCTTATTTTCGCGGCGATATTTATCTGTGCACTGGTACTCTGCACCTTGCTGCGCCGCTCGGACATCAGCGACGGCTTCGCCTCTCCGGTATTCGTTCTCGCGGTGCTGCTCACCTCGCGCTTCACGAACGGATACCTGTTCGGCACGCTTGCCGCATTCCTGAGCGTTATCGGCATCAACTACATCTTTACCTTTCCCTACTGGGAATTCAACTTCACAATGACCGGCTATCCGCTGACGTTTTTCGTCATGCTGTGCGTATCGCTCGTCACCTGCACGATGACCACCAAGATCAAGCAGCAGGAGCAGTTCCGCATGGAGAGTGAGCGCGAGAAAATGCGTGCCAACCTGCTCCGCTCGGTCTCGCACGACATCCGCACGCCACTGACCTCCATCATCGGTTCAACCTCGGCCATTCTGGAAACGCCCGACCTGTCTCTCGAACAGCAGCATCAGCTGCTCGAGGATGTGCGCGATGACGCGCAGTGGCTGGTCCGCGTGGTGGAAAACCTGCTGTCCATCACCCGCATGGGCGAGGACACCCGGATCACCAAGCAGCCTGAGGCCGCCGAGGAGGTGCTCGGCGAGGTCGCCCGCAAATTCCGCAAGCACTATCCCGGCGTCAAGATATCGGTGGCTGTGCCGGATGATCTGCTCATCGTACCGATGGATGCGATCCTCATTGAGCAGGTCATGACCAATCTGCTTGAAAACGCCGTTCGGCACGGCAAAAACACCACCCATATTGCGCTCTCTGTGCATCAGGATGGCGAAAACGCTGTCTTTGCTGTGCAGGACAACGGCGGCGGCATCCCGCCCAAGCTGCTGCCCGTGCTGTTCAGCGGAACGCTGCGCCACAGCGACACGCCCACCGGAGACGGCAAGCGCAATATGGGGCTGGGACTTTCTGTATGCAACGCCATTGTCCGCGCACACGGCGGCACGATGCACGCACAAAATAAGGACGGCGGTGCAGAATTTATCTTCTGTCTGCCGATGATAGAAAAGGAGCCGGAACTGCAATGAACATTCGAGAAAAAATACTCATCGTGGAGGACGAAAAAAGCATTGCGCACTTTATCTCCACTATTTTGAACTCCAACGACTACGAAACGCTGCTGGCCCGCTCGGGCAGCGAGGCGAAGACCATGATCTCCTCGCACTGTCCGGATCTGGTCATCCTCGATCTCGGTCTGCCGGATATGGACGGCATTGACGTCCTGCGCGAGCTGCGCTCGTGGTCGAGCCTGCCGGTGGTGGTGGTTTCCGCCCGCTCGCATGAGCACGATAAGGTGCAGGCGCTCGATCTCGGCGCGGACGACTACCTGACCAAGCCGTTCGGCACCGCCGAGCTGCTTGCGCGCGTGCGCACCGCCATCCGCCACACGAGAACCACCTCCGCGAACAGCGAAATCGCCCGCGAGGGCACCTACACGGTCGGTGAAATGACCATCGACTATAACAAGCATCAGGTGCTCGTCCGCGGCGAGAATGTCCACCTCACGCTCAGCGAGTTCCGTATCGTTGCGCTACTCGGCAAGTTTGCCGGCAAGGTGCTTACCTACGATTACATCATCAAGGAGCTGTGGGGACCGCGAGCCGGCGGTGACAACCAGATCCTGCGCGTCAATATGGCAAATATCCGCCGCAAGATCGAAAAAAATCCTGCCGAACCGGAGTATCTGTTTACCGAGGTCGGCGTGGGATATCGTATGGCAGAGAATACGGATAATTGAGAATGGAGAATGGAAAATGGAGAATGTCGCTATCCTTGCGCGAGTTCCGTCCGCGCTGCGACGTGGTACCGCGCTACGCGCGATGATTAAATAACGGCGCTATGCGCCGAACCATAATTCTCAATCCTACATTATCAATTCTCCATTCCTAAACAAAAAATCCCGAACCGTTTGGTTCGGGATTTCTTTGTTTAGGTAAACTCCGTCGGCGAATAGCTGCCGTCCGCGATCTGCTGCGCGACTTCATCCGTCAGGCCGTTGTAGACAACGCCCGGCTCCAGCGTGATGCCGTGAATTGCGGCAAGCTGAGAGACCGTTACAAACGCGTAGGTCTTATCCGTGCGGCTCTGCAGCTCGTCGATCGCTGCCAGCGCACCCCGAACCGAAGTCTCATACAGGTCGTGCATCAGGACAACATCGCCATCCTGCGCCTGCTCCACGATGACCTTCTTCACATGATCGGCATCGCGGTACTTCCAGTCCTCGGTGTCCACGCTCCAGTTGATGATCGGATAGCCAAGCTCTGCGGCTACCGCCTTGACATCCGAGTTGACGCCGCCGCCTACCGGACGCAGCACCTGCGGTGCCTGCCCTGCAATATCCTTGATCGCATTGGTCGCATCGTCAATCTGTGTGCGGATGTCATCCGTGCCGAGGCCGGTCAGGTGGCACATCGGGTGATTCATGGTGTGGTTGCCCAGCTCATGGCCTTCGTTTACCATGCGCGGCAGCACATCCGATACCTCGGAGACACGCTCGCCGACCATCAAAAACGTAGCAACTGCGCCGCGCTGCTTGAGGCCGTCCAGCAGATAGTTGGTCAGGCCGTTCGGATAGCCGTCCTTTTTGCCGGTCGGGCCGTCGTCAAACGTCAGCGCGATATAGACATCGGCCTCCGGTATATCGCCGTCCACGGCATCGCCCAGCTTATCCTTCATGTTCTTGAGGTATGCCTTCTGGCTGTCAAAGCCGTCAAGCGTTACGCCGGTGAACGAGAATACGCCGTCACCGAGATCGGTATACGTTTTGCCAAGGATTGCCGCAAGCACCTGCGGAGAAACGTAAAAACGGTTCTTGTCCTGATCCGTGTAGGTGGAGAAGCCATTGCCGGAGGCACGCTTGCCGTCCACCTTGGTCTTGCCGTCGTCCGCATCCACGGTCGCGGTGGATTCGCCGCAGGTGACATTCCATGCACCCTTGCCATCGTCCTCCGCCTTGCCGCCGAGCGCGGTCATCGCAGCCTTGAGCGGGATATACGCCGTACCGTCCTGATCGAGCACACCTGCACCCAGCTTTTTGCCTTCTTCCACCATGTGCTTGGTGCTGCCTTCATAGAGCAGCTGATCCGAGCCGGTTCGCATAACGATGCTGCCGCTCATCACCTGTCCCTCGGCCGGGCCGAGCACCTCGAGCGCCTGATCCGTAATTTCACCGATCTTCTTGTCGGTCAGCGCTTTTTTTGCCTGACTGATGATGATCAGATCGCCGTTTTCGGCGGCAACCTCGCCGGTCTGCCACGAAAGTGCCTGACAGATATCCTTGACCGGCGCATAAACCACGCCGTTCTTCTCCACCGGTGCGGAGGCAAAGGTCTCGGTCGCGTCACCGACCTGCAGGTTTGTATCACTGAGCTTAATTGTCAGCACGGTCTTTTTGAGCGTGATCGTGCCGGATTTAGCGTTCTCGTCCCAGTTCAGCTCCAATCCGAGGTTATCGCACAGCGAGCTGATGGACGCCATGCCGTTGCCCTGACTGTCACGGTAGGGCGCAGCGTCAACCTGTATCGTCTTGCCGTTCTTATATGCATTCGTGTTTCCCACCTGATACACCAGCACGTTGTTGCTGCTGACCACGTTTCCGACAATCGAGCGGACCGCCCGCACACCGAAGAAAATGACCGCAATGATCAGAATAATCAGGGCAAACAGCACACCGTAGTGACTGTTGCGCCGTCTGCGTCTGCGCCTTCTTCTATGCGGGCTGCGCGGCGCCTGCCGCGCCGATTCATATGCCATTTTTGTCATCCTTCCTATCCTTTTTATAATATATGCTGCTAAGATATAAGTATACCACCTTTCGACACAAAGCGAGGTTACAGTTCTGTTACTTTTTACAGCTTCCGTCCGCGCTTTTTTGTCCTTTTCTGACGGCAGACTTACGGCAACACCGCACAATTAAAGCAGCGGTTCCTTGCGCGAGTTCCGTCCGCGCTGCAGCGGTTCCTTGCGCAGGCTCCGGTCGCGCTGCCGCGGTTCCTTGCGCAGGCTCCGGTCGCGCTGCCGCGGTATTGCCTTACAAATCCTCGCCTGCACTCCAGTTGACCAGATGAGGCGACTTTTTCGGCTGCACAGATGCCGGGTCGGGCACCTTTACACCAAAGAAATCATACCACTGACCGCACTGCTCGCACTGCCAAGCCGTTGCTTCGGTTTCGTCCATGATGAAAATCTCGTTTCCGCATTCACAATTCAGAATTGTCATTATACTTCCTGCTTTCCTGCTGTTATATTTCTGCTATCAGTATAGCACAAGCCGCGCATAAAGTCGAATGTCGGCGCAAAGAAAAAGGGAGTGTTTCCACTCCCTTTCTGTTCGGTTACGGCAGCCTGAGCAGTCCTGCCTCGCGCAGACTGTCGAGCAGCTCGTTGAACCGTGCAACGATGTCGTCCGCACCGGTTGCGTCTGCTACCGATGCCGCTGGTCCCGGACTTGCACCGGCAGGTCCGGTCGGGCCGGTTGGGCCAACTGCGCCTGCTTCACCTGCGGGACCGGTCGGGCCGGTCGGGCCGACTGCACCTGCTTCACCTGCGGGGCCGGTCAGGCCGGTAGCGCCAACTGCGCCTGCTTCACCTGCAGGTCTGGTCGGGCCGGTTGGGCCGATGGGTCCCGGGAAGCCCGGCGGTCCCGGAGGACCCGGAATGCCTCTCGGCCCCATTGGCCCCATCGGTCCCCTTTCTCCTCGCGGTCCGCGCGGACCCGGAGGACCGGGAGGTCCGGGAGGTCCGGGAGGTCCCATCGCGTCCGGTCGGCCGTTGCCCATCACCGCATCGCACACGCGCTCCTGCCAGCGTTCGCTCGGGCGTTCCCAGTTGCCGCAGCAGTCCTGTCGATCGTTCATGTCGTTCTTCCCTTCCTTCCGATTTGCCGGAAATCTCCGGCAGTTCAATCTATGCCGAAGGCGGCTTTGCGGTGAGACCCTGCGCGGCAAAATACCGTCGGTTGTACGCCACCGCCGCCGACTGCGGACGCACAAGTGCTGCCCTTTCGTTCCAGGCACAGGCTTGCTTTGGGTCTCCCAATTTGTCCCAGCAGACGCACAGGCCGAGTGCCGGCGCATAAGCACAGGCGTTCACATCAACAAAGCCGCGCGGCGCTGTGCTTGCGGCTCGAATGGCGGTTTCGTACCAGAACACCGCCTGTCTTGCGCGGTTATCCGCGTATTCGAGGGCCGCAAGCGCACAGCACACGGCACTGCGCAGCACCTCCAGTGCAAATGAGCGGGTCAGTGCCCGCTTTGCCTGCTCGCGCTCTCCGAGGGCGGTCAGCGCCTGCGACAGACCAAGGCACGCATCTATTTTGTTCTCCGTCCAGCCGTCCGGCATCGCAAGGAAGGCTTCAAACGCTTCGACCGCCTGTGCGTACCGTTTATGCGCCAGCAGCTCGCGCGCGTAATAATAGCTGCCACGTGCATCCAGCTTTTCCCCCTTAGCGAGCAGGTTTTCGTAGATTTTCAGATTACGGTCGGAGTACGCACACGGCGGCTTGCGGTGTGTCACCGCCGCGTCTCCGTACCGGATGTTCCCGCGCGGCGCGATGCACTCGTGCACCGCACCCTGCCATCGGAAGTGTGCGGACGTTTTGAGCAGCCGCTCACGGTAACAGAAAAAAGTCGGTCTGCCCTGCTCATCAAAACCGGTGTGGTACGGCAGCATGACGACATCGGCCGTGCCGTCCAGCTCCGCTTTGAGCGCAAGCAATTTCTGACAGTCGGACGGCAGAAGCACATCGTCCGCATCCAGCCACAGCGTATAGTCCATGCGCGCCTGCGCAAACGAAAAATTGCGTGCAGCGGAGAAATCATCGCACCACGGAAACGCCTGCACAGTGCCGTATTTTTGGGCAATTTCCCGCGTTTTGTCGGTCGATCCGGTGTCCGTGATGCATATTTCATCCGCAATGCCGCGCACGCTGTCCAAACACCGCGCGAGCACCTTCTCCTCATTGCGTACGATCATGCAAAGGCTGACGGTCGCCATGGCATCCCCTCCCATCCAGTCTATGCAAGGCGAATGAAGGTTGCCAATCTGCACAGATTTTGGTATAATAAGAAGAATAAATCACGGAAACGGAGAGATTTTTCGATGGAGACCGAAGTAAAGCTGACCAAACTTGCAGGCTGCGCCGGCTGCGGCGCAAAAGTCGGCGCCGGAACGCTCGTACACCTGCTTGAAGGCTTTCGCACGCATACCGACCCGCGTTTGATCGTCGGCTATGACAAGAGCGATGACGCAAGCGTGTATGTGCTTGACGAGAACACCGCACTCGTGCAGACGACCGACTTCTTCCCGCCCATCGTGGACGATCCGTTCCTGTACGGACAGATCGCGGCTGCCAACGCGCTCAGCGACGTGTACGCCATGGGCGGTGAACCCAAGCTCGCGCTCAACATCATGTGTCTGGCGCAGAGCATGGACAATCATGCGGTGCAGGAAATCCTGCGCGGCGGCTACGACAAGGCCTACGAGGCCGGCGCGATCATCACGGGCGGTCACACCATTCAGGGTGCCGAGCCGATTTACGGACTGGCGGTTTCGGGCTTCGTGCATCCGAAAAAGGTGCTCACCAACAGCGGCGCAAAGCCGGGGGATGTGCTGATTCTGACCAAGCCGCTCGGCGTTGGCGTGCTGACCACGGCAGCAAAAGCAGATCTGGTTGAAAAGTCCGTGCTTGACCGCATCTACCGCCAGATGGCTACGCTCAATAAGGCCGCGCGCGATGTTATGGTGAAATATCCGGTGCACAGCTGCACGGATGTCACCGGTTTTTCGCTGCTCGGACACAGCTTTGAGATGGCACAGGGCAGCGGCGTTTCCGTGCACCTTCGCGCGGACGACGTACCCTATCATGCAGAGGCATACCCGCTTGCAGAGATGGGACTGATTCCGGCAGGCGCGTACCGCAACCGGCAGTATGCGGAAGCCGGCGTATGTATCAAGGGTGAAGTTTCGCGCACCCTGCAGGATTTGTTTTACGACCCGCAGACCAGCGGCGGTCTGCTGTTTGCCCTGCCGGAGCAGGACGCGCAAGGCTGTCTGGATGAACTGCAGCAGAGCGTACCGGAGGCGAAAATCGTCGGGTATGTTACCGAGAAACAGGAGTTTTCGATCTATTTGGAGTAAATTGAAAATTGGGGATGGAGAATTGAGAATGGAAAATTAACGCGGTGGTTGACCGTTTTCTTTTGAAATAGAACCCAATCAAAAAACACCCCGAACCACAGGTTCGGGGTGTCAATCTGTCGAAAAAGTCGTATAGTCAGCAGTTTTCAGTATTTCGCGCGGCAGCGCGCATAAAATAGCATTTGCTCTGCAAATGCTCAAAAAGGGGGAGCATGTATCACCATTTTTGAACTTCTGGAGGGAGAAAGTTTCTGTATAGGAACTTTCGGACGACTTTGGAACGGCCCACGGTCCGTTCCTGCTTGTCGGCGAAACTGTAGTTTCGCGACAGCCTCACCCCGAACCACAGGTTCGGGGTGTTTTCTATTCGGAGCAGAAACTGAAATCTGACATTTCATTCTCCATCCTCCATTTTCAATTCTCCATTATTCTTTCCCGCCCTGCAGGATATAAATCCCATGCTCAATGGTTTCGAGCACGGCCTGCAGGTTTTCGCACGCGCCCTTGGGACTGCCCGGCAGATTGATGATCAGGCTCGTGCCGCGAATGCCCGCTGCCGCGCGCGACAGACACGCCTTCGGCGTAATCTGCATGGATGCCGCCCGCATGGCCTCCGGGATACCCGGCGCGAGCTTTTCGCAGACCTTGATAGTCGCCTCCGGCGTTACATCGCGCGGTGCAAAGCCGGTGCCGCCGGTGGTGACGATGAGTGCGAGCTTCTCCTCGTCGGCGGCACGGATGAGCGCGGACTCGATACGCGGCTGCTCGTCCGGCAGCACCTCGACCGCACCGACCGCGTAGCCTGCCTGCTCGAGCAGATTCTTGACGGCAGGGCCGCTCAAATCCTCCCGCTCACCGCAGAACGACCGGTCGCTGACCGTGATGACCTTGGCTGTCAGCATATCATACACCTCCGAAACCGCAGTGCGGGTAAGTGCAGACCTCACAGCCGAGACACAGACCGCCTTCTCCGAGCGTAACAAAATCGCGCTTGGTCAGCCGCACGCCCGCCGCGATACGCGGCAGCACCAGATCAAAAATGGTGGCCTTGGCGTACATGACGCATCCGGGCAGCCCCATCACCGGACGGCCGTCCGCGTAATAGCCCAACAGGAACATGGCGCCCGGGAGCACCGGCGCGCCGTAGGTGACGATATCCGCGCCGCTCTGTTTGATCGCACCCGGCGTGGAATCGTCCGGGTCAACACTCATGCCGCCCGTGCACAGGATCATATCGACCGGCTTGTTTTTCATCTGCTCGATGGCCGCCGCAACGTTCTCCATGCCGTCCTCGACCAGAACGTGCTCGGTCATTTTGATGCCGAGTGCAGCCAGCTTTCGTTCTACAACCGGCGTGAAGCTGTCCGGAATGCGGCCTTTGGCTACCTCGCTGCCGGTAGTGACAACGGCTGCTGTTTTCAGCGTAAACGGGCGGACTTCCAGAATCGGCGTGCCGCCTGCCGCCTGCTCAGCCTGCCGCAGCTTCTCCTCCTCGATCACGAGTGGGATGACGCGCGTGCCGCACAGTTTGTCGCCCGGATGGACGATGCCGTTGCCACGCCTCGTGGCAATCATGATTTCGTCAATGCTGTTGACCGCATTCAGTCGTTCGGTATCGACCAGAAAAACGCCGTCAATGTCCGAAGAAAGCTCGATTTTGCCCTCTTTTGTCTCGCTTTTACGCATACCGGCGTTCTGACAGAGCGCACACAGCCGCTCTGCTGCGTCATTCTCGTGCAGAAAACCCGGCTGCAGCTCCCAGACGTAAAGCTGCTCCTTACCCATCGAAAGCAGCACCGGAATGTCCTCCGCGGTGACGATGTGGCCCTTGCGGAAGCGCGGCCCCTTGCTCACGCCCGGGATGATCTGCGTCATGTCGTGGCACAGAACATGGCCGACCGCGTCCTCGGTTTTGATACATTTCATGGCTTTTCCTCCTCGATCTCGTCACCGGCGGTGATCGTGCCGCCCGTTAGCACAATGGCAAAGATACCGTCGGTCGGCATGACGCACTTGCCCGTCATACGGCGGATTTCGCAGTCATTATGGCATTCCTTGCCGATCTGGGTCACCTGCAGACGCGTTTTTCCCACGCGGAGCACCGTACCGACCGGTAAATGCTTGAGGTCAATCCCTTCGGTGAGGATGTTCTCCGCAAAGTCGCCCGCATGGAGCGTCAGACCGGTTTGGCGCATTTCGTCCACGCTCTCCTGCGCCAAAAGGCTGATCTGGCGGTGCCAGTTGCCCGCGTGCGCGTCACCGACGATGCCGTGGTTTTCCTTCACTGCGATACGCTCCACCGGGTGCTTTTTTGTTCCTTTATGTTCACTGATACAAACTGCAGCTACTTTTGACATAGTGCCTCCCATTCGCTAATTGAAATTTGAGAATGGAAAATGATTGCCTTAATTATCGCGCTCTGCGCGATACCTCTATTCTCCATTCTCAAATTATTTATCCTCCGATTTGACTCATACCTCTCCGGCTTTCACTCGGCTGCCCGGATTGCATATGGTGGCTGACCGGTTTCCCGAACATACCCTCGCGCAGTGCGCGTTCAAGGTTTTCACCGTGCAGACCGCGCAGCGGAATCTCCTGCGCCGAGTGCAGGCACGGTTTCAGCCTGCCGTCTGCGGTAACGCGGATGCGGTCGCAGTCCGCGCAGAAACGGTGGCTCATCGGGCGAATCAGACCGATTTTCCCCTTCCATCCGGGCATTCGGTACAATTCCGCAACGCCTTCATTCGGCAGACGCTGCAGCTCCGGCAGGGCGTGCAGCACCGCGTCCGCAGAGAGAAACCGCTCGCGCGGCCAGTCCGCGCACTCACCGATCGGCATGAGTTCAATGAAGCGTACCTCATATTTCCCGTCCTGCGCCAGCTGCGCCAGTGCCGGAATCTCGTCCGCGTTTACGCCGCCGAGCAGCACGGCATTCAGCTTTGTACCGCAGAATCCGGCGTTCCACGCCGCGTCCAGACCGGCCAGCGTATCCGCGAGCGAGCCGCCGCGCGTCAGCGACGCAAATTTATCCTCATTTAAGGTATCCAGACTGATATTCAGCCGGTCAACCCCTGCTTGTTTCAGCTCTGCGGCGTACTGCGGCAGGAGTGCGCCGTTAGTCGTCATGGTGAGCTCCCGCACACCATTGATGGCACGCAGACTGCGGCACAAGTCCACGATGCCGCGCCGCACGAGCGGCTCTCCGCCGGTCAGCCGCACCTTGCTGACACCGAGCGAAACTGCCGTCTGCACGATCTCGGTCAGCTCCTCGAACGACAGCATTTCGCTGTGCTCCCGCTTGCACACGCCTTCGGCGGGCATACAGTACCGGCACCGGAAATTGCACCGGTCGGTCACCGACAGCCGCAGATAGCGAATATTTCTTCCTTGATTATCCAGCATTTTGCTCACTCCGCCAGCGGCATAACGTCCTCTGGGCGGACGTACAGCGTCAGCTTTTCCGTGCCGGAAAGCGTCTCCCAGACCGCCTTATCCAGCTCCCACCGCAGCCTGCCTGCGCCTGTCGTCTGCAGCATGACCACGGTCGAAAACGGGTTCTCGACCACACGCTCCACCGTGCACGGAATAGCGTTCTCCGTGCCATCTGTAGTGAAGTAATGCGCACGAATCCCGACATAAGCGGTATCCTTCGGCACATGCAGCGCGGTTTTGAGCGTTACGTTCCAGTCCTTGCAGAACAGGGTTCCATCCTGTTTTACCTCGGCGGCAGAGACATTCTTGCAGCCGGAAATCAACGCCGCGCCCATGGTTGCCGGTGCGCGGAACAGTTCCTTGACCGTCTCCTTCGGGTCGGATTTTCCCTTATTCAGCACGCACACCGTATCGCACAGGCGGTAGACCTCATCGCGGTTGTGCGTGACGAACAGCGTGCCGCACGAAAAATTTTTCAGGATGTCCGAAAGCTCCAGTTCCACCTGCCATTTCAGGTACGCATCGAGCGCGGAAAACGGCTCATCGAGCAGCACAAGCTCGGGCTGCCCGACCAGAATACGCGCCAGCGCACACCGCTGCTGCTGTCCGCCGGAAAGCTGACTCGGACGGTTGTTCTCCAGTCCTTCGAGTCGGAACGCGTGCAGGACCTCCCGCACCGCCTGTTCCCGCTCGTTTTTCGGACGGGCGTGCGCGCCTGCGCGGATGTTCTGCTCGACCGTCATGTGCGGAAACAGCGCGTACTGCTGAAACAGGCAGCCGACTTTTCGCTTTTGCGGCGGCAGGTCGATTTTCTTTTCGCTGTCGAACAGGACGCGCCCGTTCAACTCAATATGACCCTTATCTGGTCTCACGATGCCCGCGATGCACCCCAGCGTCATGCTCTTGCCGCAGCCGGAGGCGCCGAGCAGCGCCATCACTTCCCGCTCAGCGGTGAAGTTCACTTTCAGGTGAAAATCACCGAGCGTTTTCTCGATATTAACGATCAGCGCCATGCCTTACGCACTCCTCTCTCCCGCTTTTCGAGCAGATTGACCGCCAGCAGCACCACCGCCGAGATGGCAAGGTTGACCACGACCCACTTGAACGCCAGCGCGTCATCATTCGTGCGCCACAGCTGATAGACCGTCGTCGAAATCGTTGCTGTGCGTCCGGGCGTGTAGCCCGCCACCATGGATGTTGCGCCGTACTCACCGAGCGCACGCGCAAACGCGAGCACCGTTCCCGCGAGGATACCCTGCCTGCAGCAGGGCATGCGCACCCGCCAGAAAATCCAGGTGTTCGAGCGACCGAGCGTGCGGCCTGCGTCGGCAAGCGTTTCGTCAAAGCTCTCGAACGCACCGCGCGCCGTGCGGTACATGAGCGGGAAAATAACAACGGTGGTTGCGAAAATCGCCGACCACCAGACCATGGTCAGCTTGAGATTAAAATGCGCGAGCGCCCATGCGCCGACAGTTCTTTTCGGTCCGAGCACGCGCAGCAGCAGATAGCCGACCACCGTAGGCGGCAGCACGAGCGGCAACGTGAACAGCACATCCAGCACACCTTTGAGCACGCGCGGCAGACGCGCAACATAATAGGCCGCCGCAATCCCCGCGAAGAAGATGATCGCTGTGGAAATAAGCGCGATACGCAGTGAGTTATATAATGGATACCAGTCCATAATCGTCTCCTTTTGCAAATAAAGGCGAGAGATTGCTCCCTCGCCTTTCTATTGTATCAGATTATGCCAACGTGGTAAAGCCTACGCTCTCGAATACCTTGCTCGCTTCATCGGTGGTCAGATAGTCAAGGAACGCCTTCGCCTCGTCTGCGTGCGTGCTGTTCTTGAGCACGGCTGCCGGATAGATAACCCGACCGCACATGTCAGCAGTTGCCTCGTCAATCGTGTCGAGACCTGCCGAGAATGCGTCGGTTGCGTAGATAATGCCGCAGTCAACCGCGCCTTCGCTTACCTGTGTGGTAACTTCCTTTACGTTGGAGCCGTAGGTCAGCACGCCTGCATCCGCCAGCGCCTTCTCATCCAGCTTGTAGTAACTGAAAATCTTCTGGGTATACTGACCGACCGGTACATCGCTGTTGCCGATGGCAAGCAGCACGTCACCGTTCTTCAGCTTTTCCGCAAGATTGTCAAAGCTCTTGATTCCCTTCGGGTTGCCTTCCGGCACAGCCAGTGTTACCTTGTTCTCGAGCAGGTCGATGCGGGTGCCGCCCTGCAGCTCATCCAGACCGTCCGGGTTCTTGTCGGTATCGTCCTTGAGAGAGCCGTCGAGTGCGTTCATCTGCTTGGGTGCTGCAGAGATGAACACGTCGCAGTCCGCGCCTTCCTTGATCTGGGTGAGCAGGTCGCCGGAGGAGGCAAAGTTGAACGTCAGGGTGACGTTCGGGTCAACGCTCTTGTAGTCCTCTGCGATCCGGTTCAGGGTCTCGGTCATGGAGGCCGCCGCAAATACGGTCAGCTCTGCGGAATCTGCAGAACCCATGTCCTCAGCTGCACTGTCGCTGCTCTGGGATGCACCGCAGCCTGCCAGCATTGCCAGTGACAGAGCCGCTGCCGCAAATCGTGCAAAACAGTTGTTTTTCATTGCGTTTTCTCACTTATTTTATAACACTTTAATGAAATACGTTGGAAAAGTGAAGCAGCGCTTCGAGCACGCCGCCGCCGACCGCAAGCGCCTTATCGGATGCGGTATCGCAGTTTTCACGCTTGCCGCGCGGGTCAACGTCACCGGATTTCATACCCTCATGTACGGGTACGCCAGCCTGCAGCAGACCGCGCAGACAGCCGCTGATGGTGGTTTTCATGGGTTTTCCCGCAACGTACGCGATGGTGTCTCCCTCCTCAACCAGATCGCCAATTTCATGGCACGGCTCGAACAAGCCGTCTGCCGGGGCACGCAGAACGCGCTCTGCCGCATGGCCGCCGATTACACCGGGAACGCCCGTATTCGGCAGCGGCGAACCCGTATACAGCACCCGTCCGAGTGTATGCCCACGCATGGTCTCAACCGCCGCGTGACAGTCTGCGCCGGCTGTAAAGCCCGGACCGACCGCAATGACGATCGGCGCGTCCGTGATGTGCGTACCGAGGTTCTTTTTCGCCAGAATCGCGTCCACCAGAGCATCAGGGTGCAGCTCCTGCACGCAGCTTGCCGCCGGATCGGCCAGCACCGCAATGATGCCCTGTTCGGTTAGTGCTGCCGCTTCGGCTGCAGTATCGGCTCGGCGTGCATGCACGCTCTCAACGACTGTTTCGCCCAATCGAATCGCTTCCGAAAAGCATACAGTGCGGCGGATCGACGTTGGCTGCGGCAGATCTGTCAGCACCAGACGAATGCCCGCACGGTACAGCCGCAAGGCAATCCCCGTGGCAATGTCTCCCGCACCGCGTATCACGACTAACATGGCGTTTTCCTCCGTTTATCTTCGTTGTATTTTGTAAACTATAACGATTGCTACCGATGATTATAGCGTATCGGTCGAGTGAAGTCAATATTTTTTCTGTGTGGCAGACATGATATAATACTATTATAAAAGCATGGTTGCAGGGCGGGGTGACCTCCCCCGCCGCATATAACAACATGCAGATAATTTACAACGGCGGGATGAGATCATCCCGCCCTACGGTAAACATGGTTGTATTAGGTGGATTTATGAAAATATGTGAACAATTACACATTATAAAAGGCATAACCGCCGTGATCGGCAGCGGCGGAAAAACAACTTTACTGCGTATACTGGCCGAAGAATTATCCGGAACGGTGATTTTGACGACTTCCACACACATTTTGCCGTTTGCGGGCATTCCCCTGTTGGTGACGGATGACATCGACCAGGTCCGCCGCGCACTTGCGCTTCACCGCGTAATCTGCATGGGCACGCCTGCCGCCGAGGGCAAGCTGACCGCGCCGGCACTTCCTTTTTCCGTGCTCGCGGACGCCGCTGACCATGTGATTGTGGAGGCCGACGGCTCCAAGCGGCTGCCGCTCAAGGCACACGCCTCGCATGAGCCGGTCATACCTGAGAATACACGCAAAACCGTGTGCGTCGTGGGTGCATCCGGGTTTGGAAAGCCGGTCGAACAGACCGTACACCGACCGGAACTGTTCTGTGCGCGCACCGGTGCACACATGAGCGGTATTGTCACGCCGGAGCTGGCCGCACAAGGCATTATCGCAGAACACTTAGCGGATATCGTTGTGCTCAATCAGGTAGAAACGATATCTCCGGCAGCAGCGAAAAGTTTTGCAGATACACTTCAAAACGCCAATATAACGGCTATCTGCACCAGTTTAGTGCAGGATAAACGCTGATTTGCATCTTTGCTCTTCGCGCTCAACGCTAATAAGAAAGAACCGCACAATGTGCGGTTCTTTCTTCAGTCTGTCAAAAAAGTCAGATTGGCGTTTTGCGTTTCGTGCGGCAGCACGCATAAAATAGAATTTGCAAAGCAAATTCATAAATTCCGGGAGCATGTATCTCGGAATTTATACAAAAGAAGAAAAAATGTGCCCGTCAGGGCGCGGTTTTTCTTTGGTTTCGCTCGAAAGCGTGGTTTCGAGCGAGAGGCTGCTCGGAAAACGTTAGTTTTTCGACAGCCTCAAGAAAGAACCGCACAATGTGCGGTTCTTTCTTATTCCATTCCCACAGGTTTATCACTGTTATACTTGGTTTTGATTGCAATATCCGTATAAAGCAGTTCCTTTTCCGGTGCTTTTCTGTTCTGCAGGTAATCAAACAGCAGGAACGGCGGCCGGTAGCCCTGCTCGAATGCCTTCTGATCGAGCACAAAACTCAAGCTATCTGACTGGAGCAGCTCCATATTCATCGGGTTGAGGTCGAATGCAACGACCTTGACCTTGCCCTTTCGGCCTTCTTCCTCTACAGCTGCGCACGCACCGGCCTGTCCGTTGGACGCAACGTAAATGCCGGTCAGGTCAGGATTTGCACGCAATGCGTGCTGCGTAATCTCGTGGGCATAGTCATCTCGGTCGAAACACGGCTGAAACGCTAACAGTTCAATTTCGTTTCCTGTTTCACCGTTAATCGTATCCATAAATCCGTTTAAGCGGTTATTATGTGCGGTATTATTCAAGTGTCCCGCCAGCGGAAGCACCTTGCCGCCCTCGGGCAGCATCAGCCGAAGCAAGCCTGCGGCGGTCTGTCCGGCGCGGTAGTTGTCCATACCAATGAACGCAAGACGCCTGCTGCCCGGTGCATCCGAGTTGAGTGTGATGACCGGAATGCCCTGTTCGTACAGTTCATCGATGCACTGGCGAATCTCCGGCGAGTTGTTCGGCGCGATAGCCAGTCCCTGCACGCCCTGTGAAACCAGCTCTTCAATGTGTTCGAGTACCATTTCGGTATCCAGACCACGGTTTTCGCGCATGATCAGTTCCACGCCCGAGGCGGCAAGCTCCTCTGCGGCACGCTGCACGCCTGCACGCACGATCTGTATCGTCGGCGTCTCGACGGATTGCAGGATCGCCCCCAGCTTGAACTCCCTGCGGGATTTGACCAGCGCCTGTCCGATCAGGTTGGGTTTATACCCTAATTCTGCTGCAATTTTATGAATTTTCGCTGCTACTTCGGGGTTTACGCGCCCTCGATTGTGCAGCGCACGGTCTACCGTACCGCGGGATACACCTGCCAGCTCCGCGATCTGCTGTGCGGTTACAGCCATGTTTTTTCCTCCTTATTCTATGATAGAAAGCACCGTAGCTTTCATTGTGCGGTGTTTCCTCACCACATTCTTTTTTCTTTATTTACAGTATAGCACAATGCACGCATCTTGCAACTATTTTTTGCGTGTATCTCCGTTCAAATTTACGTGTTTCCGTTTTGGCACGGCTTATTTACAAACGAATCGTCTATTTTTCGTGCAGTTTCACCAACATAGTGCACGCCTTTGCACGCATGCTCGCGAAAATAAATGTCCTTTCGCACAAAAAACCATCCGTGTTTTTGTTGCGTTCACCGAATCATTCAGAATATCATTCTTAAGACTTGAAACGCGCAGGATATCGTGATAACCTATAGACAACGAAATAAATCCCCTGAAAACGCAGTGAACATCACCCATGATTCAAGTGCATTTTCGACGGGGAATTATTTTTCAAAAAGTGCGTTCACGAGAACGCCACAGACTATATCTTACTTATAGGGGGTAACACAATGTCATTCTTCTCCTCACTCGCCTGGACAGGCATCTCCTTCCTGCTGTTCACGGTGCTTGTTGCGGTCATTTCCGCTTGGAAAACCCGCGATGAGCAGCTCGACACAGCCGAGGGCTACTTCCTCGCCGGTCGCGGATTGCCCGGTGTGGTAATCGCCGGTTCTCTGCTGCTGACCAACCTCTCCGCCGAGCAGCTCGTCGGTCTGAACGGTCAAAGCTGGAAAACCAATATGGGCCCGATCGCATGGGAGGTCGGCTCGATGTTCACCCTGCTGGTTCTGGCGTACTACTTCCTGCCGAAGTACCTGAAAATGGGCGCCATGACCATCCCGTCCCTGATGGAGGAGCGCTACGGCAAGGGCACCAAGACGATGTTCTCGCTGGTAATCGTTGTTATGTACTCCATCCTCAACCTGCCGGTCATCCTGTACTCCGGTGCAGTCGTTTTCGAGCAGATCTTCGACATTTCCGGCATCCTCGGCACCAGTAAGTTCATGGCTGTTGCCATCCTGTGCATCATTATCGGCATCATTGGCGGCTGCTACGCTATCTTTGGCGGCCTGAAAGCAGTTGCAGTATCTGATACCATCAACGGCGTCGGTCTGATTATCGGCGGTCTGATGATCCCGTTCCTCGGCTTCGCGGCACTGTCTGCAGCAACTGGCGGTCATGGCATTTTCGACGGCATCAAGTACATGGTAGAGGCAGATCCGGCCAAAATGAACGCAATCAACGCATGGAATGCACCGGAACCGGAAGTTCCGTGGCCGCTGATCATCACCGGTATGTTCTTCAACAACCTGTACTGGTGGTGCACCAACCAGTCCTTCGTACAGCGTTCCCTCGCAGCAAAGAGCTTGAAGGAAGGTCAGAAGGGCGCTATCTTCTGCGGCTTCCTCAAGTGCCTCGGCCCTCTGTACCTCGTTATTCCGGGCGTTATCGCATTCTACCTGCCGTCCATTCAGGACAAGCTGACCGCTGCCGGTTCCTCTGCAATCGACTTTGCTTATCCGGCACTGATCGCTGAGATCGTTCCGAAGCCGGTCATGGGCTTTTTCGCCGCAGTCATGTTCGGTGCGATCCTCTCCTCGTTCAACTCTGTGCTGAACTCCGCGTCCACCATGTTCACCCTTGACCTGTACCGTTCGTCTATCAACCCGCAGGCTTCTGACACCAAGTGCGTCAAGGTCGGCAAGATCTACGGCACCATCGCAGGCTGTGTAGCAATCGTCATCTCTCCGTTCGTTATGTACGCCGGCGGCATTACCACCTTCCTGAACTCTATGAGCCAGTTCGTATCCCTGCCGGTACTGTGCACCATCCTCGGCATCTTCATGTTCAAGCGCATCCCGAAGTATATGCCGAAGGTAATCACCGTGTTCCACGTTGTATGCTACGGCGCCTTCCTGCTGATCAAGCCGTGCTATCCCGGTTCGTCCAACCCGATCCACTATCTGTACGCAATGGCTGTTCTGTTCCCGATCGAGCTGCTCATCATGTGGTACCTGAACAAGTATCGTCCGGGTGAGGAATATGAGATTCACGACGTCGGCGCAGTTGATCTGACCCCGTGGAAGTACCGTCATGTAGTTTCCATCATTGGTCTGATTATCGCTGTTGCGATCTATATCCTGTTCTCTCCTCTCGGCCTCGCAGCTTAATTTGTCCCTTGTTGCACTCTTTGTGCATTGATCCCTCGCTTTCCGGCGGTGAATTATCCTCACCGCCGGAAAGCAAAATTTTTTTACGAAATTTGAAATTTCCTCTTGCGTTCTCGTGAACGCGGATGTATAATCACCTTGACCCCAGAAATGAGCAGTGCACGCAAAACTTCGAGCAAGCCGCGTGCAGCAAAACAAACCATAAATAACGCAGGCAACTGCACAACACGAATTTATCACTTTTTAGGAGGAATTCATCATGGAAAATCTGAACATTGCACTGATCGGCTGCGGCATGATCGGCCGTGAGCACATCGAGCGTATCCAGAACCGCATCCGCAATGCACGCATCGTTGCCGTATGCGACGTATTTGAAGAAGGCGCAAAGAAGGGCGCTGAGATCGCCGGTGCCGGCACCAAGGTTTACACCGATTTCAACGAAGCAATCAACGATCCGGACGTAAACGCTGTTGTAGTTACCACCCCGGGTCAGTTCCACAAGGGTCCGGTTCTGGCAGCGATCAAGGCTGGCAAGCCGGTATTCTCCGAGAAGCCGCTGGCTAACACCGCTGCAGACGGCAAGGAGATCGTTGAGGCCGAGATGGCAGGCGGCAAGCACCTCGTACAGGTTGGCTTCATGCGCCGTTACGACCGCGGCTACCGTCAGGTTAAGGAACTGATCGATTCCGGCAAGTTCGGTGCCCCGATGGTAATCAAGTGCACCCACCGTGCAGACGGCGTTGCCGATGACTACACCACCGCAATGGCTGTTACCGATACCGCAATCCACGAGATCGACGTTCTGCCGTGGCTGGTAAACGACGAGTGGGACGAGGTTCAGTGCATCATGCCGAAGACCAACAGCAAGGTTAAGAACGCGCTGAAGGACCCGCAGATCATGATCATGAAGACCAAGGGCGGCATCATCAACATGCTCGAGGTAAACGTAAACTGCGGCTTCGGCTACGACATCAACTGCGAGGTTGTATGTGAGAACGGCGTTGTAAACCTGCCGTGCCCGTCCTTCCCGACCGTTCGCTACGCTAACGAGGTTTCCACCAAGATCGAGGACAACTGGATCCTGCGCTTTATCGATTCCTACGACGTTGAGATTCAGGACTGGGTTGACCACGCACTCAAGGGTGAGACCGGCGGCTCCTCTGCTTGGGACGGCTACGTTGCTTCCATCACCGCTGACGCTCTGGTTAAGTCCCAGACCTCCGGTGTGCCGGAGAAGGTTGTTACCGGCGGCACCCCGGACTTCTACAAGAAGTAATCCACTTCACATTTTCTATTCATTGCTACTCACTCGCAAGGGTGGCAGAGCTTCCTGCTTTACTGCCCTTGCATATCACCTTAACCACTATACCGCGTTTTACAACGCGAAACTGATACGTTAAAAGGAGTTACTGCTATGAAAATCGGTTTTAACGAAGGCTGCAACCGTTTCTGCGAAAACCACTCCGTACTCGAAGACCTCGACCTGTGCGAGAAGTACGGCTTTGACTACATCGACATCCAGTCCGAGTGCCTCGACCGCGAGATCGCTGCCGGCAAGTACACCATCGATGATCTCGGCGCTTGGTTCGCTGACCCGAAGCACCACCTGAAGATGCTGTCCTACAACGCCCTGATCTTCTTCAACATGAAGCAGACCCAGGAGGAAAAGGACGCCGTTATGGCAAAGCTCGACCAGATCATCGCAGACTGCAACAAGCTGGGCTGCAAGATGATCGTTGTTGTACCGTCCATGGATCTGACCGTTCCGGCTACCGTTGACGAGATCAAGGCTGATGCTGTTGCTGTTCTCAAGGAGATGGTAAAGAAGGTTGAGCCGCACGGCATCAAGCTGTCCATCGAATTCTGCGGCGCACCGACCATGTCTATCAACCGCTTCGAGTACGCTTACGACATCGTTACCGAGGTAGATCATCCGCTCGTCGGCATCACCCTCGACCAGTACCACTTCCATGCAATGGCTTCCGAGTGGGCTGCTCTCGAGAAGGCTGACGGCAAGAAGATTTTCGTATGGCACCTGAACGGCATGGAGAATATGCCGTGCGGCGCTGCTTACAACAACGACGAGAAGCGTCTGTGGCCGGGCGAGCCGGGCGACTGCCTCGACCACAAGCGTTACGCAGATACCCTCAAGAAGATCGGCTTTGAAGGCGACGTTTGCACCATGGAGGTGTTCCGTCCGGACTACTACAAGCTGTCCAACGAGGAGAATATCAAGAAGGCCGCTGAGGTTACCAAGGCACATGTTGCGAAGTACTGGGCTGACTGATTTCACAGAGTGAAGATTTAAGAGTGGAGAGTGAAGAACTTTCCACTCTTTTTCTGTATACCCGCAAAAGAGAAAGAGTGGAGAAAATCACCACTCTTCACTCTTTTATAAGGTGCTGCTGACTACCGCCGCGACCTCTGTCTCACTGATTCCCTGCTCCGTGTTGCCATCAACCTGAGCAAAAACAAGCTGAATTCGGCGTGGTTCAAGCACACGAACGCACTCGAGGAAAGCTATCCGTGCGATGAGTTAGACAGTAACCTCGCCTTTGTGTGGGATGCTGTGCGTGCTCTGCCGCCCAAGTACCGCGAACCCATTCATCCGTTCTACCATGAAGGGTATTCTGCCGCGGAAATCGCACGCATTCTCGGACAGAAGGAGAGCACCGTGCGTTCTCTGCTGCACCGCGGACGCAGTATGCTCAAAGAGACACTGAAGGAGGCGTATGATTTCGATGAATAAGTACAACCGTTTGATGGAGCATATCAATCCGTCTTCTGACCTCGAGCAGCGCCTGCATGATGCGCTGGATAAACCGCCGGTGCGCAAACCGCCCGCCTGGAGAAGATACGGAGCGGCTGCAGCTTGTCTGGTACTGATTATCGGCGGCACAGCTGTTACGCAGATGAATCGCACGCCTGCAAATCCGGATGGTGAGGGAAAGGAACCGCCTGTTACAGCCGCTGCGCCGCAGGATTACGACACGACAGACGCGCTTGCCGCTGCGCTCTCCTTCCCGTTTGCGCTGCCGCAGACCTTGCCGGACGGTTATGCGTTCGATTCGGCATCCGATCAGTTCGGCATGGCTGTTGTTGTGTATGCGGACGCAGAAGGACATACACTTAAATACTGCATGGGTAAAGGCGAAGACGCGCTCGAAGGTATGAACCACACCGTTTCCGGCGAGAAACTCGAGGGTACGGACGCACTGCTCTATGCCGAGACAGGTTATACCTCGACCGAGTGGAAGGATAGCCAGTATAGCTACTGCTTTATTGCGGATGAAAATTTCGATACCGCAGTTTGGCAGGCTCTGGTAAACAGCATAAAATAATCTGCTAATTTGTTGAGCTGTACCGCAGGGATGGGTTTCATCCTCACAATAATTTCTAATTACTAATTCCTAATTCCTCATTTTTCTGCTATACTATATAGTTAGGAACAAGAAGAAGGAAGGATACCATGACACTCTACATCAACGCCTGTCCGCGGGAAGAGTCGCGGACGGCACGGCTGGCGCGCGCCTATCTCGCACGCATAAGCGACGTCACTGAGCTGAACATATACGATCAGCCGCTTGTCCCGCTCGACCGTGAACGGCTTGCTCACCGCGAATCGCTCATTGCCGGCGGCAAATGGCACGACCCGATGTTCGATTATGCCCACCAGTTTGCTGATGCCGACGATATCATCATTGCCGCTCCCTACTGGGATCTGGGCTTTCCGGCACAGCTGAAAACCTACATTGAGAACATTTATGTCACCGGCATTGTCAGCGCCTACAACGACCACGGACAGTCGTGCGGCCTGTGCCGCGCCCGCAGTCTGACCTACATCACCACCGCAGGCGGCGCGTACGACCCGCGGTTCAGCTTCGACTATTTGACCGCTATGGCCGAAGAATACTTCGGTATCCGCGAGACCAGACTCATCTATGCGGAGTGTCTCGACATCTGCGGCAACGACCCCGAGGCTATTCTGCAATCCGCAATCGACCAAATCGAAAGGAGCGCTGACCGATGACCGGAACCTGTGACGACTGCGCCTACAACGTCTACGATGATGAAATGGATGAATATGTATGCGAAGCCTATCTGGATGAGGACGAATTTTACCGCCTGATGCAGACCGGCAAAAGCTGTCCGTACTACCGCTCCGGCGATGATTATGAACTGGTACGCCACCAGAATTAAGGAGGAACCCTGACGATGACCGAACTTGAAAAAGCCGCTTCCGGCCTGCTGTACGACGCCAACAGCGACCCTGCGCTGCTCGAAGCGCGTGCGCAGACCAGCGACCTGTGCATGGATTACAATACACTCCGTTCCTCCCAGAAGGAGGAGAAAAACGCCCTTCTGCATACCATTTTAGGCGCCTGTGCGCCCGATATCGTCATTGAGCCGCCGTTTTTTGTCGATTACGGCAGCCATACGCGTGTCGGCCGTGCATTTTATGCAAACCATAACCTTGTGATTCTAGACGCGGCGCCGGTCACCATCGGCGACCATGTGTTCATCGGCCCGAACTGCTGTATCTCGACCGCAGGCCATCCGTTCGATGTTGCACAGCGCAACGCCGGACTGGAATATGCCAAGCCGGTCACCATCGGCAATAACGTCTGGATTGGCATGGGCGTGCAGATTTGCCCGGGCGTCACCATCGGTGATAACGCCGTCATCGGCGCAGGCAGCGTTGTGACGGAGGATATACCGGCAGGTATGCTTGCCATCGGCGTGCCGTGCAAGGCCGTGAAGCAGGTAGCGAATAAACCGCAGCGACGCATTCTCTGATGAATCAGTAATTGGGAATTTTATCTCCCATAGGGCAGACCACCGGTCTGCCCTTTTATTTTACCTCTGCAGAACGCGAAAAAGGGAGGCCACTGGCCTCCCCTGCGAAACATAAAACCGTATCGTCGATTACTAACTGCTAATTTATTGAACTGCTTCGACAGTCTCCGAACCGCCCTCTTTATAGGTATAAACGGTAAACCCGTCATACGTCCAGATGCCGTCCTCACCTTCGCCCATGCAGCTCGGCGAATAGCTCTTGGATGTCGGTGCTCCGAGTGCGCTCTCAAGTGCGGATGCGGACGAGCCGACGTACCCGCTCGCCTGAGAGGCAGTCGGCTTCGCCGGTTCTGCGGGTTTGGTCTCAGCCGGAGCGCTTGCCGCAGGCTTGCTCTGTGCCGGCTTGCTTTCCGGAGCGGATGCCGCCGGTTTGCTCGTCGAGGCAGACGGCCTGCTCGTGCCCGCTGAACCAGACGGCTTTGCGGTCGTAGTGTTCGTACTGCTGGTTACCGGCTTGGTTTCGGTCGTTTTATCCTCGGTTTTGCTGTCGGTCGAGGTCTTATCGTCAGTCTTAGTCTCGGTCTTTGCGCCTTCGGTCTTGGTCTCGTCGGATTTCTCCTCGGTCTTCGCTTCGTCCTTCTTATCCTCGGTTTTGCCGGTCTGGACGGTCTGGCTCTCGTCCTTGGTATCATCCTGTGCGGTGTTGCCGCCGCACGCAGCAAGACCAAAGCAGAGCGTCAGTGCCAGCAGCATGGCTGTCAGCTTTTTCATAGAATTTCCTCCATATTGTTTATTTCTCCTGCGGATACTGATTAGACGGATTACGGTTCGGTTTTGTTCCCCAAATCCGGTGAATATCTGAGGCAACACCGCACAATTAAAGCTGCGGCGCTTTGCAGAAATTTTACGTCCTGACTTTGTTGCGGCTTCGCGGTAATACATCAAGTATTACCGCAAAACCGCGTCGCGTCAGTACACAAAATTTACTTGCAAATCGCTCTTGTTCAATCATGCGGTATTGCCTTGAAAATATTCGGCAGATTTCGCTCAACAATCTCGATGATGACCGTATCGCCCTCCTGCACCTGCTCCAGCGGATACGGCATCTGCCGGGTGATGATCGCCTCACGGAAATCCTCTGCGAGAAACGGATGCAGCGCATTGCCGAACGAATCGCGGCACAGCAGCAGACGGCCGTTCGGCGCATTCTCCTGTGTGGTCTGCATGAGGATATCCTCGTCCGAGCGCGGCTGGTTCACATACGCAAACGAGGTCCGATACACCTGCGTTTCCTCCTTTTGCGTGCCCTTCGGGTACAGCATTTGGTAAAGATCGCCGCTGTGACTCCGCTCGGTCGTATATTCCTCATCCGTAAATTCCGTATGCGGCAGACCGAGCGTGCTCATCAGATAATCGTGCGCAAGCGCGGCGCCGCGATTCGTCCAGTGCGAGTCGGTCTTGTAGTACAGCACGTTCGCGTGTGCGCGGAACACGGAGAACAGGTCGGCGTAGTTCACGCCCTCCTGCTCGAGATACGGCAGCACGCGCTCATAGTTGCCGTCCGCGTCCTCGGTCAGATAACGCGCAGGCATGTGCTCCGGATAAAGCGAGCTTTTATTCGGCGCAATCGTGAACAGAAAGCGTGCGCCGCGACTCTCGCAATAGTCCTGCATGGATTTTACGGTCTGCGCCAACTGCTGCGCCTCACTCTCGGTCAGCGTTGCGTGATTCTGATAATCATCGAGCGTTTTCGCGTAGTACAGCCAGCCGTCCGTGCCGTAAATGACGTCCTCGGCAGGCGAGGTACACAGCAGCCTAGTCTGCAGCGCGGCATTCGCGGTGACCAGCTCCTGGCGAAAGCCGAAATGGTCGGCAACATAATCTGTCAGACCGCCGAGAAAGTCCTCGTTCCAGCCGGTCTGTGCGTTCCACAGGCTCGGCTTGGGCGTGAGATGCTCATTGCCTGCCGCCTGCTGCTCGGGCAGCACGAGCATACCCGCTGCCGGAATCAGGCACAGCGACAAAAACGCCGCTGTAAACCATTTATATTTCATATTTCACCTCAAAATCGGAAGTAAATGAACGGATTAAACGAGCCTGCCGCAAGGTACATCATGCACAGCAACAGCAAAGCCAGAGAGCCGATGAACGTCACGTTCTCGCGTTTCGGTGTGTGCTCGCGGGCCACAGGCGTACACAGGAGCAGCGCAAGACACAGCGTCAGTGCAAACGCAGGCGTAAATTTTGCCCAGACAGCCGCCGTGCCCATCCAATGCAGACCAATGCCGGAGAACATTGCGGCATACATGGCACCTGCCTGTGCCAGCGTATCCGCACGAAACAGCGTAAAGCCGAGCACGACCACGAGCAGCGTGTACAGCTGTCCGATTCGTTTTCCCTTGAGCTTGTCTACCGGAATCGCACCGCAGTCCTCAAGCACGGAAAACAAGCCGTGCCACAGTCCCCAGAGGACAAACGTCCAGCTTGCACCGTGCCACAGTCCGGTTGCGAAAAATACGAGAAAACGGTTGAGCCACGTCCGCGCCTTCCCCTTTCGGTTGCCGCCGAGCGGAATATACAGGTAGTCGCGGAACCAGCCGGACAGCGAAATGTGCCAGCGGCGCCAGAACTCCTTGATGGTGGTCGCGGTGTACGGATAATTGAAGTTTTCGCGGAAATGAAAGCCAAACATGCGTCCGAGACCGATGGCCATATCGCTGTAGCCGGAAAAATCGAAGTAGATCTGCAGCGTGTAGCAGATGGCGCCCGTCCATCCGGCCAGCATACCGATTTCTCCGGCAGGCAGCGCGAACACAGTGTCCGCCATCTGACCGAGCGCGTTCGACAGCAGCAGCTTTTTGCTCAAACCGCAGATAAACCGGCGGATGCCAAGCGCGGTCTCCTGCGGTGTGGTGCGGCGGCTGTCGATTTCCTGCTCGATATCGTGGTATTTGACGATCGGTCCGGCGATCAGCTGCGGGAAAAACGCGATGTACAGCAGCACCTTCTTGAACGAGTGAGAGACCGTTTGTGGCTCACGGTACACGTCGATGACGTAGGAAAGTCCCTGAAAGGTGAAGAACGAGATGCCGATGGGCAGCGCAATGCCGGTCAGCGGCAGACTCAGCCCGCACAGTGCGTTCACTGTGCGGATAGCAAAATCCGCGTACTTGAACACGGCGAGCAGCCCTATTCCGCCGAGGACAGCAAGTGTGACGCCGAGTTTGGCGTACTTTCCTGCGGCCAACCGTCCGCAAACGTAGTTAAGCGCCACCGAGAGCAGCAGCAGCGGCAGGTAATACACCTGTCCGAACGAGTAGAACACCAGACTTGCGAGGAGCAGCCAGGTGTTTTTCGCATCCACGTCCGACAGCCTGCGATCGAGCAGAAACACGATCGGCACAAAGAAAAACAGCGAAATTGCAGAACTAAATACCATAGATTAACCCTTTATGCACCGCAATTCCGTCTGCGGTGTTATTTTTTCGTACTTGCAGAGTTTGCGACCGCAATACCTCCGCTGACCAGCACAAGCGCCGCCAGATTGCGTGCGGTGAAGATATTCTCGCCGAGCACGAGCGCGGAGAACAACGTGCCGAACACCGGAATCAGGAAGCCGAACAGGCTGACCTTTCCGACCGGAAATTTACCCAAAAGCGCCGTCCAGATGGTAAACGCGGCCGCAGACAGCGCGATCATGTAGCCGAGCAGCAACACGCCGCCGAGCGTCACCCGACCGAGTGCGCCTCCGCCAGCCGTGCCGACACCCAACAGAAAACAGCCGCCGATGAGCAGCTGCCAGCCGGTCAGCCGCATGGGATCACGGCCGGGCGTGTAAATGCGCGAGACAAGCGCGCCCGCGCCCGCCGAGACCGCGCTCAGCAGCACCAGACCGTCACCAGTGAGGTTGAAGCCGTTCAGTCCGCCCAGTCCGAGCGCGAGCACGCCCGCAAAGCCGCAGATGCAGCCAAGCGTTTTCCGTCGATTGAGCTTATCATTCGGCAGCAGGCAATGCGCCAACAGCAGCGCAAAAAACGTCTGCGTGCCGGAGAGCACCGAGCCTTTGGTGCCGGTCGTACCGCTCAGACCGATGTAGTAGCACACATACTGCAGCATGCTCTGAAACAGGCTGATCGCCAGAATCGGCTTGATTTCATCCCGTTTGGGCACGATTCGGTGCCCTTTCAGCCGGGTCACGAGCAGCACAAGAATTCCCGCCAGCGCAAACCGCCAGCCGGCAAACACCAGCTGCGAAAACGGCGCGTCAGCCGAGACAGCGAACAGCTCGTACCCGCGCTTGACGCACGGCGCCGCACTGCCCCAGAGCGCGGTGCATAAAACCGCCGGTAAATATAATTGACGTAACAGACTGCGTTTTTGTTCCCCCATTTTGATACTCCCAGACAAATTTTTTATGATTGGTGCTATCAGTATACCATACTTCCCCATGCTCCTGCAAGAAAGGGAGTTTTATCGGACTTTCTCTGTGGTACACTGTCCTCAGTAAAAAAGAGAGGTGAAGCCATGATCTACACTTGCGACACCAAATGCTGCCACTTTATCTTCTTCGGCAGCGCTGAAACCCGCGTCTGTCCGGATTGCGGCAAACACAGCATCCGGCCGTCCACGCTCGAGGAACGCGCCGCGTTCTTCCGCCGCCAGACCGAGTTCGCACAGGAGCATCCGACCGGATAAGGCAATACCGCATAATTGAACAAGAGCGATTTACGAGCAAATTTTGCGTACTGATTAGGCGCGGTTTTGCGGTAATACTTTGTGTATTACCGTAAAGCCGGAACGCCATCAGGACACAAAATTTCCGTAAAGCGCCGCAGCTTTAATTGTGCGGTGTTGCCTTCATCAAAAGAAAAACCCTTCCGAATGTTGTCCTCGGAAGGGTTTCACTTACTGTCTTCAGTTGTCATGTACGATTACGGCTCCTCGTGTGATGTTTTTTTAATCAGACGATTACTTGCCGCGACGATTGGTACGGTTCATGGTCTTAGCGTTGATGTGTTCGCTTTCCAGTTCTACCATGCGAGCGTTTACCAGTCCATTGAAGAAATTTCTCATACCCATAATCTTTGCACTCCTTTTCAGTGATTCAAGTGATTGTATTTTTGAGATCCTTTCCTGATCTCTGGTATTATAATACACTTTCCCTGAAAAGAATACAAGAGCAAGATTTTATGAATATCTCACAATGCAAGCGTTATTATTTTGTATATATTGCACAGCACTGCTTGACATCTTGTACATAATTAACCGAAACTACTTGTGAACTTTACATAACAAATCAGCGATACTCCTTCGCCAGTCGTTCAAACAGCGGCAGCGCACGCTCGATGGTCGCGGTTTTCACACAGTAAGAAATTCGCATATGGCCGGGGGCACCGAAATCCGCACCCGGAACGACCAGCAGATCATATTTCTTTGCGCGTTCACTGAAGGCGCGGTCGTCCGCCTCGAGCGTCTGCGGGAACAGATAAAACGCGCCGTCCGGCTTGACACAGTGATACCCCATCGAGGTCAGACCGTTAAAGAGCAGGTCGCGGTTGGTCTGGTAGACCGCAATATCGCTGGTCTGGTCAGCACAGCGTGCCGCTACGCGCTGGAACATACTCGGTGCACAAACATAACCGAGTGCGCGGCCGGCACCGCAGACCGCAGCGTACAGCGCCTTGCTGTCGGCGGCTGCCGGCGGTACGAGCACATAGCCGATACGCTCACCCGGCAGCGACAGCGACTTGGAGTACGAGTAGCAGATAATGGTATCGTCATGGAAATGCGGCACAAACGGCACCTGCACGCCATCATATACGATCTCGCGGTACGGCTCGTCCGAAATGAGGTAAATCGGGTGACCATATTCCTTCTCCTTGCCGCGCAGCATGTCGGCAAGGCGCTTGATGGTCTGCTCGGAGTACACTGCACCGGACGGGTTGTTCGGCGAGTTGACAACGACCGCCTTGGTGTGCTCATTCAGGCGCTGTTCGAGAGCACCGAAGTCAATCTGAAAATCCGCGATAGACGGCGGCACAATGACGCACTTGGCACCGGCACCGCTCTCGATGAACATTTTATATTCCGGAAAATACGGTGCAAACACAACAATCTCGTCACCCTCGCAGACGATCGCCTTGAACGCACAAGAGAGCGCGGCTGCCGCGCCTGCAGTCAGGTACAGGCTGTCGCCGGTGTAGTCCGTGCCGAAACGCTTGTTGAGGCTGTCCGCCAGTGCGCCTCGCACGTCTGCGGCGCCCTGTGCCGAGGTATAGCCGTGCAGTGCAACCGGATCACCTGCCGCTTCGGCGTAAATCGCCTGACGAACGGCCTCCGGGGCGGGTACGTTCGGGTTGCCGATCGAGAAATCGAATACGTTCTCGCGGCCAACGATCGCCGCACGGCTGTTCCCGTACTCGAACAGCTCACGGATCGTCGAACGGCGGCTGCCTAAATCCATCATGTGCTCATTTATCATGGTTATCTACTCCTGTTAGGGGTTCTCCCTGTGAAAATTACTGCCCTCATTATATCATACTATTTTATCAGAGTGAAGATGGAAATTGGAAATTGAAGGGTGCGTTCCTCTCTTTTGTGTTACAGGAGAGCACGCTGTGCTCCCCGCGGGATCATTGTGCAGAGCGGGATGGTGTCCCGCCGTTTCCCGCCAAATAACACAATAAAAAAACGGAGAACAGAAAGCAAACGTCAAACGCTTATTTTCCATTTTCCATTATCAATCCGCCAGTCCGATGGCTGCCGAAAGCGGCATTGACAGCACAATGCCATGACTGCGGGTCTTCATTCCGACCGCCTGCATCAGCGCCGTCATAACCTGCTGTTTCTCGTCGCTTCGCACCACGAGGAACACGATTTCCTTTTCGGCCTGAATTTCGATACCGAAAAACCGCTTGACCTCATTTTCCGCAATGCCGCGCGCGGAAATGACCGTGCCGCCGCGCGCACCGGCCTTGCGCGCCGCATCCATCGCCACGTTGGTATAGCCGCGCTCCATCACAACTGCTACAACGTCAAAACCGTCGTTCTTCTCTGTCTCGTGCATCCTGCTGACCTCCTTTTGCTCCTCGTCTGCAGCGGTCAGCAGCTTGTGCCACCGCAGACCAATGCCTGTAATCGGAATGGTAAACGCGATTCCGCGTCCGGGATACCGCATTTCCAGCTCACGTCCGAGCCTTTTGAGCAGGCGAACGCCGGTCTGACGGCTGACCATGCACATCACAATGGCCTTTGCCGTTTCACCGATACCGAGCAGGTCGAGCATTTCCGTGCGCGCCGTGCCGTGTGCCATGCACACAAAGTCCACCGGCGCCTGTTCCTCACGATAGATACGCAGCACCTTTTCGCCCTGCTCCACGTCAACAACGGCCGCCACGACCTCTACCGCGCTCTGCACCGTCATCTGCGGTCGGTTTTCACTCATGCTCTGCTCCCTCCAAAACGATGATGCTATCCTCATCCTCTGCGGAAACATCGGACGCATCCTCGCTGTTCTGTTTCTTTTTATAGATGAGACCCAGCACCTGAATGGTAAGCAGCGGGGTCATGGCTACCATAGCTACAATACCGAAGGCGTCAGTCATCACGTTGCCGCCGAGCGCTTCACACGCGCCCATGGCGAACGGCAGCAGGAATGTGGTCGTCATCGGACCGGACGCAACGCCGCCCGAGTCAAATGCGATGCCGGTGAAAATTTTCGGCACGCAGAAAGTCAGTCCCAGTGCGGCAAGATAACCCGGCACCAGTATATAATAGATTGAAATGCCTGTCAATACGCGCAGCATAGCCATGCCGACCGAGCAGGCCACGCCGATGGACAGGCTGAGCATCATCGCTCTCTGCGAGATGCCGCCGTTTGTGATGGACTCGACCTGTCGATTGAGCACATGCACGGCCGGCTCCGCAGTTACCAGAAAATAGCCGATAAGCATGCCGAGCGGCACCAGCGCCCATTCATGTCCGCTCAGCGCCAGCTGCTGTCCAAGATAATGTCCCACGGGCATAAATCCGACGTTTACGCCGGTCAAAAACAGCGACAGGCCGGTAAATGTGTACACAAAGCCCACGCCGATTTTGCGCAGCTGCATGGCATGGAATCTGCGGAAAATCAGCTGAAATACCGCGCAGAACAGGATGATTGGCACCAGTGCGGACAAAACCTCGTGTATGTACGCGGGCAGCTCCACCACAAATGTGTGTGCTGCCTGACGGGTGTCCTCCACATCCGGCACAGTCACTGCCGTGTAGCCTGCACCGTTTGTCGGATAGAAAATACCAAGCAGCAGCACCGCCAGTACCGGCCCGATGCTGCACAGCGCAACCAGACCAAAGCTGTCCTCCTGTGCGCCGCTATCGCCTCGGATAGAGGCTAAACCGACACCGAGCGCCATGATGAACGGTACGGTGACCGGTCCGGTGGTCACGCCGCCCGAGTCAAACGCCACAGAAACGAACTCGTTCGGCACGAAAGCCGACAGGATAAACACCACCGCGTAAAACACAATGAGCAGCAGCGACAAACGAATCTTGAACAGCGTACGCAGCATAGCCAGCACGAAAAACAGACCGACGCCGACCGCGACCGTCCAGATCAGCACATTGTTTGGAATGGACGGTACTTGACCGGCCAGAACCTGCAGATCCGGCTCCGCGATCGTGATGAGTATGCCGATGATGAGCGTAATGAGTATCACGATGAATAGATTTTTCGTGCGTGGCAGCTGTGCGCCGATACCCTCGCCCATAGGCGTCATAGATACGTCCGTGCCGAGTGAAAACAATGCCATGCCGACGATAAGCAGCGCCGCACCGGTTAAAAACAGCACCATTGTGCCGACCGGCATCGGTGTGATCGTCACGCTGAGCAGCAGCACGATGATCGTGATCGGCAGGACAGACGACACCGACTCGCTGATTTTTTCTTTCAGAATTTTGTTCATTCTCGCCCCCCTGCTTCGCGATAAAATACCAATTTAGGCTATTATATCATACAAGGAGAGGTGAATTCCAGTGAACAGGGCATTTTTAACGAAAACAAAACACCGACTCTTTCGAGTCGGTGTTCGGTGTGCGCGATGAGTTATCTTCCCGGGCCGTCACCAGCCAAGTATTGTCACCGTAAACGAGCTTAACTACTGTGTTCGGAATGGGAACAGGTGTACCCTCGTCACAATAATCACGCACTTACTTTCTTGTGAACAAGAAAGTAAGCAAAGAAAACTTTACCTGCGCTTACGCGCTCTTGTTCAAAAGAAACCTTATTTAGAAACATATTACTATGTTTGCTACTTTGTTATACCGTCAGCACTGTTATAAAAGA
>NZ_QUIX01000021.1:0-368 GCF_003480365.1 Butyricicoccus sp. AM32-19 | reverse complement strand
AAGAAATTTGGTGACCCGTGGGAGAATCGAACTCCCGTTTGCGGCGTGAGAGGCCGCCGTCTTAGCCGCTTGACCAACGGGCCATAACAGTTAGACTTCCGGTATTTCTCGGTTCCGCTGTGGACTCTCTCGAACCCACAGCGCACCGAATCTGGTACACCATCACGGGCTCGAACCGTGGACCCACTGATTAAGAGTCAGTTGCTCTACCAACTGAGCTAATGGTGCATACTTTTCTTCGAGAAGAAAAGTATGCAAAAGAAGCTTTACCTGCGCTCACGCGCTATCTTCTTCGCTGTTTTCTCTCTCAGAAAACTTTTTAGAAGGTCTTTACACCCTCAAAACTGAACAATCCTACTCGCAAGCTA
>NZ_QUIX01000020.1:0-53728 GCF_003480365.1 Butyricicoccus sp. AM32-19 | reverse complement strand
TGCCTCGCCGGACCGGCGGCCAGCTTTGCGCTCACCGCACTGGCGAACCCGCTCGGCGCGTACCAGCTTGCCGGCGCGAGTGCCCTGCTCGGGCTGTTCAACCTGCTGCCCGTGCCCCCGCTCGACGGCGGCATGGCGCTCCGGCACCTCGCGGACGGGCGGTTTACACGCCTGCTGAACGGGATTGCGGGCGTGTCCGTTCTCGCCCTCCTTGCAGGCGGCGTCCTCCTGTGGAAGTCGGGATTTGGCGGGTGGCTGTTGCTCGTTGGCATTATGATAACCGGCAGTGCATTCCGTAGGGGGCGCCGACCTCGGCGCACCGCATGCAACCCGCATGCACGTGCGTAACCGCAGGGGCGAACATTGTTCGCCCAAGAACCGTTCGATTTTACGCTGTTCGGGCGCACACTGTGCTCCCCTGCGGGATAATCGTTGCAGATGAAGCCGCTCCGGAGTGCCCCGCCCTGCGATAAATTCTCACAACCCTTGTAAATTTTGCCGAAATCGTGTAAAATAACGGTACAAAGATTTATCCAAACGAACCAAAAGGCTCACAAAGCCTTTTGATAGAAAGGACCGAACAATTATGCTGGGAAAACGCAGAAAAAAAACTGATCTCCCCGCCGTATGCGCTGTTATCGTAGCGGCAGGCTCCTCCCGCCGCATGGGCGGCGAAAACAAGCTGCTGCTCGAAATTGACGGCGTACCCGTCCTCGCACGCACGCTTTCCGCCTTCCAGAAATGCGCCGCCATCCGCGATATCGTGCTCGTCTGCCGCGAGCAGGACATCATGCCCTACACCGAGCTGGCGAAGGCCTTCTCCATTGACAAGCTGTGCACGGTGACGCGCGGCGGCGAGACCCGCACGGAATCCGTTCTCGCGGGCATCACGGCCGCACCGGAAAATGCCGTGCTCGTTGCCGTACACGACGGCGCCCGCCCGCTCGTCTCCGAGGCCGTTATCACCGAGGCGGTTACCACCGCCGCCGAGTACGGCGCTGCCGCGCCGGTCGTTCCGGTCAAGGACAGCATCAAACGCATCAAGGATGGAAATATCGCCGCCGATGTCGCCCGCGACACGCTTGCCGCGGTGCAGACCCCGCAGGTATTCCGCAAGGACCTGCTCCGCCGTGCGCTCACCTCGGCTGCCGAGCGCGGCTACAGCTTCACCGATGACTGCGCGGCTGTCGAGTCGCTCGGCACCATCGTCAAGGCAACCCACGGCAGCTACCAGAACATTAAAATCACCACGCCGGAGGACATTCTCGTTGCAGAAGCGCTCCTCACAAGGGAGGACAAGTAATATGCGCATCGGACACGGTTACGACGTACACAGACTGGTCTCCGGCAGACCGTGCATCATCGGCGGTGTGAACATTCCGTTTGAGCTTGGTCTGGACGGTCACTCGGACGCAGATGTGCTCACGCATGCCGTCATGGATTCCCTGCTCGGTGCGCTCGCGCTCGGTGACATCGGCAAGCATTTTCCGGATACCGACCCGCGCTACAAGGGCGCGGACAGCATCGCGCTGCTGCGTCACGTTGCCGCGCTCGTGCGCGAAAGCGGCTGGCAGCTCGGCAATTTGGATGCGACCGTACTCGCACAGGCGCCCAAGCTCGCGCCGCACATTCTGCAGATGCGCGAGAACCTTGCCGCCGCCATCGGCTGCGCGGTCGAGCAGGTTTCGGTCAAGGCGACCACCGAGGAGGGGCTGGGCTTTACCGGCTCCAAACAAGGCATTGCCGCGCACTGCGTGTGCCTTTTAGAGCGAATCTGAACAGTCTTACATATACACTATGGATAAATAGGGGCAACACCGCATAGCGGTATTGTCCCCAACAAAGGAAGTGATTCCAATGGATATACAGGTAAACGACATTCTTACCATGAAAAAACAGCACCCGTGCGGCAGCAAGCAGTGGCAGGTGCTGCGTATCGGTATGGATTTCAAGCTGAAATGCCTCGGCTGCGGCCATGAGGTCATGCTGCCGCGCAGCAAGGCGGAGAAAAACATCAGAACCGTAGAACGGGAGGGTGAAATCGTATGTTGATCGACGGCAAGCAAATGCACATTCAAATCACCAAGGGCGATATCGGGCGGTACGTCATTCTGCCCGGTGACCCGGCGCGGTGCGAGAAGATCGCGCAGTATTTCGATGACCCGAAGCAGATCGCCCACAACCGCGAGTACACGCTGTGGACAGGCTCTCTGGACGGCGTTCCGGTTGCGGTATGCTCGACCGGCATCGGCGGCCCGTCGGCTGCCATCGCCATGGAGGAGCTGGTCGAGTGCGGCGCGGACACGTTCATCCGTGTCGGCACGTCCGGCGGCATTGTGGACAAGGTAAAGGGCGGCGATATCGTTATCGCCACCGGCGCCATCCGGCAGGAGGGCACGAGCCGCGAGTACCTCCCCATCGAGTTCCCGGCAGTCGCGGATTTTTCCGTTGTTTCCGCGCTGCACGAGGCGGCGCAGGCGCTCGGCTTCCCGTATCACACGGGCGTAATCCAGTCCAAGGACAGCTTTTACGGCGAGATCCGTCCCGCTCAAATGCCCATCGCGGACGAGCTGACCGCCAAGTGGAAGGCATGGAAGGCGGCAGGTGCGCTCACCAGCGAGATGGAGACAGCCGCGCTCATGATCGTCGCGCAGGTGCTCCATGTGCGGTGCGGCGCGGTGCTCAACGTGCTGTGGAACGCGGACAACGATGATGCTCCCGCCATCCCGCCTGACGCCACCGAGCGCGGCGTAAAGGCGGCGGTCGAGGCCATCCGCGTGCTCATCCGTGAGGACAGCAAGGCATGAGTGAACAACAGAATCAGCAGACAGCGGCCCTCGGCACAGCACCCGTAGGGCCGCTGCTGTTTCGGCTGGCATTGCCGACCATCACGGCACAGGTTGTCAACCTGCTGTACAGCATCGTGGACCGCATTTACATCGGACGCATCCCGCTCGAGGGCAAGCTGGCGCTGACCGGCATGGGCGTCACCTTCCCTGTCATCACGCTCATCTCGGCGTTCGCGGCGCTCATCGGCATGGGCGGCGCACCGCGGGCGTCTATCGCGCTCGGCGCAAAGGAGCACGACCGCGCGGAACGCATCCTCGGAACGTGTACGGCGGCGCTCTGGGCGCTTGCACTCGTGCTGACAGCACTTTTCCTGCTGTTTCAGGCGCCATTACTGAAACTGTTCGGCGCATCTGCCGACACCCTGCCCTACGCGATGCAGTACCTCAACCTCTACGTTCTCGGCACGGTTTTCGTGATGACGTCATTGGGTCTGAACGGCTTTATCACCGCGCAGGGCCGTTCGTCGGTGGCGATGAAAACGGTCGTTATCGGCGCGGTGCTCAACACCGCGCTTGACCCGCTGTTCATCTTCGTGTTCCGCATGGGCGTGCGCGGCGCGGCTGTAGCGACGATTATTTCGCAGGCGGTGTCTGCGGCATGGGTTCTGCGGTTTCTGACCGGAAAGCAGACGGTTCTGCGCTTAAAACGCGCGTATTTCCGCATCGACCGACCGGTTCTGGCATCCGCAGTCGGTCTGGGCGCGTCCCCGTTTGTCATGCAGTCAACAGAAAGCCTGCTCACCATTGCGTTCAACGTATCGCTGCAGAAGTACGGCGGCGATGCGGCGGTCGGCGCAATGACCATCCTGACCTCGGTGGCGCAGATGGTGCAGCTGCCGCTGACCGGTCTGGCGCAGGGCGCGCAGCCCATCCTCAGCTACGCCTGCGGCGCGAAGCGGCCCGACCGCATGAAGCGCGTCGTGCAGCTGAATCTCGCGGCGGCGTTCGTGTTCGCGTTTTCGATCTGGGCAGCTGTGCAGCTGTTCCCGCATACGGTCGTGCATCTGTTCACCTCGGATGAGGAACTGGTCGAACGCACCGTCTGGGCGCTGCGCGTATACTTTGCACTCGGATTTACCAATGCGTTCCAGACCGGATTCCAGCAGTCGTTTGTGGCGCTCGGCGAGGCGCGTATCTCGCTTTTTCTCGCGCTCGAGCGCAAGGTTTTCCTGCTGATACCGTTCATTCTGCTCCTGCCGCACTTTTTCGCGGATAAGCTGTTCGCCGTGTTCCTCGCAGAGCCGGTCGCGGATTTATTAGCCGCGGCTACAACAACAACGCTGTTTTTGATTCGATTCAAGCAGATCACGCGAGATATGTGAGCCGTTCTCCGGTGCACGCAGCAACAGAGATGCAAAAAGGCTTCGGAACCAAGTTCCGAAGCCTTTTCTTTCCCTTTACGCCTGAACTGCTGCCTTCAGCGCCTCAACCTTATCGGTATTCTCCCACTTGACGCCAAGCTCCTCGCGGCCCATGTGGCCGTAGGCTGCCAGCTGCTTGTAGATCGGCTTACGCAGGTCAAGCTGCTCGATGATCGCCGCCGGACGCAGGTCGAACACCTTCTCAACGGCCTTCTCAAGCACATCGTCGCCAACAACGCCGGTGCCGAAGGTCTCTACCATGATGGAAACCGGCTCGGCAACGCCGATGGCATACGCCAGCTGAATCTCGCAGCGCTTTGCCAGACCTGCCGCAACAATGTTCTTCGCAACCCAGCGAGCCGCATACGCGCCCGAGCGGTCCACCTTGGTCGGGTCCTTGCCGGAGAACGCGCCGCCGCCGTGACGGCCGATGCCGCCGTAGGTGTCCACGATGATCTTACGGCCGGTCAGACCGGAGTCGCCGTGCGGGCCGCCGATGACGAAACGGCCGGTCGGGTTGATGAAATACTTGGTATTCTCATCCAGCAGATGGGCCGGGATGACCTTCTTTACCACCTGCTCGATCATGTCCTCGCGGATCTGCGCGAGGGACACCTCCGGGCTGTGCTGGGTGGAAATAACAACCGTATCCACGCGGACGGGCTGATTGTCCTCGTCATATTCAACCGTAACCTGGCTCTTGCCGTCCGGGCGCAGATAGTCGAACGTGCCGTCCTTGCGAACGTCGGTCAGACGCTTTGCCAGCTTGTGCGCCAGAGAGATCGGCAGCGGCATAAGCTCCTTGGTCTCATCGCACGCATAGCCGAACATCATGCCCTGATCGCCCGCGCCGATGGCGAGGTCAGCCTCAGAGGCACCCTCCTTGCTCTCAAGGGAGTTGTCAACGCCGAGTGCAATGTCGGCGGACTGCTCGTCGATGGCGGTCAGGACAGCGCAGGTGTCGCAGTCAAAGCCGTACTTCGCGCGGTCGTAGCCGATCTCACGAACCGTGTCGCGGACAACCTTCGGGATGTCCACATAGCAGGAAGTGGAAATCTCGCCCATTACCTGAACCATACCGGTGGTGCAGGTGGTCTCGCAAGCTACACGGGCATACGGATCCTGCGTTAAAATCTCGTTAAGGATCGCGTCCGAGATCTGGTCGCAGATTTTATCGGGATGGCCTTCCGTAACCGATTCCGAGGTGAAAAAATGATGTGCCATTAAGTATCAGTTCCTTTCTCCAGTTCATTTTCAGAGCATTAAAAAACGCTCCTCAGCGGGAGCGAAAAGTTCGTTTTGCTCCCTCATCTTTCGTATTCTTACGCCGGATTTGGCACCTTACGTTGCAAAACAACGCAGGTTGCCGGGTTTCACAGGGCCGTTCCCTCCACCGCTCTCGATAAGGATATGTATTCACTTACGCCGTATATTTTATATAAAAATTCCGGCTTTGTCAAGGGGTATTTTCGGCATCCAAGGAGAAAATCGCCGCATTGACATTTTCCGCTTGCACCGTTATAGTAATAGAGGTAAGAATTTGCCCTGCATATTTATCACATCATATGGCCTTCTCAGGCTGACGCACGGCAGCACTTACCCGCATTCACTTTGCGCCAGGGCGATACCTTATTATTGCCTGAACGGCGCTCTGTTTTGTTATGGGAGAGATCAAGGGTATTATGAATGTAAATGTTGGAATCGACATCGGCTCAACGACCGTCAAGATCGTCGTTGTCCGCGATGGAGAGATTATCCACAAGCACTACGAACGGCATTTTTCCAAGGTGCGTGAAAAGGCGGTCGAGCTGGTGCGTGCGGCGCGCGAGCTCATCGGCGAGGACACACCGCTCCGCTGTTCGATCACCGGCTCGGCCGGTTTAGGCGTGGCGAAGGCCGCGGATATTGATTTTGTACAGGAGGTGTTCGCCACCCGCAAGGCGGTAGGCGTGCACGTTCCGCAGGCCGATGTTGTCATTGAGCTGGGCGGCGAGGACGCGAAGATCGTCTTCCTCACCGGTCAGCTGGAGGAGCGCATGAACGGCTCCTGCGCGGGCGGCACCGGCGCTTTCATCGACCAGATGGCGGTCCTGCTGGACGTTACGCCGTCCGAGCTCGATGAACTCGCACAGGGCGCGGAGCGCATCTACACCATCGCATCCCGCTGCGGCGTATTCGCCAAGTCGGATATTCAGCCGCTGCTCAACGAGGGCGCGCGCAAGGAGGACGTTGCCGCGTCCATCTTCCAGGCGGTCGTCAACCAGACCATTGCGGGTCTGGCGCAGGGCCGCGAGGTCAAGGGCGATGTGCTGTTCCTCGGCGGCCCGCTGTTCTTCTTCAAGGGTCTGCAGAAGCGCTTTCAGGAGACGCTGAAGCTGGATGACGCGCACGCGCACTTCCCGGCTCTCGCGCCGTATGCCATCGCAGCGGGCGCGGCGGAATACGCAGGCGGCACGCAGAAGACCTACACGGTCGATTCGCTGCTCGCGGCGCTCGAAAAGGCGGCAGACGCTCCGGTCGTTGCCAACTACCTGCCGCCGCTGTTCGAGGATGAGCAGCAGTACGAGGAATTCAAGAACCGTCACGCCATGCACGATGTCATGACGCAGAACGTCACCATGTACGAGGGCGACGCATATCTCGGCATCGACTGCGGCTCCACCACCACCAAGCTGGTGCTCATCGGTGCGGACGACCAGATTTTGTTCCACCACTACCAGTCCAACAAGGGCAATCCGGCGGACGTTATCCGCGAGCAGCTCACCCGCCTGTACGAGCTGTGCGGCGACCGCGTACATATCGTGTCCTCGGCGGTCACTGGCTACGGCGAAGCGCTCATCCAGAATGCCTTCGGCGTGGATTTCGGTCTGGTCGAGACGGTCGCGCACTTCCGCGCGGCGCGCCATTTCTGCCCGGATGTTGATTTCATCATCGACATCGGCGGTCAGGACATCAAGTGCTTCAAAATCCGCAACAAGTGCATCGACAATATTTCGCTCAACGAGGCGTGCTCGTCCGGCTGCGGCTCGTTCATCGAAACGTTCGCCCGCTCGATGGGCTACTCCATCGAGGAGTTCTGCAAGCTGGGTCTGTTTGCACAGCACCCGATTGATTTGGGTTCGCGCTGCACGGTGTTCATGAACTCCTCGGTCAAGCAGGCGCAGAAGGACGGCGCGGGCATTGATGCAATCTCCGCCGGTCTGTCGGTATCCGTTGTCAAGAACGCGCTGTACAAGGTTATCCGCGCCCACTCGCCGGACGACCTCGGTCAGCACATCGTTGTACAGGGCGGCACGTTCCTCAATGACGCCATCCTGCGCTCGTTCGAGCAGGAGATCGGCCGCGACGTGACCCGTCCGGCTATCTCGGGTCTGATGGGCGCTTACGGTGCAGCACTGCACGCCAAGGACAACCGCCGCGACACCACCACGCTCATCGGCACGGATATCCTCGCAGGCTTCGAGCACAACGTGCGCTCCACGCGCTGCGGTCTGTGTGAGAACCACTGCAATCTGACGATTAACGACTTCGGCGGCGGCCGCCGCTTCATTTCGGGCAACCGCTGCGAGCGTCCGCTCGGCGGCACGAAAAAGGCCGACCTGCCCAACCTTTATAAATGGAAGCTGGAAAAGCTGAAAAGCTACGGTGAGCCGTCCGGCATCGCAAACCCGATTGCAAAAATCGGTCTGCCGTTCGGTCTGAATAACTTCGAGCTGCTGCCGTTCTGGACGGCATTCCTGCGTAAACTCGGCTTCGAGACCGTCCTCAGCGACGTTTCCACCCGCGATATGTACATGCAGGGACAGCATTCCATCCCGTCCGACACGGTTTGCTATCCGGCAAAGCTGATGCACGGCCACATCGAGAACCTGCTCGAAAAGGGCGTGGACGCGATCTTCTATCCGTGCATGACCTACAACCTCGATGAGGAACGCGCGACCAACCACTATAACTGTCCTGTCGTTGCCTACTATCCGGAGCTTTTGAAGGCGAACGTCTCCGCACTCGCGGACTTCGACTTTATGATGCCGTACTTTGAACTCGCAGACAAAAAGCGCTTCACCAAGCACGCCGTTAAGTATTTCTGCGGCAAGTACCCGCAGATTAAGAAAAAGCAGGTCATCGCCGCTGTCGAGGACGCATACATGGCGCAGGACGAATACTACATTGACGTTCGCATCGAGGGTCAGCGCGCCATCCGCTACGCGGACGAGCACGACCTTGACGTTGCCGTTATTGCAGGCCGTCCATACCACGTTGACCCGGAGATCAACCACGGCATCGACCAGCTGATCGCGTCGTTCGGTCTGGTCATCGTGTCCGAGGATGCGGTCTGGCAGCTGACCGATGCACCCGAGGTACATGTGCTCAACCAGTGGACGTACCACTCGCGCATGTACGGCGCGGCGAAGTACGTCACCCAGAAGGAGAACGCCCAGCTCATCCAGCTGGTGTCCTTCGGCTGCGGCATTGACGCCATCACGACCGACGAGATGCGCGCCATCTGCGAAAACGGCGGCAAAATTTATACACAGCTGAAAATCGACGAGATCAGCAACCTCGGCGCGGCAAAAATCCGTATCCGCAGTATGCTGGCCGCCGTAGAGGAGGGACGCAAGCTTGCAGAACAGCAAAACGCCTGAGGCAACGCCCGCATATTCCTACCCGCAGTTCACGGAGGAAATGCGAAAAACCTATAAGATCCTGGTGCCGAACATGCTGCCCGTGCAGCTTGGACTCATCTGCCGCCTGATGAAAAACTACGGCTACGACATGGAGCTGCTGCACACCGAGGGTCCGAACATCGCGGAGCAGGGTCTGCGCAACGTGCACAACGACACCTGCTACCCCGCCCTGCTGGTCATCGGTCAGCTGATGGACGCGATCGAATCCGGCAGGTACGACATTCACAAGATCGCGCTCATCCTGCCGCAGACCGGCGGCGGCTGCCGTGCGTCCAACTATATCCACCTGCTCCGCAAGGCGCTGGAAAAGAACGGCTACGGCTTCATTCCGGTCATTTCGCTGAACTTTTCCGGTCTGGAGAGCAACCCCGGCTTCAAGCTGACCAAGACCATGCTCGTGCAGGTAGCGTATGCACTTTTGATCGGTGATCTGATTATGATGGTCGCCAACCAGTGCCGCCCGTACGAGATCGTGCCCGGCTCGACCGACAAGGCGATTGACATCTGCATGGACGCAGTCATCAAGCGCTTCACCGGCGAGCGCATGGTGCGCTACGGCGAGGTAAAGCACCTGTTCCGGTTCGTTCTGGCCGTATTCGGCAAGCTGAAGCTGGATAAAACGCAGAAGAAAAAGCTGGTCGGCATCGTCGGTGAGATCTACGTCAAGTTCTCGCCGCTCGGCAACAACCGTCTGGAAGAATTCCTGCTCAGCGAGGGCTGCGAGCCGGTGCTGCCCGGTCTGATGGACTTCTGCCTGTACTGCATCTACAACTCGGTCATCGACCACGAGCTGTACAGCCGCAACGGCAAAACCGCCGCCGTCTACAAGATGGTGTACCAGTTTGTGCTCGGCAAGCAGGCCGATATCATCAAAATGATGAAAAAAGACGGTCATTTCCGTCCGCCGATGCCGTTTGACGAGGTACGCAAAAAGTCGCACGCCATTATCGGTCAGGGCGTCAAGATGGGCGAAGGCTGGCTGCTCCCCGCCGAAATGGTCGAGCTGATCAGCGAAGGCGTGACCAACATCGTCTGCACCCAGCCGTTCGGCTGCCTGCCGAACCACATCGCAGGCAAGGGCATGATACGAAAGATACGCGAGGTGTACCCGCAGGCGAATATCGTCGCGGTGGATTACGACCCGGGCGCGTCCAAGATCAATCAGGAAAACCGAATCAAACTCATGCTTTCGAGCGCAGAGTAAAAGCAAAGAGGACTGCAAACGCAGTCCTCTTTTTTATCCACAGACGGTGGATAACTTATTCGTCGATGATGGTGGTGAACGTCAGGGTTTCGCTTTCGTTCGGGTGCAATTTGCGGATACCCTGCTTGTGCTCGATGGCATGGTCAAGGTGATTGCCGTCCGGCAGGGTGCTCCACGGCTCAAGGCAGACGAACGGCACCTCGAAATCCTTATACGGGCTCCACACCGCGAAATAGTCGAAGTCGGTGAAGTCCATCGTCACACGGCGGCGGTTCTTCGTGCTGGCAATGGTTGCCGTGCGGAACGGCAGACCCTCGGTCATGACCGCATCGTTTGCAAACAGCTCACGGGAAATCGGCAGTCTGCCGTCGGTCAGCGGAACGGAAACGCGGTCGGCGGTCAGCATGACGTTCTCGTCGGTTGCAATGCGGCTGAGCGCATCCGTGCCCTCGAACTCGATGTAGTAATCGGTTATCCTTTCGCCGTCCGCGAGGCACAGGTTGTAGGCATCGTGGCCGCCAATCTCGTAATACATCACGGAATCGCTCGTATTCTTGACGATATGCTCCTTTTTCAGCGCATTTCCGTCCAAAGTATAGCGCACGGTGCAGATAAAATCCCACGGATACATCTTCTTCGTGTACTCGCTCGGCGTGAGCGTGAATTCCGCACAGGTGTCGCTGATCTTCTGTGCCTGCCACGCCAGATCGCGTCCGAAGCCGTGCTGCGTGATCTCATACGGCCTGCCGTCCACGGTGTAGGTCTTGTCCTTGAGCCGTCCCACGATCGGGAACAGAATGGGCGCATGGCGCTTCCATGCCGCCGGATCGCCCTTCCAGACGTACTCCGTGCCGTCCTTTTTGCTCGTAAAGCGGGTCAGCTCGGCACCGAATTCGTTAATTTCCACGCGAAAGCGTTCGTTTTCCAATACCTGCATGGGTTTTTCCTCCTTTACTTGAGGCAATACCACATAATTAAAGCTGCGGCTCCTTGCGCAGGCTCCGGTCGCGCTGCCGCGGCGCTTTACGCAAATCGCTCTTGTTCAATTATGTGGTATTACCTTAAGTTCAGGATACCCACTTTATCCGGTAAAGTCAAGAAAAAAGACGAACCAAACGGTTCGTCCTTTGCTTTTACTCAAGCTCCGAAATCGCTCTGCGGATTGCGGCATCCTGCTGCTCCACAGCGTCAAGCAGGCTCCTGTCCTCGAGCGGCTTATTGCCTCTCATGGCCTCGGTCAGCACAGCGCTGACCTGATACAGCCGCTCAAAGCCGAGGTTCTGCGCTACGCCCTTGAGGGTATGCGCACCGCGGAAGGCAGCCTCCCAGTCCTGCTGCAGGGCCGCGTTGTGCAGGTCGGCGCAGGTCGGGTCGTCCTGATACATCTTCACGAACTTTTTCACCATGTTCTCATTGCACAGGCGCTGCAGCGTGTCCGCATAATCGCCGCCGATCTGTGCGTAAAACTCTTCCAGATTCATGTATGTACTCCTCCTCAGGTCTGTACGTCGTTGCGCTTTTGCTTTGCCCAGTACATCAGCTTGTCCGCCCGGCGGATGGCCTCGACCAGCGGATGCGCCTGATACACACCGCCGATGCTGACGGTCGGGTGGATATTCTTGTACTGCGGTATTTCGGTCGTGTACACGGCTCCCCGAATGTGCTCGAGTGTCGAACGGAATTTCTCCGCCGGGATATGCGACAGCAGCAGCACAAATTCATCGCCGCCGTAGCGGACGAGTGTGTCCGCTGTGTTGACGCGCGCGAGAATGACATTCGCAACGTGCCGCAGCACCGCGTCGCCCGCAAGGTGGCCGTATTCGTCGTTGATCTTCTTAAAGTGGTCAATGTCGATCACCGCCAGCGCCTCCGCCTTTTCCAGCTCGGGCTGCTGGTCCTCGAGGTAGCGGCGCCCGTACGCGCCCGTCACCGGATCCAGATAAAAATCCTCTCCGTGCGAGGCATCCAGCCGGAACTGCCGTCCGCCGCTCGTCACCCAAACGCTGTCGCTGAGCCGGCTGCCCAGCTCGAGCACGCACTCGCGTCCGTCCACGACCAGATAGCGCGAAATCAGCTGATACGCGCACTCGTCGGTAAGCTCCAGCTTGCTCATGTGCGTCTTGTCCTCCATGCAGCAGCAGGAAATGCATCTGCTGCATCTTTTTCCGTGATTCCACACCGGAGAGCACGGTAGGACGCGGTCCGAGAATGTGCCGTCCGCATTCAGCTGCAGGATTTCGCCCCTTTTCGGATCAACCAGCCGCACCACATCAAAAATACGGCTCATGCCCTCCATTGAAGCCGCAAGCTGCCTGCCGGTGACAGCGCCGGAATCCGGCAGCGCCATTTCCGGCAGCATGATATCGGTCTGCATCTCGCGGAACTGACCGACAGCGCCGAGATACCGCGGCTTGGCGTCACTCGACCAGAGCGCACGGGCCGCGAGCATGTACTCGTGTTCCCAGCCGTTCTCCGGAAACCGCAGGGTGATCGGCATGCTGACATCCGGAGCATCCCGCGTGGTAACATACAGCGCGTTTTCCAGGCGGTGAAGGTCATCCTTGCTGAAGATCGTGAATTTTTCCGTATCCGCCGCATCATACAGACGGCTGGCAAACGGCAGCGTATCCGTGTGGTCCGTCACAGAGATGGTGCGCGTTGCCGCATCATAGTCGAACTGAATGCCGCAGGACTGCTTGGCAAAGAAGTCGGTCTTGATACGCTCGGTCTCGAGCGCCTGAATCGAGCGCCCGACCTGCGGCGTCGCCCGTTTGAGCATCATTTCGGCCGAAAGCTGCTGCGTGTGCGCCGTGCTGTGCATATATCCCTCGTTGGCCTCGCGCAGACGCTCCCTGATCTGCAGCGACGCATCGAGCAGGCACTCGAGCAGCAGCGGATTGAACGTGCCGCACTCGCCGTTTACGATCATCCGCAGGGCGGTCTCGTGGTCATACGCGGACTTGTAGCAGCGCACGCTTGTCAGCGCGTCGTACACATCGGCAACCGAAACGACCTGCGCCGCGATCGGGATCTCCTCGCCGGTCAGGCCGTCCGGATAGCCGCGGCCGTCGTAGCGCTCGTGATGCCAGCGCGCGATCTCATACGCGGTCTTGAGCAGCGGCTCCTCATTCGAGAACGGCAGGTCGTGCAGGATATCCGCGCCGACCGTCGTGTGCGACTTCATGATCTCAAACTCTTCCTTTGTCAGCTTGCCGGGCTTGTTGATGATCTCATCCGGAATACTGACCTTGCCGATATCGTGCAGCGCGGACGCACTCGAGATCAGCTGAATGTCCTCCTGCGTCAGCGAATAGCGGTCGGTCTTCTGCACCAGACGGCTCAGCAGAACCTCGGTGATGGTGCGGATGTGCAGCACATGCGGGCCGCTCTCGCCGTTGCGGAACTCGACAATATGGCTGAAGATATTGATCATCAGGTCGCTGATCTTTTCTTTTTCGTAAATCTGCTCGGCGGCAAGCCGCATCAGCCGCTTCTGCTTGGCGGCCAGTATCAGCGCGTTGACCACGCGGCGGCGCACGACCATGCGGTCGAACGGGCGGCTGATATAGTCGGTAACGCCGAGGTCATACGCGCGCTCGATGTGCTCGATGCCGTTCTCCGCCGAGATCATCACCACCGGGATATCCTCGATCTGGCGGTTGTTGTTCATCGCGGTCAGCACGTCAAAGCCGTTCATCTCCGGCATGACCATATCCAGCAGGATAAGGTCGATATCGGTGTGCGTCCGCAGCAGCTCGATCGCGCGTGCGCCGTTTTCTGCCTCGATAAAATTGTATTCATCACCAAGAATATCGGCTAAGATCGTGCGATTCAGCTCGGAATCATCTACGATCAGAATCGTGCTTTTCTCTTTCATTCGTGCTAAAACCTCCTGCCGGTCAAGCAATAGATACCGTGATTGATTGATCACAGGCCGCATAAAACAAATCGTGTTCCTGCATGCATCTGCATGCATAAAAGCCGAGGTCTGCAGGGCAGAAAACCGGCAGGGATAACGCTAAAATAATCCATTAGTATGATAACATTCTTTACAGGTTTATGCAAGCTATTTTGTTTTGAAAATGCAGATTTTTTAACATTTCACACGTTTTACCCTAAAAAAAAAAAAAAAAAACGCACTTTTTTCCTGCTTTTCAGCCTGCCGAAGCAAGCATGCAGTGTATCAATATGCAAAGTGCAAGCCCGACTCCCGCAGGAATCAGCACCGCCGCCAGTGTCCACTTTGCGCTGCGCGTCTCCTGCAGGATGGTAAGGCAGGTTGTCGAGCACGGTGCGTGCGCCACGGTGAGCACCAGCGTGCAGAGCGCGGTCTGCACCGTCCAGCCGTTTGCCAGCAGCAGCGCGCGGAAGGAGGCAAAGTCCACGCCGGAGGCGATCGTGCCGGACGAGAGGTAGCCCATCACGATGAGCGGCATGACCAGCTCATTCGCCGGAAAGCCGAGGATGAACGCAAGCAGAATCACGCCGTCTATCCCGAACACCCGCGCTGCCGGGTCTAAAAATGCCGTGATATGCGACAGGATAGCTGCATTCCCTATCTGCACATTGGCGAGCAGCCAGATGAGCACGCCCGCCGGAGCCGCCACGGCGGCGGCTCTCGCAAGGACGAACAGCGTCCGGTCGCGCACGCTGCGCACGATAACGCGCCCAATCTGCGGCATGCGGTACGGCGGCAGCTCGAGCGCAAACGACACCGCCTCTCCGCGCAAAACCGTTGCCGAGAGAATGCGCGACACGAGCAGAGTCAATCCCACGCTTGCCGCGATGACACCGGTCAGCAGCAGCGCGCCGCCTGCCGCGCTGCCCGCGAAAAACACCGAGCACAGAAAAATGAGCAGCGGAAACCGTCCGTTGCACGGCGCAAAGCTGTTGGTGAGGATGGCGATCAGCCGCTCCCGCGGCGAGTCGATGATGCGGCAGCCCGTCACGCCGCAGGCGTTGCACCCGAAGCCCATGCACATGGTCAGGCTCTGCTTGCCGCTCGCTCTCGCGCACTGGAAGGCGTGGTCAAGCTGAAACGCCACGCGCGGCAGGTAGCCTGCGTCCTCGAGCAGTGTGAACAGCGGGAAGAAGATCGCCATCGGCGGCAGCATGACCGAGACAACAGTTGCCAGTACGCGCCACAGTCCGTCGGTCAGCATCGAGACGAAAAACGGCGGCAGTCCCAGCTTCGCAAGCGCACCCGCAAACGGCGTGCCGAGTGCCAGAAGATGCGTGCTCAGCCACTCGCTCGGCACGTTTGCGCCGAATAGAGTGATGTAAAACACGCCTGCGAGCAGCAAAAGCATGAGCGGCACGCCAAACCTCCGACTAAGGATAACATCGTCCGCTTTATCGTCCCGCGCGCAGGCGCATTCCGGCTGCTTGACGCACGTCAGCGCGATCTCCTCCGCGCGGAGTGCCGCCGCTGCGGTTGCAATATCGTCCCTCTGCTCCTCCGTCAAATCCTCGTCCATCGCCGGATAGCGGATGGCGGTCGGGTGCGTTTCATTTTCGCCTGCCGCCGCTCGGCGTATCGCGGCTTCGAGCTCGTGCAGCCCCTTTCCCTGCCGTGCGGCGCACGGTATCACCGGTATGCCAAGCTCCCGCTCGAGCGCGGCAGCATCAATCTCAATGCCCTTTTTCGCGGCTTCATCCATGAGATTCAGGCATAGAACGGCGTTTTTCTGCACCTCCAGCACCTGCAAAGCAAGGATGAGGCTGCGCTCCAGACAGCCCGCGTCCGCCACGAGCACCACCGCGCACGCCTGACCCGAAACCAGAAATTCCCGCGCGGCACGCTCCTCCTCCGAGTGCGCCCGCAGCGAATAAGTACCCGGCAGGTCGGTCAGCGTCAGACCGCCGCCGCGCAGCCTGCCCTCGGCGCACGCGACTGTCTTGCCGCTCCAGTTGCCGGTGTGCTGACGGCTGCCGGTCAGGGCGTTGAACACGGTCGATTTGCCGACGTTCGGGTTGCCCGCCAACGCCACGGTGCGCCTCATGGCTGCACCTCGATTTGAGCGGCATCGCATTTACGCAGAGCAACCACCGCGCCGCGTATCCGGTACGCGATTGGGTCGCCCGAGAGCGCACGCCGCACACAGGTGACGCGCGTGCCCGGCACTAATCCTAAATCCTGCACGCGCCGCCGCATGCCGCCGCTGAGGTGCAGCGCCGCGACCCGCGCCCGCTGTCCGTCCCGCAGCGCCGACAGCGAAATATTTGCCGAATCTGCCATCCAATCAGCCCCTTATCCATAGATTCTGGTTACAATCTATGCCGATACGGACAATTCGGTGCTAATCCGTCACCGCACCTCATATAGTAAGGCAGACCCCAAAGGAGGCTCGGCTGCATATGAAAACAAGCGAATCCTATCTGCCTGAGGGCAGCTACATGGTACAGCCTGCGGTTCGGCAGGCATTTTCAACGCTCGGCGCACTGCGGCAGGCGCGGGACGAGGGACGCATTCTGGAAGCTGTCGCACAGCGGTGCACCGCCGCGCACGACCTGCTGTTCGACCTCGGCATCGCGCAGGGCATCCTGCCGCGCGTGTCCTGCGCGCTCGGCGTGGCGGAGGGCGACACGCGCGAGATTGCCATCCTGTCGCGTGTAGGCAAGCCCACCTGCTTCGTCGTCACCGATATCGACGAGAGCACAGACCCGCCCACAGCGTGGCTGTCGCGCACCATCGTCCAGCAGAAGGCGCAGGACCGGATGCTTGATTCCCTCCGTCCGGGTGACGTGATTCCGGCGCGCGTAACGCATCTGGAGCCGTTCGGCGCGTTCGTGGACGCAGGCTGCGGCGTGCCGTCGCTCATCGGCATCGAAAATCTGTCCGTGTCGCGCATCTGCCACCCGGGCGACCGATTGACCGTCGGGCAGTCCATTCTGGCGGCTGTCCGCACCGTGGAGCCGGAAAACCGGCGCATTTCGCTCACCCACCGCGAGCTGCTCGGCACCTGGGCGCAGAACGCGGCGCTGTTCTCCGTCGGTGAGACCGTGCGCGGCGTTGTCCGCTCCATCGAGCCGTACGGCGTGTTCATCGAGCTTACGCCCAACCTGTCCGGCCTTGCGGAGCCGCGTGCGGATCTTCATCCCGGCATGGCGGTATCCGTGTACATCAAGTCCATCCTGCCGCAGCGGATGAAGGTAAAGCTGACCGTCATCGACGTTCTCTCGCCGTATGACGCACCGACACCGCCACGGTATTTCATCACCGAAGGACACATTGATGAATGGACCTATACGCCGGTTGGGTGCGATAAAAAGCCGGTTAAAACCGTTTTCGAGTGAACAGCAAAAAAATGGAGAATGAAACCGTCACGTTCATTCTCCATTTTCCATTATTTCTGATTTTTCACTCTATCCCAGTACGCTTTCGCGGCCTGTTCGGTCTTATTCGGGCCGTATTCGTAGTATTGTGCACCGCGCAGCTCCTCGGGCAGATACTCCTGCTGCACCCAATGGTTGGGGTACATATGCGGATACTGATACGTCAGTCCGCGGCCTAATTTCTTTGCGCCGCCGTAATGCGCATCCTTAAGGTGCGCCGGAATATCGCCTGCCCTGCCCGCCCGAATGTCGGCAATGGCGGCATCAATGCCATTGATGGCACTGTTGGACTTGGGCGCGGTCGCCATTAAAATGATCGCTTCCGCGAGCGGAATCCGCGCCTCAGGCAATCCCAGCTGGAACGCGCTGTCCACGCACGCCTTGACAATGGCGGCGCACTGCGGGTACGCCAAACCGATATCCTCACTCGCAATGACAAGCATGCGCCGCGCCGCGGAGATCATATCGCCTGCCTCGAGCAGCCGTGCGAGATAATGCAGCGCCGCGTCCGGGTCGGAGCCGCGCACGGACTTCTGCAGCGCCGAGAGGATGTCGTAATGGCTGTCGCCGTCGCGGTCGTAGCGCATATTCGAGCGCTGCGCCGCCTGCTGCGCGTCCGCGAGCGTGATGCCGTCCACCCCCGCACCGGAGACGAGCAGCTCGACCGCGCCGAGCGCCTTTCGCACGTCGCCGCCGACCGCCTGCGCGATGTAATCCACCACGCCGTCCTCGACCGGCTTCGCGTCCTCGCCCATCGCAAGTTTCAACGCACGTTCCACTGCCCGGCGCATATCGGCAGCCTCGACCGGCTTGAACTCGAATACCGTGCAGCGGCTTAAAATCGCGTTGTAGATGTAAAAATACGGGTTTTCCGTCGTCGATGCAATCAGCGTGATCTTGCCGGTTTCGATGAACTCCAGCAGGCTCTGCTGCTGCTTTTTGTTGAAATACTGGATCTCATCGAGGTACACAAGCGCACCGTTCGGCGCAAGGAAGGTGTCCAGCTCGTCAATGATCGCCTTGATGTCGGCAATGCCCGCCGTGGTGGCGTTTAAGTGGTATAACTTGCGGTCGGTCTGCTGCGCGATGATGGACGCGACCGTGGTCTTGCCCACGCCGGACGGCCCGTAAAATATCAGGTTCGGGATGCTGCCGCTTTCAATGACGCGGCGCAAAAGGCCGTTTTCGCCCAGTAAATGCCGCTGCCCGACCACATCGTCCAAAGTCTTCGGACGGATTTTGTCTGCTAAAGGTTGGTACATAATTTCACCTTAACCATTTTTTTCGTAGGGCGTGACAAGGTGAATTGCCCTGCAGGGCAAGAGATGGTCCTCTGGAGGACGACCTCGGCACGCCGTTGTAAACCATCTGCATACCGTTCAATGCGGCGCGCCGAGTCGTCGCGCCCTACGATTATCGTTCATATGTTATGAATTATATCATAAATTTTCGTTATCGACAAACCCTCTTGACTTTATCGCTTTATTATGATAAACTATCCCCATCAAAGAAAACGAACACAGGAGGTCTTCCCATGGACAAGCCTTTTCTCGATAAACTGCGCAAGATCGACCCGTATGTGCCGGGCGAGCAGCCGAAAACCGACAACATCATCAAGCTGAACGCCAACGAGAACCCGTACCCGCCCGCGCCGTCCGTAACCGAGGTTCTGCGCACGTTTGACGCCGCAAAACTCGCAATTTACCCGGATGCGAACGCGAAAGCACTCAAAACCGCTATCGCAGGGCGGTTTGACCTGCAGCCGTCGCAGGTATTCCTCGGCAACGGCTCGGATGATGTGCTCGCGCTGGCGTTCCAGTCGTTCTTCTGCTCGGACAAGCCCATTCTCTATCCAGACATCACCTACTCGTTCTATCCGGTCTGGTGCGATCTGTTCCGCATTCCGTACGAAAACATGCCGCTCGACGAGAATTTCTGCGTCAATGTGCGTGATTACGACAAGCCGAACGGCGGTATCGTCCTGCCGAACCCGAACGCGCCGACCGGACGCGGCGTAACGCTCGAGTTCCTCGAGGACCTGCTGCAGCACAATCAGGACTGCGTTGTCATCATCGACGAGGCGTATGTGGACTTCGGCGCGCAGAGCGCGGTTCCGCTGCTCGGCAAGTACGAAAACCTGCTCATCGTGCAGACGACCAGCAAGTCGCGCTCGCTCGCGGGCATGCGCATCGGCTATGCGCTCGGCTCGGAGACGCTGATTTCCACGCTCGAAGCGGTTAAAAACTCGTACAACTCGTACACGATGGACGCCATCGCACTCGCTGTCGGTGAGGCATCCATCCGCGATGAGGACTATTTCCAGCAGACCTGCCGCAAGGTCAGCACCACCCGTGACCGCTCGGCGGAGGCGCTGCGGGCGCTGGGCTTTACCGTGCTGCCGTCGCTGACCAATTTCCTGTTCGTCACCCACCCCGAGAAGACAGCGCCCGATATTTTCGCCGCACTGCGTGAAAAGGGTATCTTTATCCGCTATTTCAAGCTGCCGCGCATTGATAATTACCTGCGTATCACCGTCGGCACGGATGAGCAGATGGATAAGCTTATCGCCGCGCTGAAAGAGATTCTGTAAGAAAAACCCTCTCAAACGAGCAATGTCAGTAAGTTAAGCTGGCATTGCTCTATGAGAGGGATTTTTTCTGTTTACTTCTGCGGAATGGTATACTGCCTTGCCCGTTCGCTGTCCGCGACACCCTTAGTTGTCGGGTCGTTGACGGCGTTCCACACGCTCGACAGCACAAGGAACAGGCAATACGGATTGCGCACCGCATTGCAGAGCAGCGCGCCGACACTCTCCCAGGTGGTGAGGTCAGCGGCGGTCAGACCGGCATACGCCAGCACCGCGGCGAACGCGCTCACGACGATCTGCACCCAGAACACCGGATTCCTAAACCGCACCTTCCAGTTCACTCGACTTCCTCCTTTTCCAAATCACTGATGCGGTGGTTAGCCACGCGGACACGCTCGTCCAGCAGCGCGACCTGCTGCTCCAGCCTGAAGGTTCGGGTGATGAGGTTATTGTGCTTTTCGACCTTCTTTTCAAGCTGTTCGATGCGGTAATTGACCAGCTTGCCGGAGACGATAATGCCGCCGGCCGTGCCCGCCAGCGTCCCCAGCAGACTCAGTCCCGCAATGATGATCTCAGCTGACACGTTTTCACCTCCTTGCTTCGCATAAGTGCCTGCACCCATACGCCGTTCGGCGGCGAAAATTGACCACGAATGGTCAACTCGGTCGAAAACTATTCCTATTTTCTTTTATTTTTCTTTGAGCGCACCCTTTTCGATGTTCGCCTGCAGGATTTTGTCCGTCAGCTCATACAGATACGCCGAGCCTTTCTCTGTGCGGCTCTGGCGGCCGTAGACCTGCTTGGCGGTCACATCGTGGTCAGCCCAGTCGCTGCCGCCGTTGCTGTTGTTGAGCAAGAGCGGCTGCAGATTGTCCATCGCGTGGGCAAAGTGCGCCTCGGCGGTCTCATCGGCCTCAAATTCGTCAAAAACAGCCATCAGTTCGCGCTTCTGGTCGTCCGGCAGGAGCGAATAAATGCGCTGCTTTGCCGCGTCCTCGCGCGTCTTCTGCGTCTGCAGACCGTCGGTGTCGTAGGCGTAGGTGTCGCCTGCGTCAATCTCCACCACATCGTGCAGCAGGCACATGAGCATGACCCGCGCCACATCCACCGGCTCGTTGGAATATTCCTGCAGCAGATACGCCATGACAGCCATGTGCCATGCGTGCTCGGCGTCATTCTCGCGGCGGCCGTGGCCGGAGAGATGCGTCTGCCGGAAAATGTTCTTCTCCTTGTCGATCTCAAGAATGAAATTCAGCTGTTTCTGCAGCCGTTCGTCCATAAATCCATCTTCCTTTCGATATGAAAAAACGGGTACAGCCTGCGCCATACCCGCCGAATTATTTATCTTTGAGGAGCGTGTTCAGCTCTTCCATAAAGGTGTTGATGTCCTTAAACTGGCGGTAGACCGAGGCAAACCGCACATACGCGACCTCATCAACCTTACGCAGCTGCTCCATGACAAGCTCACCGATGACCTTGCTGGAGACCTCGCTTTCGAGCGAGCTGAACAGCTTCTGCTCGACGTAATCGACGATCTGCTCCAACTGCATCAGCGAAACCGGGCGTTTCTCGCAAGCCTTCACCAGACCGTTGAGCAGCTTCTGGCGGTCGTACGCCTGCCGCGTGCCATCGCGCTTGATCAGCATAAGCGGCATGCGCTCCACCGTCTCGTAGGTGGTAAAGCGTTTTCCGCAGTGGAGACATTCACGCCGGCGGCGGATGCTGGTACCCTCGTCCGTCGGACGGGAGTCCACGACCTTGCTGTCTTCAAAGCTGCAAAATGGGCACTTCATCGTACTTCCCCCTTGTGAACACCGCTTCACACGCGTGGTTTGTTATCTGTCTGCTGTTATTATACTACGCGGAGTGCTGTTAAGTCAATTTTTTATTGCGATAAAGCGGCACCTTTTCCTGCACTGCCCTATCCGGTCGGCTTCTTTCTCTGTACCAGTCCCCTGCGCCGATAAACAAACGCAAAAAAGGCACCCGAACGGGTGCCTTTTCGATAGTCGTTAGATCTTGCGGCGACGGCGGAACTTCTTACGGAAGAAGCCCCACAGACCGGTAGACAGCATAACGGACGACCAGCCGCCGGCCAGGATACCGACGATCAGCGGCAGAGTGAACTGCTTGAGCGACGGAACACCGAGGATGTATACCATGCCGATGGTGAACAGCGTGGTAAGCGTGGTGTTGATGGTACGGCCCATGGTCTGCCAGATGCTCTTCTCGCCAATGACCTCAAACGGCTCCTTGCGCGCGGTGCGCAGGTTCTCACGAACGCGGTCGAATACGATGATGGACGCGTTGATGGAGTAGCCGAGGATGGTCAGTGCAGCAGCGATGAAGTTGCTGTCGAGCGGAATCTGCAGCAGAACGTAAACGCTCAGCATAACGAGCAGATCGTGAACCAGGCAGCAGATCGCAGCCAGACCACTGGTCAGCTCGAAGCGGAAGGTGATGTACACCAGCATCAGCAGGATTGCAAGGATCGAGCAGAGGAATGCCGAACGCTGCAGGTCGCTGCCGACAGAAGCGGATACGTCGTTGTTGTTGAGGATATCGGTATCGGCAAGGCTGTACTTCTCCAGCATCTTGTCGATCACGGCAGCACGCTGCTCGGAATCGATCGAGGTGGAGCGGATCAGCACGTCCTCGTTGCCGTCACCGGAGGAGGTTACAGAGGATGCGTCCACGCCGGTTGCGTCCTTGAACAGATCGCTGACCTCGGTCTGGATATCCTGCGTAACAGCGGTATGCATGTTGAACTCCATCTCGGTACCGCCGGCAAAGTCGATGCTCAGGTTGAACAGGTTCTTGCCGAACGGCAGCAGGATCAGCGCGACAAGGCCGGTAGCGACCAGTACGACAGAGATACCGCCAAAGATCTTGAAGTTCTTGAGGATCGGGAAATGCTTCTTCTCTTCCTTGCGCTCACGCAGGCCGTAAGCCTTCGGGTTGCGGATGTGGAAATCCACCATGCGGTTGAGCAGGAAGTGCGTGATGGTCAGCGCGGTGAACATGGACACGATAACACCGATGCCCAGCGTGGTAGCGAAGCCGACGATCGTGCCGGTGCCGAGGAAGAACAGCACGCCGCACGCGATCAGGGTGGTGATGTTGGAGTCCAGAATTGCGGTAAACGCACGCTTGAAGCCGGAGTCAATGGCGCTCTTGACAGTCTTGCCGGCAGCCATTTCCTCCTTGATGCGCTCGAAGATAATGACGTTTGCGTCAACCGCCATACCGATGGACAGGATAATACCTGCAATGCCCGGCAGGGACAGGTTTACGCGAATCAGGCTGAACAGCAGCGCCTCGATAACCATGTAGAAGCACAGAGCGAAGCAGGAAACAACGCCCGGGATGCGGTACATGATGATCATGAACAGCATAACAAGTACCAGACCGATCAGGCCTGCCTTCAGGCTGGAGCTCATCGCGTCAGCGCCGAGCTGCGGGCCGACAGAGCGAAGCTCTACCTGCTTGAGCGAGAACGGGATCTGACCTGCGTTGATGAGGTTTGCCAGCTCGGTCGCGCTGTCGCGGGTGAACGAGCCGGAGATTACGCAGCTGTCGCTGTCGATCTTGGAAGAAACGGACGGTGCGGAAATAACCTGATCGTCCATGACGATAGCCATCACGTTGGTGCCGTCAGTGCGGGCCGCGATGCTCTCGGTCGCTTCAGCAAACTTCTGCTTGCCCTCAGAGGTAAACTGTACCTCTACATAATGGGTATCCGCAACTTCGTTGCCGGTCGGGCGGCCATAGCCGTAAGTAGCTTTCTTAACGTCAGAGCCGGTCAGCCACTCCTTGCCGTCAGCATCAACAAAGGTGAGCTGTGCGGTGGTGCCGAGGGTCTGTACGGCCTCCTCCGGGTTGGTGATCTGCGGGATTTCGACCGTTACGCGGTTGTCGCCGCTGAGGGATACGGTAGCCTCGGTAAAGCCCTTACCGGTCAGTCGCTGACGGATGACCTTCTGTACCGAGTTCATGTCGTCGGACAGGTTGCTGGTGTCGTAGCCGTCCGGGATTTCGGCCTCGTATACGATACGGGAGCCGCCGACCAGATCCAGACCCAGACGGATACCATTGTCGGTATCGAGTACGCTCGGGATGATGGCCTTCAGACCGGAGTCTGTCGTGTCTGCGGAATCGGTCGAAGCCGAGTCAGCAGAGGTGTCAGCAGACGCATCCGTGCTGTCTGCCGTGTTGTCCGCCGTGTCTGCGCTGTTGTCGGTAGACGAGGTGTCGCTCGTATCCGTCGCAGATGTGTCGGACGTTGCCGTGTTCCGGAACGGCATGGTCCAGCCGCCCGGAATGTACACTCCTGTTACCGCCGTCACGCCGAGGAAAATGATGATCAGCATGACCGCGATAAAGGAAGTTACACTCTTTTTCACTTGCAAGTGCCTCCTTTATTTTTTTGTTACACAACTGATTTAGTATACAGCATAACAGCCAAAAAGTCAATCATTCTGCATGAATTGTGCAACATTTATGCGTCATTGACGCATAAGCGGCAGAATATCCCGCGTGAGCGGGATATCTGTCAATTTCAGGGATAAACTTTCCGGTTTACAGGTTGATCTCTACCTTTACGTCCTCACCGGTGAGGTACGGCGCGATCGCCGGACGAACACACTCGCTCAGGAACTCGTCTACCTGAGACGGGCAGCGGCCGATGTAAGCGGACGGGTCGAGGTGCTCGAGGATCTGCTCACGGGTCATGCCGAACATCGGGTCGCCGGCAATGCGGTCAACCATATCGTTCTCGAGGCCCTCCTCCTTGATGCGCTTGCCCGCAGCCATGGAGTGCTCGCGGATGCGCTCGTGCAGGTCCTGACGGTTGCCGCCGCGCTTTACGGCGTCCATCATGATGTTCTCGGTTGCCATGAACGGCAGCTCGTTCATAACGTGCGCCTCGATGACCTTCGGGTAAACGACCAGACCGGAAACGACGTTGATCATGATGTTGAGGATTGCGTCAACGGCAAGGAATGCCTCCGGCACGGAAATGCGCTTGTTCGCAGAGTCGTCGAGCGTGCGCTCGAACCACTGGGTAGCCGAGGTGAAGGCCGGGTTCAGGCTGTCGCAGATGACGTAGCGCGCCAGTGCGCAGATACGCTCGGAACGCATCGGGTTGCGCTTGTACGGCATGGCGGACGAGCCGATCTGGTTCTTCTCAAACGGCTCCTCTACTTCCTTCAGGTGCTGCAGCAGACGCAGGTCGGTTGCGAACTTGGAAGCGGATTCTGCGATACCGGCGAGCGTTGCGAGCGTCTGCGCGTCGATCTTGCGGGAGTAGGTCTGGCCGGAGACCGGAACCACGCCTGCAAAGCCGAAATCATCGGCAATGCGCTTCTCGAGTTCCTTAACCTTGCTCTCGTCGCCGTCAAACAGCTCCATGAAGGACGCCTGCGTGCCGGTCGTGCCCTTGCTGCCGAGCATGCGCAGGTTTTCGATGCGGTATTCTACCTCGTTCAAATCCATCAGCAGCTCGTTCATCCACAGGGTAGCGCGCTTGCCGACCGTGGTCAGCTGTGCGGGCTGGAAGTGGGTGAAGCCGAGAGTCGGCTGGGACTTGTGCGCATCCGCGAACTGCGCCAGCTTGTCCAGTACGGTCGCCAGCTTTTTGCGAACCAGCAGCAGACCCTCACGGATCTGGATGATGTCGGTATTGTCACCGACATACGCACTGGTAGCGCCGAGGTGGATAATGCCGGCCGCCTTGGGAGCCGCCTTGCCGAAGGTGTAAACGTGCGCCATAACGTCATGGCGTACCTCCTTCTCGCGCTGACGGGCCACATCGTAGTCGATGTCGGTCAGGTGCGCGGCCATCTCGTCCACCTGCTCCTGCGTGATCGGCAGACCGAGCGCCAGCTCCGCCTTAGCCAGCGACAGCCACAGCCGACGCCAGGTGGAGAACTTCATATCCGAGGAGAAGGTGTAGAGCATCTCCTTGGAAGCGTAGCGCGAGGAAAGCGGGCTTTCGTACACGTTGTTCATGTTATTCGTCCTTTCCGGTGTGTATTTTATCCAAATTATAACGAAATAACGGACTTGGATGGTATCTAATCTTCCATAACAGTCCGATTTTAGTTTAACACTTTGCACCGGTCATTTCAAGCAAAACCGACCGGTTTTGCGCTATCTTGTAGCAATAAACAAAGTTTGCAGCGGTTTCGCCGTTAGATTTTGCGTCCTCCCCTTTTTCCTGCACCGCCTGCGCGGTTCAAGTGCCCCAGAGGTTCGGTGCAGAAACCAAAAAGCAGCACCCTTTTCAGAGTGCTGCTCGGAATTACGAATGCTTACGCGTTCTTGATAAACGCTTCGAGGCGGTCAAGGCCCTTGTCGATCTCGGTGAGCGAGGTCGCATAGCTCCAGCGGACGAAGCCCGGCGCGGCAAATGCGGTGCACGGAACGGTCGCCACCAGACCCTTTTCAAGGAACAGCTGCGCGAAGTCCTCGGCGCTCTCGATGACCTTGCCGTACATAGTCTTGCCGAGGAAGCCCTTCATGTTCATCATAACATAGAACGCGCCCTCCGGCTTGATGCAGGAAACGCCCTCGATCTTGTTCATGCGCTCTACCAGATGGTCGCGGCGCTGCTCGAACGCCTGCTTCATCACCTGCATGTCCTCCTGCGGGCCGGTCAGCGCGGTGATGGCCGCCTGCTGGGAAATGGTGGACGGTGCAGAGGTGGAGTGGCTCAGGTAGTTCGCCATCACCTTGGCCAGCTGCGGATTGGACGCGCTGTAGCCGATACGCCAGCCGGTCATCGCGTAGCTCTTGGACACGCCGTTGACCAGAATGGTGCGCTCCTTCACGTCCTCGCCCAGAGAAGCGAACGAAACGAACTCATTGTTATCATATACAAGGTTGCAGTAAATCTCATCCGCGATAACGTAGATGTTATGGCGGCAGCAAACCTCAGCGATTGCCTCCAGCTCGGCCTTGGTGTATACCATGCCGGTCGGGTTGGACGGAGAGTTCAGCATGAACACCTTGGTCTTGTCGGTAATGGCGGCATCCAGCTGCTCTGCGGTGATCTTGAAGTGCGCCTCCTCGGTTGCGGCTACGATGACCGGGATTGCACCTGCCTGCTTTACCATCTCGGAGTAGCTTACCCAGTACGGAGCCGCGATAACGACCTCGTCGCCCGGGTTGCACAGCGTCATCAGCGCGATATAGACCGAGTGCTTTGCACCCGAAGCCACAACGATCTGCGTCGGCTCGTAGTCCAGACCGCAGTCCTCCTTCAGACGGTAGCAAGCTGCCTTGCGCAGATCCATCAGACCGGCTGCCGGCGTGTACTTGGTCTGGTTGTTCTCAATGGCCTCGATACCGGCCTGCTTGATGTGCTCCGGCGTCGGAAAATCCGGCTCACCGGCACCAAAGCCGACAACGTCCTTGCCCTCTGCCTTCATCTGCTTGAACAGCGAATCAATGGCCAGCGTCGTGGACGCCTGCACACCTGCTGCAATCTTGGAAATCGGCTTCAATGCCATGCTCAGCACTCCCTTATATCTCTCATCAGTTATCATGTGTTTTTATTATATGCCTGCGAACTTATTTTTGCAAGTCCTGACTTAATAAATTGCAAAATCGACACAATAAAAAAACCCGCCGATATTGGCGGGTCAGGTGTGGAATTTTCACAAAACACAGTCGCGCGAGAAGATAATCAGAGCCGTTCCCCGTTCAATCGTGACGGCAAAGCGGCTGTTCGGTTTTGCCTCGTTCGAGGTGGAGATCATGCCGACACGGGTAACCGTGCCGTTCGTTAATTCATATTTTGCATTCTCGATGGTCACGCCCTCGAGCACCGCGTCCATCGGCACGACCGAGAAGTAGGTAAACGTCTCCGGCATGATGAATTCCTGCCGTCCGCCCTGATGCAGCTCAACGCGGTTGTACGGATCGAGGATGGTCAGGTGGCCGCCGAGCGTTTTTGCTTCCTCAAGCAGCGAGAGATTTGCCAGCATATGGTCGATGCGCCCGCCGGTCGCACACACGAGCGTCGCCTCGCGGCAGCCGCGGCGGAACACCTCGCGCAGACAGCTCTGCGAATCCGTGTCGTCCTTCTCAGGTCTCAGCAGGATCACATCGTCGCCCTCTACCTCGGTCATGGAATCCCGGTCGGAGATCATGAAATCCGGGTGCAGACCGAGCGCCCGCGCATGCCGCAGGCCGCCGTCCGCACACGCAACGAGCGCGTCCGGATGCTCGCGCAGAAACGCGCGGATGTAACCGTAATCGGTTTCCGGTGCAGCCGCAAAAATCAGCGCGTGCCGCCCTTGGTAAGTTCCCATTCCTTCAGATCCTTTACACTTTCATACAGCTTTACATAGCTTTCGTGACGGGTTTTCGCAATCTCGCCCGCTTCGACCGCCGCGAGAACGGCACACCCCTTTTCCTTGACATGCGCGCAGCCGGTGAATTTGCACTGCCCGATGTACGGCTCGAACTCCGGAAACGCATACTGCAGATCCTCGGCCAGCACCAAATCCATCTGCTCGGTCTCAAACGAGGAGAAGCCGGGCGTGTCCGCGATATAGCCGCCGCCTTCGATCGGGTGCAGCTCGACATGACGGGTGGTGTGCTTGCCGCGGCCGATCTTATCCGAAATCGCACCGACCTCGGCGCCGAACGAGCTGTCCAGCCGATTGAGCACGCTCGACTTGCCGACACCCGAGTTGCCCGCAAACGCGCTCACCCTGCCGCGGATGCGCTCGCGCAGTGCGTCAATGCCCTCGCCGGTGTGCGCGCTCACGCGCAGCACCTCGATGCCGCTCTTCCGGTAGGTTTCATACAGCTCGTCACCCGGATTCGCGTCCGTCTTGTTGATGACGACCAGTGCGTCCATGTTCTTGTGCACCGCGATCGCCGTTACCTTGTCGATCAGGAACGGGTCGGTCACCGGCGGTGCCGCACTCGCCACGGCAACGACCAGATCCAGATTCGCCACAGCCGGCCGGATCAGGCTGTTCTTGCGCGGTGCGATCGTCTGCAGATAGCCGGTGCCGTCCTCCGGCTGAATTTCCAGCGTCACACGGTCCCCGACAATAGGCTTGCCCACGGTCTTGCGGAACCGTCCGCGTGCTTTGCATTCAATGAGGCCCTCGGCGGTATCCACATAGTAGAAACCGCCGATGCCCTTCAGAATGATCCCTTCGATCAAACTTAATTCCTCCGTTTTTAACTGAATGTGTACGTCTGCGAGGTAGTCGAACCGTCCACGCTGACCGTAACATCATGGTCGCCCACCGAGCCGCTCACCGAGATGGACGTGCTGCCGCCGCTCGTGCTGCAGGTGTCGTCATACTGGATCACGCCGTCCACATAGATGATAACGTGCGCGGTATCCGTGTTGTCCGGCAGCGAAACCGGAATGGTCGCACTGCCGAGGCTCGGCGTATCGTCGTAGTCGCCATCGCCGTTGTCCTGACCGCCGGAATTGCCGCCGCTGTTATCCGGCGAGTTATTGTTCGATGTGCTCTTGCCCTTGGAGATCTGGATGTTGACGACAGTGCCCTTTGCGACCTCCGCGCCCGCATCCTGCGACTGCCATACGACCGAACCGGCCTCAGCGGTGCTCTCGACCTCGTTCACCGAGCCGATGGACAGACCCTTTTCCGTCAGGGCCTTTTCCGCCTGGTCCTTTGTCATACCGAGCAGACCGGGCACGGAGACGTTTTCGTTATCGTCCTTCTGCTTGCCCTTGCTGATATAGACGGTCAGCGTCGCGCCCTTTTCCAGCTCGGCACCCGCCTCCGGGTCGGTACGGATGACCTTGCCTTCCTCCACGTCGTCGCTGTATTCCTCAACAACCTCGCACTTGATGTCGTGCGATGCCAGCGCCGCCTGCACATAATCGAGCGTCTTGCCGGTAAAGTCGATCACCTTGTAGGTATCCTTGACGTTTTCGCCGCCCGAGGACACCGTTACCGTGATAATCGTACCCTTGGTTGCCTTTTTCTTACCGTCGGACTTCGGGTTCTGCTCGAGTATCTCACCGACTGGACGGTCGGATTCCTGCCGTTCGGTCGCTTCCTTTACCGTGAAGTTGTCGGTTATATCCGGGTCGGCCATCACTTCGTCGATATTGCGTCCGATGAGGTCGGGCACGATAATCTTCTCCGACTTGTCGCTGCTGCCGGTGAGCATCAGAATGCCGACCAGCAGCAGACTGATCACCGCAATCACGCCGACCGCCATGCCGACTGCCATTCCGGGCCGTTCGGCCAGCTTTTCAAAAAAGCCGTTCGGCTCATCCTGCTCTTTTTTGCGGAAACCGGTGCGGGTGCGGGGCTGGGTCTGCGTGCGCGTGCGGGTGCGCGGCGCAGCTGCGCCCTCAACGGAAGCGGCTTCATGCTCTGCCGCACTGCGGCGCGCCGCGCGCTGAATGTCCGCGCCGATGATCTGCGTCTCGCCCGAGTTGTCCTCGCTTGCCACATAGTGGAAGCGTGCATTCGGGTCCGAGCGGAGCACCTCCATGTCCTCGTACATCTTTTCCGCGGACTCGTACCGGCGGCTGATGTTCGCGCTCATGGCGTGCATGACAATGTCGTCCATGCCCTTGGGGATGCCCGGCACAAACGCACTCGGGATGATCGGAACCTCATTGATGTGCTGCATGACGATCTGGAGCGCGGTTTCGCCCTCAAACGGCAGCTTGCCGGTCAGCATTTCGTACATCATCACGCCGAGCGAGTACAGGTCGGTGCGGTAGTCAATTTTGCTGCCCTTGGCCTGCTCCGGCGAGATATAGTGCACCGAGCCGATGGCCTCCTGCACCACGCGGGTCTCCTGCGCGGCAGCGAACGAGGCAATGCCGAAATCGGTCAGCTTTGCGGTGCCGTCCCGCAGAATGATAACGTTCTGCGGCTTAACGTCCTGATGGATGATGCCGCGCGAGTGTGCGTGCATGAGTGCGCGGGCAACCTGCTCAGCGAAGAAAATGGTCTCCTCCCACGACAGATGGCCCTTGCGCTGCAGATACTGCTTGAGGGTGATGCCCTCGATCAGCTCCATAACGATATAATCCGTGCCGTCCTCGCTGCCGACGTCGAACACGGAAACAATATTGTGGTGGCTCAGCTTGGCAACGGCGCGCGACTCAATGGAGAACCGCTTGCGGATATCCGGATCCTCCGCGAACTCCTTTTTGAGCACCTTGAGTGCCACATCGCGCCCGAGAACGGTATCCCGCGCCCGGTAAACGACCGCCATGCCGCCGACGCCGACGATTTCCTCAATCTGATAGCGTCCGCCGAGCATACTGCCGATATATTTATCCATAATCCGTCACGCTCCCTGCTTTTTGCCGAGGGTGAACAGCGCAACGGTGATGTTGTCGCGGCCGCCGCCGTCAAGCGCCAGCTGCAGCAGCGCGTCACCGGCCAGCTCGAGCGTCGGCGCGTTTGCCAGCACCTCCGCGATCCGGCTGTCCTCCGCCATGCCGGTCAGACCGTCCGAGCAGAGCAGCAGCATGTCCTTTTCAGTCAGGCGCACTTCAAACAGGTCGCCTTCGACATACGGCTCCACGCCTACCGCACGGGTGATGAGGTTTTTCTGCGGATGGGTGCGCGCATCCGCCTCGGTGATCTTGCCGCGGCGGCGCATCTCCTCCACATAGGAGTGGTCCTCGCTGATCTGGTGCATGGCTTCGCCGTCAAAGCGGTACGCGCGGCTGTCGCCCACGTTGATAACGGTCGCGCAGTCGCCCTGAATGAGCGCGGCAACCAGGGTCGTGCCCATGCCGCGGAACTCCGGCTGCCTGCCCGCCAGAGAGAAAACCGTCTCGTTCGCCTGCTTGAGCGCCTGCGTCAGCAGGTTCTGCCGTGCCGTTTCGTCCAGCGTGCCGCTTAAAGCGTCACCCGCGGACTCGATAAAGCTCTGCGCGGCAAAGCGGCTGGCTACGTTGCCCGCATTTGCACCGCCCATGCCGTCGCACACGACGAGGAGCGCGGTCTGGTTGTCCTCCCGCGCTTCGATTTGAAAAATATCCTGATTGGTCGGGCGCACCCGTCCCTTATCGGTCAAGCCGAAATATTCCATTTCACAACCTCCTTCGATTGTGTTTATATGTGAGAATATTCAAGTTAATCACGAGAACTGCTCTTTCCGTCCTCCTTCAGCTGTCGCTGACGGAGCTGACCGCAGGCCGCATCAATATCCGGACCCAGCTTGCGCCTTACGGTCGCGGTAACGCCGCGCTTCTCGAGCGCCTGCTGGAACTTGCGGACGGTTTCCGGTCTGGACGGTTTCAGCGGGCTTTCCGCCACCTCATTCAGCGGAATGAGGTTGACGTGCGCCGGTCTTCCTTTCAGCAGCTTCGCCAACAGGTCGGCCTGCCACGGGCGGTCGGTCTTGTCGCGCGCCATCATGTACTCGTAGGAAATGCGCCGTCCGGTGGTGTCAAAATAGTACCGGCACGCCTTCATCAGGCGCTCGACCGGATACGCGTCGTTCACCGGCATGATGGACGAGCGTGTTTCGTCATCCGGCGCGTGCAGCGACACAGACAGCGTGATCTGCAGCTTTTCCCGTGCTAACATCTCTATTCTATCAGCAATTCCGCTGGTTGACAAGGAGATATGGCGCTGTCCGATGTTGATCCCCTCCGGACAGCTCACCAGATGCAGGAATTTGAGCACGTTGTCGTAGTTGTCGAGCGGCTCGCCGGTGCCCATCAGCACAATGTTGGAGACCTTTTCGCCGCTGTCCTTCTGCATGAACAGGATTTCGTCCAGAATCTCGCCTGCGGACAGACTGCGCGTGCGTCCGTTCAGACCGGAGGCACAGAACTTGCAGCCCATCCGGCAGCCGACCTGCGTCGAAACGCAGACGGACACGCCGTGCTCGTAGTGCATCAGAACGGACTCCACGCAGTTGCCGTCCCGCAGACGCCATAAGTATTTCACCGTGCCGTCAACGCGGCTCACCTGCTTGCGGGCGACCTCCGGTACGGTCAGCAGGAAATTTTCCGCTAAACGCGCCCGTAAGTCCTTGGATAAGTTGGACATCTCTTCAAAGGACTCCACACCCTCGTGAAGCCATTTGAAGATCTGTCCCGCACGGAACGGCTTTTCGCCCATTTCCTTCAGGGCGGTTTTCAGTTCATCTATTGTAAGGGATTTGATTTCGACCATGTGTCTCTCCTTCAAATCTTCTCTCTCGTTTTCCTGTAGGGCGGGCGCCCCGCCCTACGATTCCACTATCACTTACGGTACATTTTCGCAATAAAGAACCCATCCGTATTGTGAACGGGCGGCAGCAGCGTCACCATACCGTCTGCCCTCTCTCCGCAGACCGGATGCGTCCAAGAAACCGCTTCAAACTCCGGGTTTTCGGTGAGAAACGCGCGGACAACGTCCTCGTTTTCCCGCTGCAGGATGGTACAGGTCGAGTAGACGAGCGTGCCGCCCTTCTTTACATACTGTGCACAGTTTGCAAGGATTCTCGCCTGAATCTCCGGCAAAGTCTGGATTTCGTCCGGATTCTTGAACCGAATTTCGGGTTTCTTGCGGATAATGCCCAGTCCCGAGCAGGGCACGTCGCACAGCACAACGTCCGCGCTGTCCTTCCATTCCTCGCGGCAGACCGAGGCGTCCTGCAGCTCGGTGCGGATATTCGGCAGTCCGAGGCGGGCTGCGCCGTCGCGGATGCGTTTCAGCTTGTGCTCGTAAATGTCGCACGAGGTGACGCTGCCTTTCCCCTGCATCTTCTCCGCCATGGCAAAGCTCTTGCCGCCGGGCGCCGCACAGCAGTCGAGCACGGTGCTGCCCGGTTTCGGGTCAGCGACCGCCGCCGCGAGTGCGCTTGCCGCGTCCTGCACGGTCACACGGCCCTCGATAAACGCCGGAAGCGCGGCTGCGTCTCCGCCGCTGCACAGCAGGATTTCCGGGAATGCCTCATGCGGCTGCACGGTCAGTCCGGCGGCTTCCAGCTCTGCCTGAGCCTCGGCAGGCGTGCATTTCATCGTGTTCACGCGCACCGAAATCGGTGCGTCCGCGTTATCCGCCTGACAGATTTTCTGCGTCAGCTTCTGACCGTACTGCTCGGAAAGCAGGCGCACGAGCCACTCCGGGTGGCTGTACTGCAGTGCGTAGTAGCTTTCCTTATCCGGACAGTTCAGGCGCGGCAAAGAGCCGTTTTGCGCCGCATTTGCGGCATTTCTCAGCACCGCATTGGCAAAGGCGACCGTGCGGTCATTTGCATGACCGTAGTGCTTGACCAGCGCGACCGTCTCGGCAACCGCCGCATGCGCGGGAATCTTATCCATCAGGATCAGCTGATACAGACCCATCCGCAGGCACGCCAGCACACGCGGCGCGATCTTTTTCAGCCGCACGCTCGAGAAGTGCCGCAGGTACCAGTCCAGTAAAATTTGGTTCTGCACCGTGCCGTAGGTCAGCCGCGAGGCCAGCGCCGCATCGCGGCTGTCCAGTCCCGCGCGGGATAAATAGTGGTGCAGCGCACCGTCCGACCAGGCGGCCTCCTCTGCCATGGAAAACAGCGAGAATGCCGCCACCTCACGCGGTGTTTTGGGGCGTTTATCTATCATTGCGGTCTCTTCCTCCAAAAATCAGCACCAGACGCAGCAGCTGTGCCAGCGAGGTCGCCAGCGCGGCAACATAGGTCAGCGCTGCCGCTGTGAGCGTCTTTTTCGCCATCGGGTACTCGTCTGCGGTCAGCAGGCCGTTCTGCTGAATGGTCTGCAAAGCGCGGCGGGACGCGTCCAGCTCCACCGGCAGGGTCAGCAGCTGGAACAGCGTGGACAGACCGAACGCCGCAATGCCGATCGTGACGAGCGTGCTCGTGTTAAGGATCAGGCCGAGGATCAGCAGCGGCATCGCCGCCATCGAGCCGAACTGCGTCAGCGGGATGATCGCCGCGCGCAGCTTGATCGGCGCATAGCCGATGGCGTACTGCACCGCATGCCCTGCCTCGTGCGCGGCAACGCCGATAGACGCCACCGACGTGGACGAGTACACCGCACTCGATAGCCGAATGACATTGCTTCTCGGGTCAAAATGGTCGGTCAGCTTGCCGGAAACGTACTCAATGCGCACGCCGGAAACGCCGTTGTACCGCAGGACAGCCTCCGCTGCCTGTGCGCCGGTCAGTCCCCGCAGATTCTGCACCCGCGAGTAGCGGTTAAACGTGCTGTTTACCTTACTCTGCGCCCAGAATGCAAATAAAACGCACGGCAGAACCAGTACGATGTAGTACATGTCAATGCCGTAGTAGTAACCATGATAGGGCATAAGAAAACCTCCATACCGGAGTGGAGAATCGGAGATTGGAACTTACGTCCTCTCCGTTCTTCACTCCTCACGCTTTTTCATTCGTCTCCCAGCTTAGTGCCGACTTCGATTGCGTGCCCACGCAGAAAGTCCGTCGCCTTCATTCTCTTACCGCCGACCAGCTGAATCTCGGTCAGTCCCAGCGCGCCCTCTCCGCACGCCACGGTCAGACCCTTTTTCGGGTCGGCTTCGAGCACCGTGCCCGGCTCTCCCCTGCCGTTTGCCTTTTCGGCGGCAAACACCTTCAGTCTTTCACCGGAAAGCGTGGTCAGCGCGATCGGCCACGGATTCAGTCCGCGAATCAGGCAGTCGATCTCGTGCGCCGATTTGCTCCAGTCGATCACCGCCATCTGCTTATCCAGCATATGGGCGTAGCAGCTCTGTGCATCGTCCTGCGGACGCGGCTCGATCTCATCTAATTTGACGAGCGTTTGGGTCAAAAGTTCCGCACCGGACTGCGCCAGACGGTCAAAAAGTTCGCCTGCGGTCTCCTTCTCGCCAACCTTGGTCTCATAGGTGAGCAGCATATCGCCGGTGTCCAGACCTTCCGCCATCTGCATGGTGGTAACGCCTGCCATTTCATCGCCCGCGATAACCGCCCACTGGATCGGAGCGGCGCCGCGCCAGCGCGGCAGCAGTGAACCATGCACGTTGATGCAGCCGTGCGGCGGGATATCGAGTACCGCCTTGGGCAGCAGCTTGCCGTATGCCACTACGATGATAACCTCAGGTGCCAGCTCGCGCAGACGCGCCTGCTCGTCCTCATTTTTGAGGGTATTCGGCTGGAAAACCGGAATATCATGCTCGAGTGCGAGCGTTTTCACCGGCGGTGCAGTGAGAATCTGCTTGCGGCCCTGCGGCTTATCCGGCTGCGTGTACACCGCGCAGACGTCATGTCCGGCGTCGATGAGCGCCTGCAGGCTCGGCACGGCGAAGTCCGGCGTGCCCATGAATACGATACGCATTATTCCTCGTCACCACCCTGCATTGCCTCCGGGTCGATATACTCCTCGACCTTCTCGGTGAACAGATGGCCGTCCAGATGCTCGGTCTCGTGGCAGAAGCACTGCGCTACAATGCCCTCGCCTTCGCGCTCGAACCAGTTGCCAAAACGGTCCTGTGCGCGAACCTTCGCCCAGGTCGGACGGGTCACATAGCCGTAAACGCCCGGCACGGACAGGCAGCCCTCAACAACGCGCTCGGAGCCTTTCTGCTCGATGACTTCCGGGTTTACCAGCTCGACCATCTCCTCCGGCTCCTTGTTCACATCCAGCAGCACGACAACGCGGCGCAGGATTCCCACCTGCGGTGCCGCCAGACCAACGCCGCCGGAGTTCTCGAGCGTTTCGCGCATATCGTCGATCAGCGTGTGCAGACGGTCGTCAAACTTCTCTACCTTGCGGCTGTGCTTGAGCAGCTGCTCGTCGCCCTCGGTCAAAATCTTTCTCAGTGCCATTGTTTTATTCCTCCACTTGATTCAGCTTATCCATGTATTTTTGTAAACATTCCTGTATATTTTTCTCATCGAGCGCCGGAAACGGCGTCACCGGCTGCGGTTTTCCGCTGCCGATATGCTTTTCCAGCCATGCCACATCGTGCCAGCCGTCAAACTTCCAGCCGGAGTCGTGCCACACGCCTGCGTCTTCGAAACCCAGTCTGCGCTGCATGCGAATGCTTTTTTCGTTCGGCAGGGTCACGCAGCTGTACAGGTGGCGCAGCCCCTGCAGCTCGAGCAGGTCGATCAGGCACGCCAGCACGGTCGTGCCCACACCATGTCCGTGGGTGCCCTGTGCCAGATAGATGGACAGCTCCGCATCCCAGTCGTACGCCGCGCGCTCACGAATGCGGTGCGCGTAGGCGTAACCCATGATAACGCCGTCACACTCGCAGACGAGATATGGAAACGCAGCCGCCGTTTCGCGGATACGGCCCGCAAACGCCTCAGCCGTCGGCACATCATATTCAAACGTGATGGTTGTATCCGTTATGTAAGGCTCGTAAATCTTCAAAAGCGATTCTGCATCGTTTTCTGTTGCCCTGCGAATGACAAATTTGCTCATTGAATTAACCTTCTTTGCCGGGGTCTCAAGTACTGCTACATTTCATTATTGGAATCCGCGAACACAGTAACGCCCCGGTTTTTACCGTCCTGCATAAACTCCCGCAGCACGCCCGAGATGAGCCTGCGCCATCTTGCACAGTCCTTCGCGCGGATGGTGAGGTGGTAGCGATACCGTCCCATCACCTTGACCATCTGCGCCGCGGCGGGGCCGAGCACGGGCGCTTTCACATCGGCAAACTGCCCTTCCATCAGGCTCTGCAGGCGCGTTTTGAGCGCGAGCAGACTGCTGAGCACCTGCTGCTCCAGTTCGCCGACGGCGGTTATCATGGTGATATCGCACACGGGCGGGCACCGAAGCGCCTCGCGCGTCTGCATTTCGCTCTCGTAGAACGCCTCGTAGTCCTGCCGCGCGGCGGTCAGGATGACCGGATGCAGCGGACTGTACGTCTGGATCACGGCGCGTCCGGTGTCAAATCGCCGTCCGGCGCGGCCGACCACCTGCGTGATGAGCGAAAACGTGCGCTCATGTGCGCGGTAGTCCTGCGCGTACAGGCTCTGATCCGCGTCCAGCACACCGACCAGCGTGACGTTCTCAAAATCCAGTCCCTTGGTCACCATCTGGGTGCCGATAAGGATATCGGCTTCGCCTTTGCCGAATTGATTCAGCAGGCGTTCGTGTGCGCCCTTGGCGGTCATGGTGTCCGCGTCCATGCGGAGCACCCGTGCGGACGGAAACCGCTCGTGCAGCTCCTCCTCCAGCTTCTGCGTGCCGGGCGTTTCGGTGAACAGGCTCGTGCTGCCGCAGGCCGGGCACTTGCCGGTTATCTTGATGGAAGCGCCGCAGTAGTGGCACATCGCGCGGCCGGACACCGAATGGTAGGTCATGGTGGTCGAACAGGACGGGCACTCGGGCACCCAGCCGCACACGCCGCAGCCGATCACGCGGCTGTTTCCGCGCCGGTTGAGGAACAGGATGGCCTGCTTGCCCTTTTCGAGCGTGCTGATCAGTTCGCGTTCCAGATCCGGGCCGATGATGCCGCTCCGTCCCTCGCGGGCCAGTCCGCGCATGTCCGAGATGATGACCTCGGGCAGTCCGGCACCGAGAAACCGCTCGGTGAGCGTGAAAACCGGGTATTTTCCCTGTTTTGCGCCGTAATACGTCTCGACCGACGGCGTTGCCGAGCCGAGCACGAGCAGCGCGTCCGTCTGTGCCGCGCGGTACTTTGCCACATCCCGCGCATGGTAGCGCGGCGACTGCTCCGAGCGGTACGCCGCGTCCTGCTCCTCGTCGATGATGATAACGCCGAGATTCTTCGCGGGCGCGAACACCGCCGAGCGTGTGCCGATAACCACCCTTGCTCTGCCGGTTTTTATCTTCTTGAAGCTGTCGTACCGCTCACCGGCGGACAGCGCCGAGTGCAGAACCGCGACTTCTTCGCCAAATCGGGCGGCAAACTGCCGCAGAAGCTGCGGTGTCAGTCCAATTTCGGGCACGAGCACAATGGCGCTCTTTCCCTGCTCAAGCGCGTGCGCGATCAGCTGCAGGTATACCTGCGTCTTGCCGCTGCCGGTCACGCCGAACAAAAGCGCCGCACGAGGCGCGTTTTCGTCCATCAGCGCCGCCATGCCGTCATACGCCTGCTGCTGCGCCGCCGAAAGCACCGGAGCCGCGGCGCGCGGCACCTCGGAAAAGTCCGGTGCGCGCAGCACTTCCTCGTATTCCGCGCGGAGGATGCCCTTTTTCGTCATGTCGCGCAGCGCGGCGTCGCTCACGCCGGTCATGTAGACGATTTCCTTCTGGCTCATCGCGCCGCCGTCCGACAGCAGCGACACCACGTCCATCCGCGCCGGACTGCGGCGGCTGATGTGCGACATGGCTTCACTTGCTTCCATGTCCAGACGGAGCATTTTTTCGGTCTTATCGCCGGTTTTCTGCGCCGTATTGCTGTGGTAGATGAGGATCCCCTCGCCTGCCAGCGCGTCCAGCGTCTGTCCCGCGCCTTTGCCGAGCCGATCGCGTATCTCACTCACCGAGAGCGTCTGTCCCGGCTGCTCAAACAGCGCCAGCACCTGACCGTCTTCGCCGTCCCGCTCCCGCAGAGCCGCCAAATCCGCGTCCGGCGCGAGCGTGTACGTCTCGTTGCGCTTGAACCACAATCCGGCGGGCAGCATGGCGTGTACGCAGTCGAAGTAGGTGCAGTACAATCTCTCCCGCATCCACGCCGCAAGTCTCAGCTGCTCAGCGGTCAGAATCGGCGTTTCGTCCAGCACCTCCACGATGGGCTTGAGTTTGAACTCGCCCGCATCCTCGCGGAAGGCGAGCACCACCGCTTCCGCCCGTTTATTGCCAAAGCCGAACGGCACGAGAACGCGGGTGCCGATCTGCACCTGTTCCCGCAGCTCGTCCGGCACACGGTAAGAATATAGCTTGTCGATGGCATAGGTTGCCGCATCCACGGCGGCCGCACAGATTTTTTCCGCCATAGAATCACAACCTTTCTCATCTTTCTTATCAATTTTACGATGTGGATTTCGTTATACTGTAGGGTGCGACAAGGTGAATTGCGGCAACGCCGCAAGAGAAGGTGCCCTGGGGTACGACTCGGCGCACCGCATGTAAATTCATTGGCATTATGTAGCCCGTAGGGGAGGTCAGTGACCTCCCACATTATCGTTAAATGGACGTGGGCGGCCAATGACCGCCCCTACGGTGAAGATTGTGCCAATCGTTAGATACGGTGCGCCGAGGTCGTCGCACCCTACGATAATTGCGAAAACATCTGCCTTCGCAAAATTACTAATTTCTAATTACTAACTACTAATTATTTCATAGAGAGCAGTCGGTCAAGAATCAGGTCGGCAAGCGCCTCTTTGCTCATCATCGGCGGGGTCTCTCTGTGTCCGTCCTTGAACAGCAAGGTAGCCACATTGGTATCCGTGCCGAAGCCCGCACCCTTATCGCGCAGCGAATTCGCTACAAGCATATCGCAGTTCTTGCGGCGCAGCTTGCTCTCGGCGTTATCGAGAAGGTTCTGCGTTTCCATCGCAAAGCCGCACAGCAGCTGTCCCGGCTTTTTATCCTTGCCGAGTGCGGCGAGAATATCCGGATTGCGGGTCAGTTCGATATTCATCTCGCCGTCACCCTTTTTGAGCTTTTCATCCGCAGTCTGCGCCGGACGGTAATCACCGACGGCGGCAGCCTTGATGATAAAATCCTGCTCGGGTGCGCGGCTCGTCACCGCGTCGTACATATCCCGCGCGGAAACAATATCCACACGCGTGACGCCGTGCGGCGTATCGAGCGCCGTCGGTCCGGAAACAAGCGTTGCGTCCGCGCCGCGCATGGCCGCGCGGGCCGCGATCGCATAGCCCATTTTGCCGGTGGAGTGATTGGACAGGAACCGAACCGGGTCCATGGCCTCCTGTGTCGGACCGGCGGTGACAAGAACGTGCCTGCCTGCCAGATCCTGCTCGGTCAGCGCCTTTTCAATGCCCCAGAGGAGCGTCGGCGTGTCCGGCAGCTTGCCGCGTCCGCTGTCGCCGCAGGCAAGATGACCTGCGTCCGGCTCGATGATGTGGAAGCCGCGCTTTCTCAGCGCAGCCAGATTCTCCTGCGTTACCGGATTATCATACATGCCGGTGTTCATCGCGGGAGCGACAACGACCGGCGCCTTGGTGGCAAGCAGCGTGGTCGTCACCATGTCGTCCGCGATACCGTGCGCCGCCTTGGCGATGACGTTGGCGGTCGCCGGTGCGATCACGAACACGTCAGCCGCCTTCGCGAGCGAAATGTGCTCCACCTCCCACGGAAAGCTGCGGTCGAACGTATCCACGACCGCGCGGTTGCCGGACAGTGTTTCAAACGTCATCGGCGCGATAAACTGAGTCGCGGACTCGGTCATCAGCACATGGACAGTCGCGCCGTTCTGGTGCAGCTTGCTGGTGAGATCGGCAGCTTTATAGGCCGCAATGCCGCCCGTCACGCACAGAACGACCGTTTTCCCTGCAAAACGCATGGCTTAGAGGTCCTCCTCCGGAATGTCGCCGTCGCTCAGAGAGCCGTCGTCAAACTCGTTCAGGCGGCGCACCTCGTCCGCGTTCTCATCCTTGTCCTCGTCATCCTCGGAGTCGGAGTGCTCCTCGTCCTCATCCAGATCAAGGGTATCGTCCACATCAACCATAGCGGCTGCAATGGCATTGTTCTGCGGAATAGCAGTCTCTACACGCGGACCCGGACGGTAAACGATCTTGCCGGCTGCGATCTCATCGAGCGCCAGCTTAACAGCCTTGTCCGGCAGCGGCTCGCCCTTTTCCTCCGACTCATCGGCAATATCGCGGGCACGCTGTGCTGCCAGGTTTACCAGCAGATAGCGGTTGCCTACTCGTTTCATCAGTTCCTGCATAGAAGGGTTCAGCATAGTAATCAGTTCTCCTTATTTACCAGATATAGTTTTATTTTATGAAAGTTTCTGTTTATATACTGTCGCTTATCGACGCTTGTTAAGGATTTCATGCAGTTCGTTTACTGCACGCTCCACCGTGTCGTTTACGACGACGTAATCGAATTTATCCTGCTGCGCGAGTTCGCCCTTCGCCGTTTCCAGACGCTTCTGCACCTTGGCTTCGTCCTCGGTGCCGCGTCCGCGCAGACGGTTCGCAAGTTCCTCGAACGACGGCGGCGCAATGAACACCATCACGGCATCCGGACGCTTTTCATGCACCTGCATCGCGCCCTGCACCTCGATCTCGAGGATAACATCGCAGCCTTCCTCCAGCTTTTCGTTCACCGGAGCCTCCAGCGTGCCGTAGTAGTTATCAACGTACTTCGCGTGCTCGAGGAACGCATTAGCGGCGATCTTCGCCTCAAAGTCCTCTTTCGTGAGGAAATAATACTGTACGCCGTCCTTTTCGCCCGGACGCGGCGCACGGGTCGTCGCAGAGATCGAGAAGAACAGCTTCTCGTCCTCGCTCAGCAGCCTGGACAGCACGGTGCCCTTGCCTGCACCGGACGGTCCGGTGAATACATACAACGTTCCCTTACGCATCTTCTGGTTCTCCTTCCTCGGTCTCGCCCGCAAAACGAGCCGCAACGGTCTCCGGCTGCAGGGCGCTGAGCACCACATGGTCGCTGTCCATGATGAGCACGGCGCGGGTGCGTCTGCCGTAGGTGCCGTCCACGACCATGCCGCGGTCGCGGGCCTCCTGCACGGTACGCTTGACCGGCGCGGATTCCGGGCTGACAATGGCGATCAGCCGCGACGAAGCGACCATATTGCCAAATCCGATATTGATGAGCTTCATCGCTGACCTCACTCCTCGATATACTGTAAATTACTCGATATTCTGAATCTGTTCGCGGATCTTCTCAATTTCACTCTTGATATTGACCACGACCTGCGCCATGGACACATCGTTTGCCTTGGAGCCGATGGTATTGGTCTCGCGGTTCATTTCCTGCACGAGAAAATCCAGCTTGCGGCCGACCGGCTTGACCTCATTCAGCATGCCGTCCAGCTGCTGCAGATGGCTGCGCAGACGCACGGTTTCCTCGTCCACAGCAGTCTTGTCCGCGTAGATGGCCGCCTCGGTGACGATGCGGGTCTCGTCGATGGACGTATCCGCCAGCACCTCCTTCATGCGGGCGAGCAGCTTCTCGCGGTACTCGCGCACGCGCTCCGGCGAGCGGACCTCCACCTCACCGACCATGCGCTCGATCTCGGACGCGCGGTTTCGCACATCCTCAGCCAGTTTAGCACCCTCGCGGGTACGCATTTCGTCGAAATTGTCGCAGGCTTCGCCAAATACGGACAGCACATCGCGGGTCATCTCGTCCGCGTCCTGCTCGATGCGCTCGGAGCCGAGCACATCCGGCAGCTTCGCCAGACTCATCACGCTCACGTCATCGCGCAGACCGTACTTGTCGGCCAGCTCATGCAGCGCCGCCAGATAGTGCTCCGCGACCGCATTGTTCACCGTAACCGCAATGTCGCCGCCCTCCTGCGTCTCCACGCCGATGTAAACCTCAACCTTGCCGCGTGCAATACGCGCCGCAGCGGCCTTTTTTACGGCATCATCCAGAAAGCCGTACTGACGCGGAGCCTTTACCGTGCAGTCCAGATAGCGGTGGTTGACCGCACGCAGCTCTGCTGTGATGGTTCTGCCGTGCAGCTCCTGCTTGGCACGTCCGTAGCCGGTCATACTCTTCATAGATATCTCTTTCCCTTCTTATTCGGGCGGCAGGGTGCGGCGCAGCAGCGCGATCACCTTTGACAGCCCGATATCATATACAATAAAGCCGATATTTGCCGCGATCCACAGTCCGGCAAGCCGGAAAATACCCGGCATCTGCACCTGCGGAAACAGACCGCAGCTTACCAGAACGGCTGCGAGCACCAGCACCACGTTAAAATACGCCAGCTTGCCGCTCAGCTGCGTGAAAACCGGCAGACGGCACTCGATCAGATATTTTACGATCGGGTACAGGCCGAACAGCAGCACATAGGCCGCCACGATCAGCTTGCGCGGTGTCAGCAGCAGTCCCAGCACCGAGGTGACGAGGTACAGCAGCACAGCCGTTTTTACGTTCGCGCGGCGCAGCAGCGGTATCGCCGAGGCCACACCTGCTATCAGGCAGGCCGCCGGTCCGATCTGCGGCATCACACCGCCGAAATACAGCCACGCCGTGGCCGCCGCTGCCAGAAGTCCGCCGCGGGCGATCTCGCGCGTGCTCATATCAGCAGCCGCCTCCGCCGCAGCACATGTTCAGGCAGCAGTTGCAGATGAGCGTCTGCACACAGCAGTCGCACATGCTTGTCTCCTGCATCGGCCGGTAGCCGCCGTAGCCGCCGGACAGATGGAGATTCTGCAGCGCGTGCTGATACTCCGCGTTGTTCGGGTCCATCTGACACGCCTGCGTGTACGCGCGGGCGGCCTCATCGTACCAGCCCTTGCGGTAGTATACCGTGCCGGTCAGATAGAACCACTCCGCATCCCGTCCTGCGGCTCTCTGCAGCAGCGCCTCTGCCATGCCGAGGTTGCCCTGATTGATGGCCTGCCGCACCTGACTGTACAGCGCGGCATTCGCACCGGTGTAGGTGCGCTGCTGATAGCCGCCGTACTGCTGTCCGTTGTATGCGCCGCCATAGCTCTGCTGCTGTCCGCTGCTGCCTCCCGCCGGATTCCTGCGTTCGTTCATGATCATGTCGTACGCTTCGTTGATCTCCTTCATGCGGGTTTCGGCCAAATCTGCCAGCGGATTGTTTACATAGTTATCCGGATGATACTTGCGCGCCAGCTCACGGTACGCGCGCTTGACGTCATCATCACTCGTTTGCGGTGTTACACCGAGCACTTTATAGGGATCCATGTTTTCCCCTTCCTTCGTTCGTCTGGTAGGTGCCGTTCAGTACCTGTCGGGTAACGGTCGGCATACCAAGAAAAATGATATTGCGGATCAGGTCCGCATCTCTCCGGGGACTCAGCAGGTCAAATGCCATGCAGATATCCGCCAGTGAGCGTTCGAGCGTGCGCTCGAGCGGTTCCCTGACCGCAGAGATGTCCGGCGTTTGCAGTTCATACCGCAGAACGACCGGATTGTAGCTGTTCTCTTCCATATCCTTTTGGATGTCCTGCACCGCATCGACAAGGTAGATCCACCTGCCGATCTGATAGAACATCTGGTGCAGAATACGCTCGCGGGTGTCTCCGGTGCGCGGCACAACGGCAGCTGTCATGCGCGAGGACGTATCCGCCGCACGGTCCATGGACGGGCAGCGTTCCGCCTCCAGACGGCGCAGATCCTCGAGCGCCTGCCGGATGTCCTCATCCGCTTCGGGCATGCGTGCGCGCGCCTTCTCGTAGCCGCGGCGGCCGAGGCGGCACAGCAGCGCCGCAAGCGCGCGTTTCGCGCCCTTTTCGTCCGCCAGGTCATCCTGAAACTTGTGATAGGTCAGCAGGATGCTCGCGTCCGCCGCCAGACGAAGTGCATCGTCTGTCTCGGCACAGCTTTTCCGCCGAAACGGAGAAGCGTCGCATCGTTTTCTGCACGGCGGAGCAGTCTCCGCCTCCTCACTTCCTGCAACAAGTGCAAAAAACGTCATATCGTAGCTTAAAAACAAGGTGTAAAATCTGCCGTATTCTGCGCGGATCGCGTGGCATAAGCCGCAGTAAACCTGCTGAAAACGGTCAGCCTCCTTCACCCGCAGCTCGACCTTCACCGGACGGATAAAGCCAAACATCGCATAGCCCTTTCCCGCCGTGCGGTGTGCACGGACTTTCGTATTCAATCTATTTTACCGAACTTTTGCGTATCTGACAAGGGCGAACACAGAAAATTGGCGAAAATTCATAAAAAATTAAAACTGCCTGTCGTGAAACCACGGTTTCGCCGACTCTATTCCGCATCAAAGCCGCTCGGTGATGGCAAACGGCGCTTCATTTCTGAGCTTCAGCTTATGGCTGTACCACATCGCCGCCAGAATGCCGCCGACGAACAGCACGCCGCCGATGAGCGCGGACAGTCCGCCGCCAAGTTTCATTCCTGCGCCGACGCCGTAGCCGACAAAAAACAGCACGAGCGGCAGCAGATACACGAGCACGGCAAAGCCGAGCACCTGCCTGGTCTCGCCCTCGAGCAGCACGCGGTCGCCGACGGACGCATGCGCGTGATTGCGTGCGGTAACGTAAAGCGTCTGGGTTTCCAGACCGCCGCAGCCGCCGCACTTGGCACAGTCGTGGCCGCACGCCGAGCGGCGCGTTACCTCGACCTCTGCCAGACCGTTCGGCAGCAGCTTTTTGATGGTTCCCTGTTGGGTCACGTTGAAATCTTCCTCTCTATTATTCAAAACCAGTTGCAGTAATGGGAAATTGAGAATGGAGAATTGAAAATTATGGTCATGTCCAAAGCACATTCATTCTCCATTTTCCATTCTCAATCTGCAAACTCTTCCATAATCCGAAATGCCGCTCTGATTCCGTCCACGGCGGCAGACATAATGCCTCCGGCGTATCCGGCGCCTTCGCCGCACGGAATGATGCCGCTGCAGCCGAGTCCGAACAGATCCTCGCCGCGCGTCATGCGCACCGGAGACGAGGTCCGCGTTTCCGGACCGGTCAGCAGCGCGTCCGCTGTGTCGTAGCCGCGGATTTTGCGGCCGAAATACGGCAGGCTGTCCCGCAGCATGGTCTGCGCGAAGTCCGGCAGGCAGGCTGCCGCCTCTCCCAGCTCCACGCCGATGGGATAGCTGGGCTTGACCGCACCGAGTTTTCGGGTCGGCTTGCCGTTCAGAAAATCCCCGACCTTCTGGCACGGCGCGCGGTACGAGCCGGTCTGCGCGTACGCCGCGTGCTCGATCCGGCGCTGCAGCGCCACGCCGCCGAACGGCGTGCCGTCGTCGTAGTCCTTCGGGTCAACCGACACGGCAAGCGCCGCGTTGGCGTTTTTGCCGTCGCGCGCATGATAGCTCATGCCGTTGGTGACGACCGTGTTCTCCTCGCTCTGTGCCGCAACGACCACGCCGCCCGGGCACATGCAGAAGGAATAGCACGCGCGTCCGTCGGCTCTGCGCGAGAGATTGTACTCCGCAGGCGGCAGCATGGGATGTCCCGCCGCCTTTCCGTACAGAGCACGGTCGATCTCGGTCTGCAGGTGCTCGATGCGCACGCCCACCGAGAACGCCTTCGGCTCAAAGTACACGCCGTTTCCGTGCAGCGCGACAAAGGTGTCGCGCGCCGAGTGGCCGATGGCCAACACCGCCCGCTCGCAGGCGATGTCCTGCCCGTCCGCCTCGACGGCGCAAAGTGCACCGTTTTTGACCGAAACGCCGGTCAGCGGCGTGCGGAAGCGCACTTCACCGCCGTTTTTGATGATCTCGCGGCGCATTTCACGAACTACATCCTTGAGGATATCCGTGCCGACGTGCGGCTTCGCCTTTTTGACGATATCCGCCGGAGCACCGTGCGCGGCAAGGATTTCCAGCACATTGTCGCACAGCGGATCACCGATGCGCGTGGTCAGCTTGCCGTCCGAGTAGGCGCCGGCGCCGCCCTCACCGAACTGGATATTGCAGTCGGTATCGAGCGCACCGCCCTTCCAGAACACATCCACGACCTTGTCGCGCTCGTCCAGATCTCCGCCGCGCTCGAGCACGAGCGGACGGTAGCCGTGCTTTGCCAGCACATAGGCGGCGAACAGTCCCGCAGGACCGAGGCCGACCACCACCGGACGGTGCTCGAGCCGCTTTTCGCCGTGCGGAATGACGATTTTCGTATTGGGTTTATAACGCACGAAGGGCATTTGCAGTTTTTCCGCAAATGCCTTTTCGTCGAACGGCGCGTCCAGACGCACCGAATATACCCGGCTGATCTGTCCGCGCCGCGCGTCAATGCTGACGCGGCAGACCGCCGCTTGTATGTCGTTTGCCGTGAGACCGGTCAGCCGGCATGCCTCCGCAACGGCGGCCTGCTCCGGCAGATCAAACGGCAGACGGATGCCGGTTACCATCAGGCTCACTGGCTGCCACCGCCCTTCCTTGTACGGTGCGCGGTCGGCTCTGCGACCGTGCTGTCCGTATCGTCTGTGCTGTCTGTCTTATCCGAGGTGATCGTCTCATCCGACACATGCGGGTCGGTGATCTCAATCTCGACCTCGATATCCTCCTCGACGAGCGTTACGCCGCTCGGCAGACCGACGGTCGTAGCCACGCCCTTGACCGTGTGCCTGCCGACGCCGAGCGATACCGAATCGTAGGTCAGACCGATGGACAGGTTATTCACATCGACCTTCTTCAGCTGGCTTTCACTGCCGCGCAGCTCCATCTCGACCGACTTGGTGAGGATAGCGACCTTGTACGGCGTATTCTCCTGCGCGGTGTCGTTCCACGCGAACTTGGAGACCTGAACCTTACGGGTCGCAATACCGTCCACCGAGATGGTGACGTTTGCCGTTTCCGGCTGACCACTGACGAGCGAAACGCCGCTCGGCAGCTTATCCTTGATGGACATGGAGATCGGCGTGCCCGTGTGGACGCTGCCGAGGTCGATCTCACCGAGGTTGATCTCCTTGATGTCGCTCAGCACCGCCTGATTGCTCGCGATAACCTCTACATTCTCCGGGTCGATGACGCACTGTACCTGATTCTGCGTCAGGCTGCCGCCGTCCTTGAGGGTGACGGTCAGCGGAATGTTGTTGACGCGGTAGATCGGAACCGAAACCTTGATCTTTTCGGTCTGGCTGGTGATATAGTTCGAGGTGAACGCCGCACCGTCCTGATCATACAGGGTTACCTTGCATTCGTAGTCGGCCAGCGAGGAATTGCGGCCGGTAACATCCACGGATGCAACCGCCTTGGACACCTGCGCCAGATCGGTTGCCGGACCGGAAACGGTGACCTTCTTGGTTGCCGTGGTCGGCTTGCCTGCGCGATAGCCGTCGTCCGGTGTGCCGGTCACATTGACCTCGACCGGAACATCCTTGCTCTCCACGCGGTCTACGCGGACGTGCACCTTGCCGGGATTGACATAGTTGGTCTCCACGCCGGACTTGCTGACCGACACGGTGACCGGAAGATCGTATTCATTCGCCTCGGTCAGACCCGAGATATCCACCGTTGCGGTGATCTGACTGGCGCGGACCTCGCCGACGCTCTTGCTCTGACCGCGCAGGCTGACGGTGACCGTTGTGTCCTCGCCCTCGATGAGCTCCAGACCGGTCGCTGCTTTCAGCTGGGACGCACCGATGATACGCACCGGCACATCGTCAAAGCGCATGTTGCGCTCAGGATTGTCAATATCCATAACAACTGCCCACAGAACGATAGACAGCGCCAGCGACAGGAGCTTCAGCAGAAAATCCTGCTTTTTGATAAAATTCTTCTTCACTTGCCGGCACCTCCCTTCCACTTGTCGCGGATGGCGGCAATACGGCTTTTTTCGTTCCTGTTCCTGAGTTCATCGCCGAGCAGCTCGCTCTCGAGCATCTTCTGCAGAATCTCGGGCGACAGATGGCGCTTGAGCATGCCGCCGATGGCGACAGAGATCGCGCCGGTCTCCTCGGAGACGACGACGAGCACGCTGTCCGCGGTCTCGCTCATGCCGACAGCCGCGCGGTGGCGCGTGCCGAGGTCGCGTGACAGACCCTGATTGCCGGAAAGCGGCAGCACGCAGCCTGCAGCGCACACCCGTCCGGCACGGACGATCATGGCGCCGTCATGCAGCGGGCTGTTCTTGAAGAAAATGTTCTTGATGAGCTCGGCAGACGGTGCTGCGTCCACTCTCGTGCCGGTGGAAATGATCTCACCGAGACGCTCCTTGCGCTCGAACACGATGAGCGCGCCGGTCTTGGTCCTGGACATATCCGCGCACGCGGAAACGGTTGCAACGATCATGCTCTCTACCACATTCGGGTCGGTATCCGGAATCAGCATGCGGCTGAGGTTGCCCTTGCCGATCTGCTCGAGCAGGCGGCGCAGCTCCGGCTGAAAAATGACCACAACGGCGAATACGCCGACGCTGAGCGCGTTGCGCAGCAGCCACGAGATCATGGTCAGACGCAGGAAGCTGGCGAACAGCATGATAAGCACCAGAATAAGAATCCCCTTGGCCAGTCGTGCGGCGCTGGTATCCTTCAGCAGCTTCATAACACGGTAAATGATATACGCCACGACGAGGATATCCACCACGTCGATCGGCGTCATTGTGCGGAATTGATCAAACGCACTGAAAAAAGAACTTATTATGGTCCGCCATGATAAATTCGGTGAGAATACATTTTGCAGCGCTCCCATTTTGTCACCTATCCTAACTTGCTCCTCATTTTTTGGCTGTCGCCAAACCACGGTTTGGCCGACAACAGGAACGGACCGTGGGCCGTTCCAAAGTCGTCCGAAAGTTCCCATTCGGAAACTTTCTCCCTCTCAGGGCATAAAAACCAGCGCTATCCTTGCGCGGCTTCTTGGCCGCGCTGCGCCGATACATGCTCCCGTTTTTTATGAATTTGCTGAGCAAATTCTATTTTATGCGCGCTGACGCGCGAAGAAAAAACAAATCGGTAAAGCACAGACTTCTTTTCGACAAGCCGCAGTCTGTTACCTTTACAGAAAGCCATGTTTTACCTTACTTATACTACCACAAATCCGGCTTTCTGTATAGCGTGTTCACAGTTTTTTTACCAATCTGCAAACTTTGTCTGCGGCCTGCTCCAGCTGCCGCGCCGTCGAGTAGAACGACAGGGACAGCCGCACGGTTCCGGTGTCCTCCGTGCCCGCCGTCCGGTGCGCGAACGGCGCACAGTGCAGCCCCGCCCGGGTGCACACGCCCTCGTCCGAGAGCATATCCGCAAGCACCTCACTCGGCGTGCCGGGAACGCGGAAGGACAGCACGCCGGTCTGCTCCTTTCCGGAAAAGCACTCGATTTTGCTTTCGCGGGAGAGCGCACGGGCAAGCTCATGCACCAGCCGTCTCTCCTGCCCGGCAATGTGTGCCGGCGTAACCGCCCGGACAAAGGCGATGCCCGCCGCGAGTCCCGCGATGCCGGGCACATTCGGCGTGCCGCTCTCGAGCGCATCCGGCAGAAAATCCGGCTGGCGCAGCTCCTCGGAGAGACTGCCCGTTCCTCCGGTCAGCAGCGGCTTCGCGGCAATCCGGTCGTCGAGCGCCAGCAGAATGCCCGTGCCCATCGGTCCGTACAGCGCCTTGTGTCCGGGCATGCACACCGCCGCAAGACACGGATAGCGCTTTACGTCAATCTCCGCCACGCCCGCCGACTGCGACGCATCCAGGATGAGCGGCACGCCTTTTTCCGTCAGCAATTCCGCGATTTCGTCCAGCGGCGCAATGCTGCCGAACACGTTGGAAACGTGGCTCAGTATCATCAGGTCGGCACCGTGTTCCAGCGCCTGTTTCAGCGCAGAAACCATAGCCGCGCCGTCCCACAGCGGCGTATCCAGCACGGTCGGCTCGATATTTCGAGCCGTCAGCGGCCGCATGACCGCATTGTGCTCGTAACCGCTCACAATGACGCGGGAATCCGGTTTTACGAGCGCATTTATCGCAATATTCAGTGCATGCGTGGCGTTCAGCGTGAAAATGACTCGCTCCGGCTCGCCCACGCCGAACAGCGCCGCTGCCTGCTCCCGGCAGGCGTACACCAACTCTCCCGCTCGATTGGCTGCCGCGTAGCCGCCTCGCGCGTAGCCTGCCGCGCCGTACATCGCACGGCGAACCGCCTGCTCGACCGCCCGCGGCTTATACAAGGTGGTGGCAGCATTATCCAGATAGATCATGTCAGTCCTCCCGCAGCACGCGGCACAGCGGCGCACCAAGCTGCCGCAGCCGATGCACAGCCCAGTCCGCCTGCTGCGCGCTCACGCGCACCGCCCATCCGCAGGATTCGGTTCGTTCGTGACGCGGCGGGCGCGCGACCTCTCCCGGTACACCCAACCGCGCCAAATGCCGCCGCAGGCCGATGGCCTCGGTCTGACTGCGGCAGATCAACAGCGCATAACCGCCCATAAGGGCACTCCTCCCTCCCAATTCTGAGAAACTATGGCAATACCGCATAATTGAACAAAAGCGATTTGTGAGTAAATTTTGCGGACTGACGAGGCGCAGTTTTGCAGTAATACTTGATGTATTACCGTGAAATCTCGGCAGCGCGGACGGAACTCGCGCAAGGAACCGAAGCCAAAGTCAGGGCACAAAATTTCCGCAAAGCGCCGCGGCAGTGCGACCGGAGCCTGCACAAGGAGCCGCAGCAGCGCGACCGGAGCCTGCGCAAGGAACCGCGGCAGCGCGACCGGAGCCTGCGCAAGGAGCCGCAGCTTTAATTGTGCGGTGTTGCCTTAAGGTTTCTCCCCTCATACTATGTTGAAATGAGCGGAAAAGTGTGCTATGCTGATTAGGTTATAAACTACAATCCTGACTGGAGTTGAAAACAATGGAGCTTTCCGCCCTTTCCCTGCGTCTGCGCGCGCTTTCCGTGCTGCGCGGACTGCTTTCCCATCCGCTGGTGCGCGCCTACGGCGACACGCTGACCGCGCTCGACGGCACAGCCGCCGACTTTGCCGACCGCTACGGCGCACTGTGCGCGACCCGCTTCTCCTGCGGCGATATCGCGCAGGCAGTGCTCGACGCCGTGCACTTTGACACCAACACCCTGACCGATACCATCAACGCACCGGAAGCGGCTGTGCTCAACGCCGCAACCCACGATCTGGACGTGCTGAACGCTCTGCTCGCGCTCGACGGCGAAGCCTTCAAATCCGCCGCAGCGGACAAGTTCTACGAGCCTGCCCTCGAGGACCTGCCGGACTTCGAGGCTGCGGACTCGCTTCCGTTCTCCACCGGTGCGGCGCTTGCCGATTACTACCGCGAGGAGGGCTACGGCTTCTTCGCACAGTCCTCGGCGTTTGCCATGCAGGACGACGGCTCGGCAACCCCGATCGTACATCCCGATGCCATCCGTCTGCACGACCTGCCCGGCTACGAGATGCAGAAGCAGAAAATCCTCAAGAACACGCTTGCCTTCCTCGACGGACGCGACGCCAACAACATCCTGCTCTACGGCGACAAGGGCACCGGCAAGTCCTCGACCGTCAAGGCGGTTGCCAATGAGTACGCCGACCGCGGCCTGAAGATCATCGAGATGTCTCCGCGGCAGATCACGAATTTCCCCAAGCTGTTCGAGCAGACCCTGCGTTCGCCGTTCCGTTTCATCGTGTTCCTCGACGACCTGACCTTCAGCAGCGAGGACGACAACTTTGCCGCGCTCAAGGCGTTTATCGAGGGCGGTCTGGCCGGAAAGCCGTCCAATCTGGTCATTTACGCAACGTCCAACCGCCGTCATCTCATCCGCGAGAGCATGGCCGACCGTCAGGGCGATGAGGTGCGCGTGCGCGATACCCTCGAGACCGTTACCTCGCTGTCCGACCGTTTCGGTCTGGAGATCACCTTCTCCGTGCCGGATAAGGACGAGTATCTGTACATCGTCGAGCAGCTGGCCAAGGAGAACGACCTGAACCTTGATATCGACGAGCTGCACCTGCTTGCAGAGCGCTTCGCGCTGCGCCGCAACGGCCGCTCGCCGCGTACCGCAAGACAGTTTATCAGCCAGCAGCTGGCGGAGCAGTATGGGAAGTAATTGAAAATGGAGAATGGAGAATGGAGAATGATTTCATTTTTCATTTCTGCATCTAAATAAAACAAAACGCAGACCTTAAAATCATAGGTCTGCGTTTTGTTGCTATTGTGGAACCATTTCCGTTGTTTCGGAATGTTTTGGGTATTGCATACGCTCTACCGTAGGGTGCGGCAAGGTGAATTGCGGCAACGCCGCA
>NZ_QUIX01000002.1:197301-385110 GCF_003480365.1 Butyricicoccus sp. AM32-19 | reverse complement strand
TCCCACGGGTCACCAAATTTCTTCAAGAAAGATGTTGACAGCAGGCTGATGGTATGGTATAATAACAAAGCTGCACAGGAATGTGCAACGAAATAGTAGGTGTTAATGGTGACGAGGGTACACCTGTTCCCATTCCGAACACAGTAGTTAAGCTCGTTTACGGTGACAATACTTGGCTGGCGACGGCCCGGGAAGATAACTCAACGCCTACACCTGCGGATCGCAGATCCGCTCGATATTCCTCAATAGCTCAGTTGGTAGAGCATGCGGCTGTTAACCGCAGGGTCGTTGGTTCGAGTCCAACTTGAGGAGCCACTTAGACAATGCTTTGCCGTCACTTCATTGTGACGGCAGGGTAAAGTCGATTCCCTATATGGGCCTTTAGCTCAGTTGGTTAGAGCAACCGGCTCATAACCGGTCGGTCCCGGGTTCAAGTCCCCGAAGGCCCACCAAATTAAGTTAATATGGCCCGGTAGCTCAGTTGGTTAGAGCGCTAGCCTGTCACGCTAGAGGCCGTGGGTTCAAGTCCCATCCGGGTCGCCAAAAAACGGTACCGTAATCGTGCCGTTTTTTCTTTCGCTGCTATAGCTCAGTCGGTAGAGTGCATCCTTGGTAAGGATGAGGTCACCAGTTCAAATCTGGTTAGCAGCTCCATGAAAACGCCTGATCAAATGATCAGGCGTTTTTCTTTTACTGCAAACCGCGATCTTTGTCGAGAAATGGCGATAGAAAACTATTTTCATCCCTTGCCAGTCGATTTTTGAAATGATAAAATATAGATAGGGAGATGTCGATATGTCTCTGCATAAATTTTATCAAGCAATAGATGGAGATTTTGAAGCAGCCTGCCGCCGGTTTTACAACGAGAATATGCTGCAGAAATTCCTGATCCGATTTTTGGACGAGCCTTGTTGCGCGGAATTGAACGATGCCCTGGGTCGGCACGATCGTGATGCAGCAATCAAAGCGGTACACACGCTGACCGGACAGGCACGCAGCTTTGGTTTTATACGGCTGGAAAAGAAGAGCGCAGCACTGTTGCAAGCGCTGCGCGGCAATCAGGATGAGGAAATCACGGAACTGCGATACGAAGTCACGACCGAATACATCCGCATTGTGCATGCAATTCGCTCGCTGGCCTCTGAGCTGGGCATTTTTATGTAAGCTGCGTGTTAAACGCCCAATGCGTCCTCGATCACATCGATCAAATGGATAGGCGACACCTGAAGCGTGTTCAGACGTTCTGTAAAGGCGCGTGCTTCCGGCTCGCCGATGAACACATCGGGAACGAAGCAGGTTTGTCCGTGCTCCGGATCGTGGGCACTGATACCGAAAGATATATAAGCTCCGGTCTCGGGCGAATAGTGATTTTTTCTGATTACTTTGTAGACAAACATGATGCTTCCTCCGTCGATATTTGCTGATGTTCCCACTTCGTTTGGGAACATGTTCATTTTATCAGAAGAATTACGCGTTTTTTGCTATTCTGTGAAATTGGAGCAGAATCCTGTGAAATCGGCAGAACATGTTTAGAAACCGTTAAGAAATTCGACAAAAACTGACGAGAAAGGACTGTCAATAACCATGCTGCGGGTCGCAATTTGTGATGATTCGGCGTTAGAACGGGATATCCTTGCGGATTTTCTCAGTCATTACTGCAATGCACATGCGATTGACTATTCCTGCAAAATGTACGACAGCGGTGAACCGCTTTATTATGAGCTGGGGGACGGCGGATGGTTTGATATTATTCTGCTGGATATTCTGATGGACCCGCCGCTCGGCATTGATGTAGCACGCCGTCTGCGTGAGATCGGCTACAAGGGCACGATCGTCTTTTGTACCGCTGCGCTGGATTTTGCACCGGACAGCTTTGAAGTCGGTGCATCCGGTTATCTGCTCAAGCCATATACCCCGAAGACGTTCGAACGAACCATGCACCGCGTACTGTCCGATATCGTCGAGAATACATACGCGATCAAGAATCGTTCGCAGGTGCTGCACATTCCGCGCGAAGAGATTATGTATGTGGAAAGCCATAATTCACAGTGTATTCTGCATCAGGTGGGGCAAAAGACATACACATTATATAAAAAGCTCGGCGAGATTGAGCAGGAACTGACGGCTCCGTGTTTTCTGCGGTGCCACCAGAGCTTCCTTGTGAATATGAACTACGTCAAAGCTGTGGATAAGGACTTCACCCTTACAAACGATGATGTAGTGCTTATTCGCAAGAAAAATCTGAAGGAATTGCGGCAAATCTATTTTGATTACCGCAAACAGATTCATAATAGATATTGAGGATAATTTGTGTTTGGCAAAGTTAAAACACGGATTATCTGAAAAACGAAAAGCGTCCCATTGGGACGCTTTTCGTTTTTGTGGAAGGAGAAAGAAAACTTCATTTTCCATTCACAATTCTCCATTTTTAATTATCCCAAAGCTGTATCCAGCACCATCATCACTAGAAACCCCGCCATCACACCAAGTGTGCCCGGATGCGAATGCTCACCGAGATGTGCCTCGGGAATCAGCTCCTCGACCACAACATACAGCATTGCGCCTGCGGCGGCGGACAGCAGCCACGGCATGAACGGTGTCAGCGCGGACGCGCACAGCACAACAAGCACGCCGAAGATGGGTTCGACAATGCCGGACAGCGAACCGTAAACGAACGAGCGCGTGCGGCTGAGTCCCTCCTGATGGAGCGGAAGCGCGACTGCGGCTCCCTCCGGGAAATTTTGAATGCCGATGCCGATGGCAAGCGCGCCTGCCGCTGCAAACAATCCTGCGTTGCCGGTGTGCTGCGCGGCGCGAGCGAATGACAGACCGACAGCCATGCCTTCCGGAATGTTGTGCAGCGTCACTGCAAGAACAAGCAGCGTGGTTCGCCGAAAGGAGGATGGCAGACCTTCGGCCTGCTCTGCGCCGCTGTGCAGGTGTGGCATTAATCCGTCCAGCGCAAGCATAAGCACCAGACCGAGGATAAAGCCGCCTGCAGCGGGTATCCAGCCCGGCTGGCCGTTCTGCGCGGCCTCGTCAATCGCGGGAATGAGCAGACTCCAGATGGACGCGGCGATCATCACACCGGACGCGAATCCGAGGAAAATCTGCTGCATCAGAGCGCTGGACTGCCGTTTCATAAAGAATACCATGGCGGCGCCGATCGTGGTCATCAGGAAGGTGAAGCCTGTGCCTGCGGCCGCCCAAAGCAATGTCTGCTGTATCATACGCACCTCTCTTTTTAATTGGTTAGTTATTGCTAACTATGAGCATAGCACCGAACACACTTTCTGTCAATAGGGGACTTGACAGAAATGATATAATATTAGTATACAATATTATGAGAATAAAACAGGAGGGTTCCACTATGGCGGCATCCCGTGAAAAAGTGTTATATTTCGAGCCGCAGCCGAGCGAACAGACTGCGGCACTTAAGACCGTGCTCGTTCGCATGGGCGTGCGGATTAAGAACGTCGAAGCGGTCTCTGCCGGTCAGACGGTCGGCTTTCTGCTGAACCGTAAGGGCTTTGAGCCGACTGACGAGACTGCAGATGCGCCTTCCGCACCGATGATGGTGCTGGACGGCTTTACCGAAAAGAGACTGGATATTCTGCTCCGTGAAATGAAGGCGCATGGTGTTTCCGTGCCGTACAAAGCCATGGTCACCGAGCACAACATCGGCTGGACGCTGAGCGACCTGTTTACCGAGCTGGTGCGCGAGCATGAGGCTATGCACCAATGATCGAGCGCGTACTGAACGATTTCGACATCGACCAGATCGCAAACTCCGGTCAGTGCTTCCGCTTCCACAGGGTTGGGGATAAGTCGTACGATTTGATTGCGGGCACACACCTGCTGAATATTCAGCAGAACGGCCGGACCGTACGGTTCGACTGCGATGAAGACGAGTTTAACGCCATCTGGCGGCCGTATTTCGATCTGGATGCGGACTACGGCCGCTGCAAAGCCGCAGTTGCCAAACGCGACATCTATCTGCAGAACGCCGTTGCATACGGCGGCGGACTGCGTATTCTGCGGCAGGACCTGTGGGAGACTATTCTATGCTTTATCATCTCCCAGCAGAACAATATCGCGCGGATTACCAAGTGTGTCGAAAATTTGTGTTCCCTTTTCGGGGAAACCTGTTATAATAAGAGTGAACAGGTATACAATAGCATTCCCACGGCAGAGCGTCTGGCGGCGTGCACGCCCGAGGATCTTGCGCCGGTGCGGCTCGGCTACCGCGCCAAATACATTTGCGCCGCGGCACGGCAGGTCGCGTCCGGTGCGGTCGATCTGGAAGCTATCCGGCACATGGATTACGCTCGCGCCAAAGCCGAACTGCTGCGCCTGACCGGTGTCGGCATCAAGGTTGCGGAGTGTATCTGTCTGTTTGCACTGCATCACATCGACGCATTTCCGGTCGATACGCATATCCGGCAAATGCTGGACACACACTATCCGAAAGGGTTTCCGCTGAAACGATATAAAGGCTTTGCGGGTGTCATGCAGCAGTATGCATTTTACTATGAATTATCACTGAAAGGTTAAGGAGTGTTCAATATGGCAGTAATAACCATTACGAAGGAAAATTTCGAGAATGAAGTGCTGAAGTCGGACAAGCCGGTCCTGCTGGACTTCTGGGCAACGTGGTGCGGTCCCTGCCGCATGGTTTCGCCGATCGTGGACGAGATCGCAAACGAGCGTGACGATATCAAGGTCGGTAAGATCAATGTAGACGAGCAGGGTGAGCTGTCCATGCAGTTCCGCATTGTCTCCATCCCAACCCTGATCGTGATGAAGAACGGCGAGGTTGCCAATAAGGCTGTCGGCGCTATGCCGAAGGAAGAAATTCTGAACCTGCTCGGCTAAAATCAAAACCGGATCAAAAGAGCTGACTCCATCGGAGTCGGCTCTTTGCTTTGCACCTGAAAAGATTGTATTGAGCCGGTTTTCTTTTCTTTCGTGCGACAGCTTTTGTTTACCGTTCTGCGGTTTTGTGCTATACTAAAAATACTACCGCCAATATTGCTGATATAATGGTAAGGTATGATTTGGCAAGAGGATATATGTTTGGAGGAGCTTGCGTGAATCGCATTTCTGATAGTATGTTTCACTCCCGCAGCACTGCATGCAAGAAGCCGTATGGCGCGGTACCGGCAGGGCAGGCGGTCGAGTTTTCTGTTTATCCGCAGCGGGCACAGGGCGCGCTGCAGGTTACTCTTTGGATTGAGGAAGATGGCTGTCAGGCCGAATCCCATCCGCTGCACTGGTGCGGCTATCAAGGCTCACATGATCGGTATACGGTAACCTATACGCCGACGCATCCCGGTCTGTACTGGTATTATTTTTCGGTGGAGCTGGCGGATGGTCTGCACTACTGTGCACGCGGCTACGGCGGTCAGGCGGAGCTGCTCGAGGCGGTCGGCGATAAGTACCAGCTGACCGTGTACGACGGCGAGTACCATACGCCGCGCTGGTTCGGCGAGGGCATCACCTACAACATTTTTCCGGACCGCTTCTGCCGCGACAAGGCACCCGAGCAGCCGGAGGGTGAAGGCGTGATCCCGCGTGTGCTGCATCAGAACTGGGACGATATTCCGGTCTATCTGCCGGATGAGCACGGCGAAATTCTCAATAACGACTTTTTCGGCGGTACGCTGCGCGGCGTATACGCCAAGCTGGATTATCTGGAGAGCCTGCACGTTACCACCATTTATTTCAATCCGATCTTTCAGGCGTATTCCAATCACCGCTACGATACCGGCGATTACAAGCGCATTGACCCGCTGCTCGGCTGCGAGGAGGACTTCCGGGCGCTGTGCAGCGAAGCCGCCAGACGCGGCATGCGCGTTGTACTGGATGGCGTATTCAATCACACCGGCTACGACAGCCGCTATTTCAACGCTCGCGGTCACTACGACAGCGTAGGCGCGTTCCAGTCCAAGGAATCGCCGTATTTCAGCTGGTTTGACTTTCACAACTGGCCGAACGAGTACGGCTCGTGGTGGGGCATCTACACGCTCCCGCAGGTCAATGAGACCGACGGCAGCTATCAGAATTACATCATCGAGGACGAGGACAGCGTAGTCCGCCGCTGGCTGCGGCTGGGTGCGTCCGGCTGGCGGCTGGATGTTGCCGACGAGCTGCCGGACAGCTTCATCCAGAAGCTGAACGCGGCAGCCCGCAGGGAAAAATCCGATGCGCTCATCATCGGTGAGGTGTGGGAGGATGCGTCCAACAAAATCTCGTACTCCGAGCGCCGACGCTATTTCCAGGGCGGCGAACTGGATTCGGTTATGAACTACCCGCTGCGAGACGCTATTTTCGGCTTTTTGAACGGCGGCACGGCCGAGCATTTCGCGGAGAGCATGGAGTGCATCCGCGAAAACTACCCGCGGGACGTGTTCTACAACCTGATGAACGTTGTGGGTACGCATGACACCGCGCGTGCGCTCACCCTTCTCGGCGTAACCGAGAACGAGTGGAAGATGGACAGAAACGGCCGCGCACACTATCAGCTGCCGCCGGACCGTCTGGAAATCGCCTTGCGCCGCCTGCGGATGGCGGCGGTCATCCAGTTCACCATGCCGGGTTCGCCGACCATTTACTACGGTGATGAGGCAGGGCAGCAGGGCTTCGAGGACCCGTTCAACCGCCAGACCTACCCGTGGGGACACGAAAACCAGGAGCTGCTTGCGTTCTACCGTAAGCTGTGCGAAATCCGTGCCGAGGAACAGACGCTTGCGGACGGCGACCTGCAGTTCAGCGACACGACAGCCGGTGCACTGCTGCGCTATGAGCGCACGAGCGGAGACTCGCGTCTGGTGATCGCGGTCAACCGTGGACACCAGTATGTGGAAACAAAAATTGATGCGCTGTATGCGCTCGACCTGCTCAGCGGCGAGGGCTTCGCGTACGCCGATCCGGACGGTCTGATCGTATCCGTTCCGCCGGAGACCGCCTATATCCTGCGCTGTGTAAATGCAGCCGATTAAGGAGAATTTTCTATGGATATGACAGAAAAACAGCTTTCCAGCGAATATAAGTTCAGAGGCAGGATCATGACCGCTCGTGTGGACGAGGTATCGCTGCCGAACGGCAAGACCGCGCCGCGCGAGGTCTGTGAGCACGTCGGCGGTGTCGGCGTGCTGCCGATCGACAAGGACGGCAACGTTATTCTTGTGCGGCAGTTCCGCTATGCGTTCGATACCGAGCTGCTCGAAATGCCCGCCGGCAAGATGGACCACGGTCCGGAGGACGCCGAGGAATGCGGCATCCGCGAGCTGAAAGAAGAAACCGGCTGTACCGCCGGACGCATCGTGCCGCTCGGCGCGATTTATCCGTCTCCCGGCTTTCTGACCGAGGTGACCTATCTGTTTGCCGCGCTTGATCTGACCGAAGGCGAAATGCAGCCGGATGAGGACGAATTTGTCGAGGTCGTGCGCCTGCCGATCGCAGAGGTAGAAAAAATGATCGAGCGGGACGAGATCCGCGATGCCAAAACCGTCGCGGCTATGTATAGAGCAAAGCTGAAGAATCTTTACTAAGATAAGAGTGGAGATTGGAGAGTGCAGAGGAGGAAAGGGTTTGGATAAGAAAAAAATCCTTGTGGTTGAGGACGAAAAGGCCATTTCAGACATTCTGGTATTCAATTTACAGCGTGAGGGCTACGACACACTTGCGGCGTATGACGGTGCGGAAGGTCTGCGCTGCGCGCTTGAGGAAGCGCCCGACCTGATTCTGCTGGATGTCATGCTGCCCGAGATGGACGGCTTTGAGGTCTGCAGGCGGGTGCGCGCGGAAAAGGACACACCGATCATCATGCTGACCGCCCGTGAGGAAGAGACCGACAAGGTCATGGGTCTCGAGCTGGGTGCAGACGATTATATCACCAAGCCGTTCTCCATGCGTGAGCTGATGGCGCGCGTCAAGGCGAACATGCGCCGTACCTACGCAGGAGAGGACAGGGAAAAGGCGGAAGCGCCGTCCGGCGGCGGTCTGCGTGTATCCAAGGACAACGGCATGGTCTACAAAAACGGTCATCCGCTCGAGCTTTCCGCGCGGGAATTTGATATTCTGTGCTTCCTGTCCGCTGCTCCGGGACGGGTTTTCTCCCGTGAGGAGCTGATGGAGCAGGTCTGGGGCTATGACTACTACGGCGACCTGCGTGCGGTGGACGTGGCGATCCGCCGTCTGCGCGAGAAGATCGAGGATGAACCGGCAAGTCCCAGATACATCATCACAAAAAGAGGCATGGGATATTACTTTGCTGACGGGGAGTAAGCTATGTTCCGTTCACTACACAGAAAACTGGTGCTGATTCTGGTGCTGCTGATCGTATCCGTTATGGCGGTGGTCGGCACGTTTCTGATCAACAGTATCAACACCTTCTATCTGAACAGCTTTTATGAGCAGATGCAGGCGGTGTTCACGACCGATACCATCCGCTCCATGCAGGAGGCGGCTGCCGAACCCGGCACGGATGGTCTGAAAACCATCATAGATGCCCACAAGAGCCGACTCGGCATTGACGATTACCGCAACTATGCCATTCTCGATAGTGAGGGCGGCTTCCTTGACGGCTCCAACCCGAACGTATCCGTCACCCGCACAAGCAACGTCATTGCCGCAATGGCAGGAGAGACCGGAACGCGCTCGGCGGTGTCCGACAGCATTATGGACATTGCGGTGCCGCTGGACAAGAACGGCGACGGTGCGGTGGACTACATCGTGTATATCGCGGACAACAAGCGGGAGATTTCCGATCTGTCGTGGCGGTTCTTCCAGATTGTCATGCAGGCGATGATGTTCGGCCTGCTGGCGGCTATCCTGCTGTCCTTCCTGCTCAGCAAGACCATTACCACGCCGATCGAGCGCATCACTGAGGGTGCGCGGTCGATCGCGGAAGGCAACTTCGATCAGGACCTCGGCGTGCAGTCGTCGGATGAGATCGGCGAGCTGACCCGTTCGTTCAATTACATGGCGCACCGTTTGAAAAACACGGTCGGCGAGGTACAGGGCGAGCGCGACAAGCTGAACACGCTGTTCCTGCACATGACCGACGGCGTAGCCGCCTTCACGACTGACGGCACGCTCATCCACATGAATCCGGCCACCGAGAATCTGCTGGGCGTGCGTGTGGAGCAGAAGCTGAGCTTTGATGAGATGTTCGCTGATCTGGACATGCCGGACACGGACGAAACCGTCTCGCGCAGCTTCCTTACGAACGAGATTACGCGATTTGGGCGCGTGCTGTCCGTCACGCTGGCGCCTTACGGCGCACTGGACGGCGAGGGCGGCGTCATCGCCGTCATTCACGATGTCACCGAGCAGCGCCGTCTGGATGACGCACGCCGCGAGTTTGTGGCAAACGTGTCGCACGAGCTGCGCACGCCGCTGACGAATATCCGCTCGTACACCGAAACGCTGCTCGATGCCGCCGGAGAGCTGCCGCTTGACACGGAAAAGCAGTTTCTGGGCGTTATTTCGAGCGAGAGCGAGCGCATGGCGCGTATTGTCACCGATCTGCTGACGCTTTCCAAGCTGGATTACGGACGGATGGAGCTGCGTATGACGCGGTTTTCGGTGTCCGATCTGCTGAAAAAGGTGACGAATGCCATGAAGCTGACCGCCGAGGACAGCGGTCACATGATCCGCGTTGAGACCGAGCCGAACCTGCCGCCGATGGTCGGCGACAGGGAACGCATCGAGCAGGTTGTGGTAAATATTCTGTCCAACGCGGTCAAGTACACGCCTTCGGGCGGCAGGATTCGTCTGGCGGCACAGCGCGCAGGCGCAAACCATGTGCGCATCACGGTTGAGGACAATGGTGTCGGCATTCCGGCGGACGATGTGCCGCGCCTGTTTGAGCGATTCTACCGCGTGGACAAGGCACGCTCGCGTGCCGCAGGCGGCACCGGACTGGGTCTGGCGATCGCCAAGGAGATCGTTGAGCAGCACGAGGGCAAGATCGCTCTGACCAGTGAATACGGCAAGGGCACGACCGTGACGATCACGCTTCCGACCGACCTCAAGCCGCACGGCAGGGAGGATAAGGTATGAGAGGTGCGAAACGCTCAGCGAAGAACACAGCAAAAAATATCTCGCTTTTGGTGCTGTGCGGACTGATGGGCGTGCTATGCGCGGTAAACTGGCTGATGGGTCTGAACATTGCGCAAATGCCTGCAGACAGCACACTCCGCCGTCTGCACGACCGCTTTGTAGGCGGTGCGGTGGGCTATGAGATACGGTCCTCCGGTGTTTCGGCGGCGGATCCGGCACAGATGGCGCTGACCGTTGACGGCAAGCTGTACGGCGTGCAGTACAATCTGACCGATATTGACGCCGGCATCACGGCAACGCGTTCGCTGTGGTCGCAGGCGCTCACAGGTGAGGGGCTGCGGCCGGCTGATGAGAGTGAGCTGTGCACGGCTCTGCGGTCGGGCAGCTGTGCGCTGCTGCGCTACCACGGTGCGATCCCGATGCAGTCTATTGCGGGCTGGCTGGGCGGCTCGTGGAAGGATAATGACCGACTGCAGGTCGAAACACTGGTGTATGCCGCCGGTGTGCAGCGGCTGTTTGTCCGCATGGCAGGCGGCAGGCTGTATGCTGCGGATGCAGCGGTCTCGCAGAATGCACTCGAGGAGGCACAGAAGAACTTCCGCGGTCTGTCATGCAGCTTTGCGGGAGATGCGTACGCGGTCTATCCGGAAACGCTGCTGTTCGACAGCGAGGCGCTGTCGCTTCCGGTGCTGAAACCGGCGCAGATCAACCTGTTTGCCGCACAGAGCGGCACCGGACTGGAGGATTTGCTCGGTGCATTCGGCTACACGGCCTACACGGATTTTTACAACGAGCAGGACGGAACTGTCCGCGTGTTCCTCGATGATACGAGCACGCTGCGGCTGAATGCGTCCGGTCTGGTGCAGTACGCGTCCACGGACGGCTCGGCAACGGTGAGCGCTTATGACGAAAGCGATATCACGGATGCGGCGGCGTTGGATGCACAGCTGGACTGCGCCCGGCTGATTCTCGATGCGGCGCAGCGAGCGGGCGATACGGACACGCATGCGTCGCTGTACGCGGTGGAGCGCAGCGGCGAGCAAACCACACTGATTTTTCTGCAGATGTACAGCGGCGTGCCGGTGCTCGGTGACGCGGACTTTGCAACTTTCGTATTCGATGGCAGTGCGCTGCGCACGGCAACGATTCGGCTGCAGAAATTTCAGCCGACCGGCGGCAAACGCACGGTCATGCCTGCAAAACAGGCGGCAGCCGGAGCCTCCGGCGCGGAACGCGGTCTGATGGCAGCCTACCGGGCACAGGACGGACAGTATGTACCGAGCCGGTTCTATCTGAAAAATGCGGCAGAGTGACCGCAGAAGGGAGATGAGAGCGCTTGCAATGGGATAAAGTCAAAAATATACTGATCGCAATACTGCTTACGATCAACCTGTTTCTGCTGGGCAATCTGGCGGTACGCGGCTGGCAAAGCCACCGGAGAACGAGTGAGCTTGAGGCCAATCTGCGCACGCTGGTGAGCGCTAGAGGGATGCAGCTGGATACGGCGTTCTCGTTTCCAGAGGACATCACGCTGCCCGAGCTGTCGCTCGACCGCAGCCGCGCAGATGAGGAAAAAATCGCAGCCGCCATGCTGGGCGAACACGCTGAACGCACCGAGCAGGAGAATGGCACGGTGCGCTTTGAGAGCGACAGGGGCACGCTCGAGTGGCAGGTGGACGGCAATGTGCAGGCGGACTATACGCTGACTGAATCTGCGCCGACTTCCGCATCGGAAGCGCTCGAGCAGGCGCGTCGACTGTGCAGCCGGTGGGGCTTTCAGGCCGAGCAGGCCGGCTGGACGGCGGAGGACACGGTAGTTACGCTGACCGGCTCGGTCGCCGGACTGCCGGTGCACAACCGGCGGCTGACACTGGACTTTTCTGCCGGAGACGGCTCGGTGTCGCTCGTCGGACTGTGGAGCTTCGGCACGCCGTACACCACCGCGAACGGCATCAGCATTACCTGCAGCGCAGCAGATGCTCTGCTGCAGTTTGCCGCAGAAAGCGGCGAAACCGGTAAGATTGAGTCGATGACGGCCGGTTATCGTATGCAAACCGACAGCAGCCGCCGTATTCGTCTTACACCTACTTGGAAGATTGACACCGAAACAGGCGAATATTTGGTGGATTGTGACAAAAAGACGATTATCGGTGAAGAAAACTGAAAAACTGCTTTTCTTTATCTGAAATTGTGGTAAAATGTATTAGTGAGATTTTACGCGAATGGGTTTAGCCGCTGTCGGAGCTGCCTGCAAAGAGGATCGGCACGGACAGTCATTCGCTGACATAAGATACAGTATTCGGAGAAAAACGCGGAGATTTCCGCGCCAAGGCTTAGTGAGGAGTAGGTAGATTGACAAAGTATGTAATCAACGGCGGCAAGACGCTGAATGGTGAGGTGACCATCTCCGGCGCAAAGAATGCAGCGGTCGCAATCGTTCCGGCGGCTCTGCTGGCAGATGGCCCGGTTCGTCTTGAAAACGTGCCCAAGATCATTGATGTAACACTGCAGATGGAGATCATGCGTGAGCTGGGCGCGCAGATCCGCCAGATCAACGCCACTACGGTGGAAATCCAGAATACGCAGAATCCGAGTCTCAAGCCGCACGAGCTGGAGCGCAAGCTGCGCGCATCCTACTATCTGCTCGGCGTGCTGCTCGGCAAGTATGGCTTTGCCGAGGTAGCAATGCCCGGCGGCTGCAACTTCGGCGGCGTCCGTCCGATCGACCAGCACATCAAGGGTTTTGAAGCTCTGGGCGCAAAGGTAACGCTGCCCAAGGGCGGTTACATCCGGGTCGAGGCACCCGAGGACGGCCTGCACGGCGCACATATTTATTTTGACGTTGTTACAGTCGGCGCGACCATGAACATCATGCTCGCAGCCGTTCTGGCCAAGGGTCAGACGATTATGGAGAACTGCGCGAAGGAGCCGCACATTGTCGATCTGGCGAACTTCCTGAATGCAATGGGTGCGGATGTTAAGGGCGCCGGCACCGATGTGATCAAGATCCGCGGTGTAGAGAGCCTGCACGGCGGCAGTTACTCCATCATTCCGGATCAGATCGAGGCGGGCACCTTCATGGCAGCCGTTGCAGCCTGCGGCGGTTCGGTTCTGGTGAAGAATGTTATTCCGCGTCATCTGGAGTGCATCACCGCAAAGCTGCGCGAGATGAGCGTTGAGGTCACCGAGTTTGACGACGCGGTGCTCGTTCGCCGTGAGGGCAAGCTGACCAAGACCAACATCAAGACCCTGCCGTACCCGGGCTTCCCGACCGACATGCAGCCGCAGATGACGACGGCGCTGTGTCTGGCAGAGGGCACCAGCATCATCACCGAGGGGATCTGGGGCAGCCGCTACCGCTATACCGAGGAGCTGACCCGCATGGGCGCAAACATTCATGTGGACGGCGCGATCGCGGTTGTTGAGGGCGTCAAGGAGCTGAATGGTGCTCCGGTTCGTGCACACGACCTGCGCGCAGGCGCGGCGATGGTTATCGCCGGTCTGGCAGCCAAGGGTGTTACCGAGGTCGAGCAGGTGCAGAACATCGAGCGTGGCTATGAGACGCTCGTAGAGAAGTTTGTTGCTCTGGGTGCGGATATGTATCGCTCCGAGATTCCGGAAAGCGCCGAGAACAAGTAATTTCTAATTGTAATGAGGAAAAAAGGCGGAGGGAGCATCCTTTCGCCTTTTTTGCAGAATATAAGGCAGATGAGCAGAATGGAAGCAGAGTGTATGGTTCGGCGTGCGTCTGATGCGGACATGGATGCGGTTCTCGCTTTTGCCGCGCAGATTTTCGCGGATGAGCAGGATATTCCGAAGGAGCTGAACTTCATCCCGGCGGATAAGCAGCCGCAGTGGTGGTGCATGGAGCAGGACGGCGAACTCGTCGGCACAGCGGCCATTTACCGTGAGGGCGGGCAGTGGCACATGGGCCGCATCACGGTCGCGCGCAGGCTGCGCGGACAGCACAAGGGAACCTTTCTGCTGAAACGTGTGCTGGACGATGTTTTTACACAGGATGTGGATAACATTTTCCTTGAAGCGAGAGACGCAACGGTGCACATTCTTACAGGATTCGGCGCAGAGATTGCCGGGGAACCGTTCGCATTCTACTGCGGAAACGTCACACCGATGATTCTAACGCGAACCGCCTTTCTGCAGCACACAAACGGATGAAAACAACTGCTGAAGGAGTACCATGGCAGAGCATTATTATTACAGTATCGCCAGCGGTTCGAGCGGCAACTGCGGCTTATATATGGCGGATGGCACCGCGATCCTGATTGATCTCGGTGTGTCGCTGCGCAGGATTACGACTGCGCTGAAGGCACTGTCGCTCACGCTGGAGGATATTTCGGCGGTGGTGCTGACGCATGAGCACATCGACCATGTGAAGGGACTGCCGATGTTTCTTAAAAAAGCGAAGGCGCCGGTGTTTGCCACTCGCGGCACAGCCGAGGCTTTCGAGGAAAAGAATCCGGAGTACGCCGACCGTCTGAACGTATTCGACAGCGGCGAGCGCTTCTGGGTCAGGGATGTGGACGTTGTGCCGTTCCCGACGCCGCATGACGCAGCTGAGAGCACGGGCTACATATTCGAGCACGGCGGCAGCCGGTTCGGCTTTGCCACCGACCTCGGCTTTGTGCCGCGCGATGCGGCCGAGCTTATGCGCGGCTGCGAAATGGTTGTGCTGGAGAGCAACCACGATCCGCATATGCTGCAGGCCGGTCCGTACCCGTATTCACTCAAGATGCGCGTTGCCGGACCGAGCGGGCACCTGTCCAATCCGGACTGCGCCGTGTTTGCAGCGGATCTGGTGAAAAGCGGCACGCGAACGCTTGTGCTGGCGCACCTGAGTGAGAAAAACAACATGCCGGAGCTGGCGCGGCAGCAAACGCTGTCGGCGCTGCGCGGACTGCCCGCGTGCGAGGTGCTCGTTGCGCCGAAGGAGCACATGGAGCATCCGGTATCATTTGGGGAGGAAAGGCTATGCTCTCTGTCCGGCTGATCTGCGTCGGAAAGCTCGGAGAAAAATTCTGGGCAGACGCTGTAAAGGAATATACCAAGCGCCTCGGTGCATATTGTAAATTAGAGATCATCGAGCTGCCCGAGCAGCGCTTGCCGCAGACGCCCTCTGAGGGCGAGATCGCGCAGGCGCTCGAAAAGGAAGCCGCGCTCATCGAGAGCAAGCTGCTGCCCGGCGCGTCTGTGATTGCGATGTGCGTGGAAGGCAAGCCGATGTCCTCTGAGCAGCTGGCGGACTATTTCGGCAAGCTGACCGTATCGGGGACAAGCAAGATCTGCGTGCTCATTGGCGGCTCGTGCGGCCTGTCCGAGCGGGTGAAAAAGAAGGCGGCGCTGCGGCTGTCCATGTCACCGATGACGTTTCCGCATCATTTAGCAAGAGTGATGGTGCTCGAGCAGATTTACCGCGCGCTCAATATCGCGGCAGGCGGCAAGTACCACAAGTGAGAAGAGGGACAGCATGACAAAAGAACAGCTCGCGGCGATCGCCGTGGTGCTGCTGCTCGGCGTAGTCTTTTTTGTGCGGCTGTACCGTCGGCAGCAGGAACCGCCGAAAGAGCCGCCAAAGCCGAGGCCGCTGCCGAAAACCGGTAAAATGCGCTGTCCGATGTGCGGCGCGGAAGCAAAAGTCACGGGCAAACAGTGGGAGTGTCCGTGGTGCGGAGACTCCGGCTGGCTCAAATAAAGTTTGGGTATAAAAACAACCCGGTTAAATGTGGCTAACATCAAGAAAAACCATTTACTTTATTCATAAGATTTTGTAAAATGTAATATAGATGAGAACGCGGTTATTCGCACGGGACAAATGCGAAGCCGCGATGAGGGAAATTATATTTCAGGAGGGGCGTCCCATGATTATCACGATAACGCTTAACGCTGCACTGGACCGTACGCAGCGTATCGAGCACCCGCTGCAGGTGGGCAAGCTTAATCGCGCGGTGTCCAGTCATCTGGAACCGGGCGGCAAGGGCATCAACGTGTCGCGCGCGATCAAGGCGTTGGGCGGCAGCAGTATTGCGCTTGGCTTCAGTGCGGGCACGAACGGTCGCATTATGAAGGACATGCTGACAGCAGCGGACATTCACCACGATTTTGTTGATATTGCGGGACAGCTCCGTATCAATACGCAGATCATTGATGCGCAGGGCGGCCATACAGAGGTAAATGAGCCGGGCAACAAGCTGGATGATTCGGATTTCCTGCGCTTGCTCGACCGCATGGAGAACTATCTGGACGAGGGCAATATCTTCGTTCTGGCGGGTTCTACGCCGCCGGAGTTCCCGCTGAAGAACTACCGTAAGCTGTGCAAGACCATCAAGAAGCACGGCTGCAAGCTGATCATCGACGCACAGGGCGAGCTGCTGCAGGAGGCACTGAGGTGCGAGCCGGACTTTGTAAAGCCGAACATCTTCGAGCTGGCTGAGGCTGTAGGCGACAAGCCGTCCGCCGATCCCGAGGTCGTTGTACATTCCGCACGCAAGATGCTGGATATGGGCGCAAAGGCTGTCTGCGTTTCCATGGGTCAGGAGGGCGCTCTGCTCACCGCAAAGGACGAGCCGGAGTCGCTGTACGTTACCACCAACCCGAAAATCTACGACGAAGGTGCGGTCGGTACCGGCGATGCAATGGTCGGCGCAATTGCAAACGCTATGCACGCGGGCATGAAGTTTGACGAGGTGGCACGCTACGCTGTTGCGATGGGCCGTGCATGTGCCCGTCTGGCCGGCACCGAGATGGCCTCTCTCAAGAAGGTTTACGAGGTGTACGAGACCACGCAGGTTTACGTTCTCTGAGCTGTCGCGGAATCACGGTTCCGCCGACAAGCAGGAACGGACCGCAGGCCGTTCCAAAGTCGTCCGAAAGTTCCTATACAGAAACTTTCTTCCTCTTAAAGTCAAAAAGAGTGATATATGCTCCCTCTTTTTTGGCATTTGCAATGCAAATGCTATTTTATACGCGCTGCCGCGCGGGACGATGAAATCTGGTAGTTAGTTGAGAAATGGAGAGAACAACAGATTGTTGTTCTCTCTTTTACGCTTTTCGCAATTACTTTAAGGAGTTAACAAATATGGATAAAAAACAATTACAGCAGCGCGTCACGGAGCAGCGCCGCCGCGTACGCCGCAGACTGACCATTCGCGGCGTACTGTCGCTTCTGGTCGTGCTGACATTCATCCGCTGTGCGTTCATGCAGCGGTATGAGAATATGTTCGTGTGCGTGCTGTCGCTTGTGCTGCTGGCGATGCCGACGCTGATTGAAAAACAGCTTGCCATCGACATCCCGCCGATGATGGAAGCTATCATCTACTGCTTCATCTATGCCGCCGAGATCCTGGGTGAGATCAATTCGTTCTACACCATCATTCCCGGATGGGACACCATGCTGCACACGATAAACGGATTTCTGGTCGCGGCGGTCGGCTTCTGCCTGGTTGACCTGTTTAACCGAAGCGAACGGTTTACCTTCAAGCTGTCGCCGCTGTTCCTGGCTATCGTGGCGTTTTGCTTCTCCATGACGGTCGGCGTGCTGTGGGAATTTTTCGAGTTCACCGCCGATCAGGTGATGCACACGGACATGCAGAAGGACTATGTCGTGCACGAGGTCAACTCGGTGTCGCTCAACCCGGACGGCCTGAATGTGCCGGTGCATGTGCAGATTGAGTCGGTCAGCGTTAACGGTGAGGACTGGACGGAGCAGCTTGGCGGCTATCTGGATATTGGCCTGATCGACACGATGAAGGATCTGCAGGTCAACTGCATCGGTGCGATCGCGTTTTCCATCATCGGCTTCTTCTACGTCAAGCACCGCGGCAAGGGCAAGCTGGCAGCAGCGCTCATTCCGGTTGTGCTCGATCCCGAAAAAGAAAAAAGTAAAAAAGATGAGCGAAACAGGGAACCAAATGACGAGTGATTCCGTCTAATTCAATACTATCCCCGAAAACGATTTGAAGGAGAGTATGGAAGTATGATGAAAAAACGAATGACCGCAGGTGCGCTTGCGGCTTTGATGGCGGCAACTCTGCCGATTTCCGCGTGCGCGGCTCAGAATTCGGCACCGCAGCCGCAGCTGAATACCGCAGAGCACATGCAGTATATGAACGGCTACACGGACGGCACCTTCCGTCCGGATGCATCCATCACCCGTGCAGAGGCGAGCAAGCTGCTGGCCTCTCTGCTGGTGAACAAGGTCAAGAATGAGGACCATCTGTTTAATGACGTTTCGGTTTCCGCGTGGTATGCGGACGCTGTTCGTCAAATGACCGGTTTCGGTCTGGTGAACGGTTATACGGACGGCACGTTCAAGCCGAACGCTAAGATTACCCGTGCGGAGTTTGTAGCGATTCTGTCGCGCTTCCCGCACACCGATATCGGCACGGACAAGTCGTTCGCCGATGTACCCAAGACCAGCTGGGCGTACAACGCGGTGCAGACTGCTCTGGCTCAGGGCTGGATTTCGGCAGGCACGAATTTCCGTCCGAATGCGCCGATTACCCGTGCGGAGACGGTAACCATCCTCAACCGTGTGCTCGGCCGTCAGGCGGACGAGTTTACGATCAATACGAGTGAGGGCATCCGTATTATGCCGGACGTGCCGAACACGCACTGGGCATACTGGGATATGCTTGAGGCAACCACCGACCATAAGTTTGACAAGTCGAGCGGCTCCGAACAGTGGACCTCATTCGATAAGGAGACCACCGATTTGACGCCGGGCTGGCATAACATTGGCGGCAAGCTGTTCCATGTCAATGAGGACAAGCAGTTTGACCATGACAAGTTCATCGGCTCGCTCGAGCTTGACCACAACGGCTACTACATCACCGGCTCGACCGAACTGGACGCGCTGCTGGCTTCGGCAGTAAAGAGCGTTGTCAAGGACAGCATGACCCAGCAGCAGAAGCTGCGTGCGGTGTATGATTACGCGAAGAATACGTTCGGTTACCTCGGCATCGGCGCGGCTGACACTTCGAAGAGCGACTGGGCGCTGACCTCCGCGACTGATATGCTTAAGACCCACAAGGGCAACTGCTACTCGTGGGCGGCAGGCTTTACTTACCTCGCTCGTCAGGTCGGCTTTGACGCACAGGCGATTCCTGGAACCGGCGTTTCGCCCAAGGGCAGTGAATCGGTTCACGCGTGGACCGAGATCACCATTGACGGTACGGCGTACACCTTTGACCCGCAGATTGAAAGCGTGTATAAGAAGCGCTACAACGAGAATTACGATCTGTTCATGAAGAAGTACGGCGAGGCTGTCTGGGGTTATAAAAAGCCGGAGGTGAGCGAGCCGGAGCAGCCGGAGACCGTCAAGGTGGATAAGCAGCTTTCCGCGCTGGTGAGCAAGATTTACGGTGCGCATCCGTTCGGCGGCATGGGCGTTGCTGAGGAGGCGCTCTACAACGGCATGGGTGAGGACGGCATGAGCCGCGGCCTGTTCTGGTACCTTGGCACGGATGATATCAAGTTTGAGGCAGGCGTGGCCTCCGAGTCTATGATTACTTCGCAGGCACATTCCATCGTTGTTCTGCGCTTTGCGGATGAAAAGCAGGCCGCAGACGCAGCGGCTAAGCTCAAGACCACGGTCGACCCGCGCAAGTGGATCTGCGTAGGCGTTGATGAGGCCAAGGTTGTCTCCAAGGGCAAGCTGGTCTGCGTTGTGATGGACGACGAAAACGGCGATTACTACATCAATAATTTCAAGGCGAATGCCTGAAACTGACCTTGTGAAACTTGCGTGAACTGACACTTTCCTAAAGCCACAATATCGCATACAATAGGCTTACAGACAGAATTACTGGAAAAGAGGGTATGCGATATGACAGGAAAAAACATCAGAAAGCTTGTGCTGGCAGCACTGCTGGCGGCACTGACGGCAGTTGCTACGATGATCATCCGCATTCCGACACCGACACAGGGTTACATTCACCTCGGTGACGGCATGGTGCTGATCTGCGGCATTCTGCTCGGTCCCGGTCTGGGTGCACTGGCAGCCGGTATCGGCTCGATGATGGCGGACCTTATCGGCGGCTACATGGCATGGGTGCCCGGCACGTTTGCCATCAAGGCGCTGACCGCTCTGCTCGGCGGCTGGCTGTACCACCGCATGGCAGGCAAGGGCATGAATACGATTACCCGTGTGGTTCTGTGCGGCATTCCGGCAGAGATCGTCATGGTTCTGGGCTACTTTGTGTACGAGGTCGGCATGGAGGTCGTGATGGGCAGCAGCATGGGCGCTGCGGCAGCCGCGGTTGTTCTCGGCGTGCCGATGAATATCGTGCAGGGCATTGCGGGCATCATCGTTGGTGCGGTGCTGCTTCCGGTACTCAGTCACGCAAGCGCGGAGATGGGCGAGAAGATTCGCGCTTGATAAATGGATAGGAAAAACGGTTCCGTCTCCGGAACCGTTTTTTTATGCGAATTTTGATTTGTTATTGTGTGATTCTCTGTGGAACGGCGGGGGGACCTCACCCCGCTGTTTCTACTTGAATTGCACCAATCAACGTCGATGATATAAATGGATTTGACAAACGGTTTCACACCATACGGTTACGCAATTATCCCCAACCTGTGGATAAGAAAAAAGGACAGGAAATTTTCCTGTCCTTTTGGTCTATATGCGGTTACTCTTCCGAAGCAAATACGCCGTAAATCGCGCTTGCGAGCTTCTTGAAGATATTCACGATACGCGCGAGAACGCCTTCGTCGGCAGCATCCTGATCCGAGGTGATAGCATCATCGTCATCGTCGGTCGAAATCTCCTGCGTGCGCAGGATGAACTGCAGACTGCTCGGTGTCGGGTTCATATTGCTTGTGACAGACTGCAGGTCGGCCGAGGAGTCGATATTGAGGATGTTGGTATCGTCCTCAAGGTCGGTCTTAGCGTCGTCGATGGCATTATGAATATCATCGGTCGCGTTCTGCAGCTTATTCGAGCTGTTCGAGCGGGAAGCCTTATCAAGCACATCGAGCAGGCCGTCGATGGTGGTCTGCGTGCTGGCATCCGCGTCGCTGCGAACCGAACGCAGTGTGCTGTTGACCGTGTCGAGCAGCTGGTAGGACGCGGTGAGCGTTTTGGTAGTGGTGTTGATCAACTCGGTGCCCTTGTCGATGGAGGACGAGGTGATCGAGGTCAGCTGGTTGAGCGACTCGGTCAGTGCCGGAATCTCGGTCAGCTGCTGGTTGACGCGGCCGAGTGTGGTGTTGGCGAGTTCGGTCAGCTTTTTGCCCTCGGCGGTGAAGTCCTGACCGAGACCCTTGTAATCGTCCAGAATGTCGCAGATGTCATCGAGATTGTCGAGCACATCACTGGTGGTTCCCAGGAAATTGTTAAGGGAGCCGCTCAGGCTGGACAAATCGCTGCTCACATCCTGCAAAGAATCACCGAGATTAGAGCTGTTATTCTTCATGGTGTCCAGTGTGCCGTTAATACTGTTATAGCGGTCATCGGAAATGAGGCCGTAGTCGTTCAGGTCTTTCAGTACATCCTGTACATTACTGATTGCAGACACAACATCGGACGAAATACTGCCGACAGGGTCGCTGAGGTCATCCAAATCGTTGCGCAGTGCCTTGAGGTCTTTCTGCATATCGGAGATATTTTTCTTCAGGCTGTCGATATACAGCCACTCCGAACCGGTCTTATCGTCCAGATCGTCCATCAGGTTTTCAAGATTGCCCAGCGAGGTCTTGATGTTCTTGAGAAGTGTCTGATACTCGGTGATATCCGCACCGGACTCCTCGAGCGTATTGAGAATGCTGTTCGTAGTCGCGTTCAGCTTAACGAGCGTGTCCTTGGTGTTGTTCAGCTCCGGAATCAGCGAATCGCTTTCGCCGGTCAGCTTTTCCAGAGCGGTCAGCGCGGCATCCGTCTTGGGATCAATGGTGCCGCGGTCCTTGATCAGCTGCTGGCGCACGGCGTTGATACCCGAAATACCGCTCGACATCGTACCCATGCCGTTCTGCATGGACTGCATGGTGTCGAGCATGCTGCTCATGCCGGAGTACAGGCTGTCGCTGGAATCGCTCAGGCGGTCCTTGACGTCCTTCAGGTCGGAGATGATATCCAGCGAGGACAGAGTAGCCGGCGTCATAAACATGAACATACCCATGTTCTCAAAGTTATCCGAGCCGATACGCACGGTGAACGTGCTTTCCTCGCCCGGCATACCCATGAATACGACCAGCTTGTAGGTTCCCACGGACTGAACCTGTGCACCCGGTGCATCAATGGAAAGCGCCTTGCTCATGTCGATACCGGTGCCGCAGACGAGCATCATATTGTTTTTGTAGTAGTCGCTTGCGTAGCTGTTCGGTACTGCGTGAATGGTGATCTCCACCAGACCGTTTGCGCCTGCACAGTCCTCCGCCTTGACCGAAACGCCGTTCAGCTTGTAGGAAACATCAAAGTTCCACGGCATCTGGATGTTGACATTGTCGGTCGGGATGCACTCGTAGTAGAAGCGCTGCTTGCTGGTGTCGGACAGCTTCCAGTACACCGAATTGTCCTTGATGACCGGCTCGTCGTAGGTGCTCATGTTGTACACATCTGCGTAGCTGCCGAAATCGGTGAACTCGGTGTGGCCGTTCAGGCTGACACCCTTTACGATGCGCGTATTGGTCGGCGCACCGTAGTAATCCATGTTGATATATACCGATTCGTCGGTTTCTACCGTGGGCTCGGCGGCCTGTGCCGCCTGCGGCAGCGTGAACGCAAGAACAAGCGAGGCTGCGGTCAGTCGGCGCAGCTTATCTGTTTTCATGGTCGTTCTCCTCCGTATTATCGTTCTGGTTGTCATTCTGGCTGTCGTTCGGCTTATTCTTGTCGCTGCCGAGACGCTGGGCCAGCTGTTCAAGCTGCTCCTTACGCATCTCAATGCGGTTATGGATGCGCATACGCAACTTTTTGCCGATCATGCGCTTGTGTGCAGATTCTTCGGTCTGCTGCTGTTTGGACGGCTCCTGCGTCGGCGGCGTGTAGTTCTGCGGCAGCTTGAAGCCATCGCCGTTCATCAGGTTCTTGAGCTTGAGGCGCAGCTCCTTGTTGCGCGCCTTGCGGTTCTCGCGGATCTGGTTCTGCAGGTTGACGCGCTGCTGGTGCAGCTCGCTCAGGATCGGCAGCTTGATCTTTGTCGCGCGGATCTTGTTCATCTTGGCGTGTTTCTTTTCTGCGTAATCCGACTTGACGATCCAACGGTCGAACAGCATCAGGCACATCGGCAGGAAGAACAGTACGAGAATGACCGAGATCAGCGCACCGCGGCCGATCAGCTGGCCCAGACCGGAAATCGCTTCGACCGAGGTCATGAAGTACAGGCCGTAGGCAACCGTCATAACGATCAGACCGGAGGTCATAACCGATTCGGCGCTGACCGATACCGCCCGTATTGCGGCTTCTTTTTTATCTCCTTGTGAGCGGGCATCCAGATAGTTGCCGGTCATCAATATTGAATAGTCAACCGTCGCGCCCAGCTGGATACAGCCGACGATGATAAAGCCGAGGTACATGGTTCGCTGACCGTAAATGTACGGCAGAGCGGTGTTGATGAAGATCGCGCATTCAATCGGGATGAGCACGACGATCGGCAGGATCAGTGCCTTGTAGGTGATCGCGATAACGAGTGCTACACCCAGCAGGGAAACGATGTTGACGCGGTTGTAGTCCGGTACAATAATATCCTTAATATCCTGCGTGGACGGCGTTACGCCGACGAGATAGGTCGTTTCGTTCGGGTAATACTTGTCAATGATCGCGCGGATGTTGTCCGAGAATTTGAAGGCATCGTCACTTTCACCGGCGGAACGCACGTTGATGATCACGCGTGCCCAGTTTTTCGAGTGCATCAGGCTGGTGATGTTCTCCGGCAGGAAATCCTCGGGAATGCCTTCCGGCAGAACGGACGACAGGCTGAGCGCGTACTTGACGTAGGACAGGTCGTTGATCTCCTCGGTCATCTTTTTCTCGGTGATGTTGCTGTCGGGCGGGACAAGCGCGATCATCATGTTGCTCTTGCCGAACTTGGCATTCATCTGCTGCTCGGCCTCGTAAACCGGTGTACCGGGTGAGTTTGCAACGGCCTCGTTGCCGTAAGAGAAATTCGCCATACCCTGTGCAATGTAGCACGGAATGATGATGATAAGAACCACAAGAAATACGATGCGACGGATTTTGTACGCAAATTCACCGATGCCGCGGCCCTGTTTGGGGATAAACGGACGGTGCTGCGTCTTGGCAATGATGTTCTGCGAACGCAGGATGAGCGCCGGCATGAGCAGCAGCACGGTCAGCAGACTGAGCGCGATGCCCTTTGCCAGTACGAAGCCCATATCCGGGCCGATGCCGAAGTTCATCAGCGCCATGGCGGCAAAGCCGACGATGGTCGTCATGCCGGAAGCGCCGATGGACGAAAAGGCGGTTCGCCAGGCGTTCGCCATCGCCTGTTCGGGTTCTGCACCGGTTGCGCGCTCCTGCGTGAAGGCGTGCAGCAGGAAGATGGAGTAGTCCATCGAGCAGGCCAGCTGCAGCACCGCACCAACGGCGTTAGACAGGAACGAAATCTCGCCGAAGATGATGTTCGTGCCCATGTTGATGAGGATTGCAATGCCGAGCACGGACAGGAACAGCACCGGCTCAAACCACGAGGTGGTCGTGATTGTCAGAATGATGTAAATAATGACGACGGCCAGTGCCATAACACGGGCGACCTCTTTGTTAATGGTCGGGCCGAGGTTGGTATCCGATACAGCGGAGCCTGCTACCAGACCTTTGTCACCGACGATGTTTTCAATCTCATGCACTGCCTTGTGGGTCTGGTTAGACGAGTCCTTGTCGGTGAAGATAACATCCATGTAGGCGGTGTTATCCTTGTAGTAGTCGTCGATATTGTCGTAGTTGATGAATTCGCTCGAGCCGTAGATATTGGTGGCCATATCGCACCACATGACCATGTCCACACCGTCAACGTCCGCGATACGGTCCTTTATGTTTTTGGCTTCGTACAGCGTCACATCCTCGAGCATGACGCGTCCCATGCCGGGATAGGTAAATTCGTCCTCCATGATGTCCAGCGCCTGTGCGGACGGAGACGAATCCGGCAGGTATTTTGTTAAATCGTAGTTGATCCCAACCATCGGCACACAGATTAAACTGAAGATGATCAGTACGATATAGATCTTTTCAATCAGTTTTCGATTGTTAATGATCAGGTCAACAGGGCTATGTCCTTTAAGTTTCACAAAGAAAACACCATCTTTCTCAGAAATAGATATTGTGTAGGATTTCTTTTCGTGTTATAGTATAGTACATAAGGATAACGAACGCAATAATCAAATATGATAAGAGTGAATGATAACGCACAAAAATATTGTATATGTTCGTTAAAATGCGAATTACGGAAATGGAACGGAAAAAGCAATATGAATGGAGTGAAATACCATGGCAGAAGTGGAGGATAAGCGCATCCGACGAACGAAAAAGCTGCTGCGGCAGGCACTGACGCGGCTGATGCAGCAGAAGGACTTCCAGAGCATCACCGTGACCGACGTAGTGCGCGAAGCGGATATCAACCGCGGCACATTTTATGCGCATTATCGGGACGTGTATGACCTGCGCGATAAGATCGAGACAGGGATGATCGAGGATTTCCGCGGGATGATCGCAGCCATCCGTCCGAGCGAGACGGTAACGCTCAAGCTGGTGCTCAGCCGTCTGATGGATTATCTGGAGGAGAATCGTGAGATCGTCACCGCACTCATCAAGGTCAATGCACCGGATGGTTTCGGCAAAAAGATGATCGGCGTTATCGAGGAATGCCGCATGGAGCTGCTGCCGTACCGCAGTGTCGAGGATGCGTATGCTGCACGCTTCCTTGCGACCGGTGTCATCGGCATGACCGAAAAGTGGATCACTGAGTCGCAGCCTATCCCGAAGACCGAGATGGTCAGCCTGATCACTAAGCTGCTGACACCGCTGACACCGCTGGTGCCGCAGTCGGAGGCAGCGCAGAACTGAGTAAATCAGTAGGAATTTAACGGCACGAAAGGGAGTACCCGCAGGCGGGTACTCCCTTTCACTGTATTATCGTTTACGCAGGACAAATTCAGCCAGCCGTTCGGTGGCATCCGGATGGGCGATCTCGCTCATGGTTCTCCGCACGGTCTCCAGCCGCACCGGATTGCAGAACAGCTCGTACACCGCCTCGTCGATCGGGAAGTGCTTGGTAATGAGCGCCGCCATGCCGTTGTTGACCAGAAAATCAACATTGCGCTCCTCGTGCCCTGGAATCGGATCGAACAGCAGCATCGGCAGGTTTTTCGCCAGAGCCTCGGACACGGTAAGACCGCCCGGCTTGGATACAATGCAGTCGGACGCGCTCATCATCACCTCTACGTTGTGTACAAAGCCGTAGGGATAGATCCTGCAGCTGCCCTGATAGTGTGAGGCAAACTGCTCTACATGGTAGAGCATCTTTTTGTTGTTGCCGCATACCACAAGAAACTGGAACGGCGTACCGATCTGCGACAGGCTTTCGATGTTCTTCACATGGTCGGCGTGGCCCATGCTGCCGCCCATCAGCAGGATGGTTTTCTTATTCGGGTCAATGCCGAGCTGTGCCGCCGCGTCCTCGCGGGACAGCTTTTCGTTGAATTTCGGGTGCACCGGAATGCCGAACGGCAGGATGCGGTCCTCCGGAATGCCGCGCTGCACACAGCGGTAGGTGAGCAGTTCACTCGCAGTGACGATGTACTGCACGCGCGGCACATCCTCCCAGTACGGGTGGAGCGTGTAGTCGGTAACAATGCCGATGGTCTCAATATCGGCGAGTTTTTTGCGTTTTTTCAGTTCATCGACCATCTGCGCCGCAAAAACGTGCGTACAGATGATAACATCGGGCACATGGTTTGCAATGACCTTGGCAAACTTGGACGCACCGAGTGCGTTGATGATATTGATAATGCTCGGCGCAGAGTTAAAATAGCTTGCGCCGTTGTTCTCGGCCAGTTGGTAGACCAGACGGTACAGCGTCTGCATGTGTTTGGAGGAGAACAGATAGCCCTTGTCGATGGTGGTTTTGATCAGGTTGCTGATATAGGCGTAAACATCCAGTGTGTGAACTTCCGCGCCCTTGGATTCCAGCATGTCGCCGATGGCCTTTGCGGTGGCATGGTGGCCGAATCCGGCGGTGACGGATAAAATCAGTACTCTCATACAATGCCTCTCCTTATATTGCGGCGTTTGTGCTGACCGGACTGGTCAGCACGCCTAAAGATATTTTATCGTAAACATGTGAAAAAATCAAACTACACTTTAGTTAAATGTATGCGGATAAGCGATATGCAGCGGTATTTCCGGTATCATATATTCCTTTTTTTCAGGTCCGGCAGGAGTTTTTCTCGGTTAGCTATTTTATTCCGGGCGATTTTGTACTATAATAAATCTGATAAACAAAAATACAGGAGGCTTAGGGAAATGGCTCTGTCTATTAAGCCCTACATTGAAAATAAGGAACGCATCCACCTGATCGGCATCGGCGGCGTATCCATGAATTCACTTGGCGAGCTGCTGCTCAGCCGCGGTGTGCCGATTTCCGGCTCTGACCGTCTGCGTACGGATGTTACCGCACGGCTGGAGGCTCTGGGTGCAAAGATTACCTACGAGCACAAGCCGGAGAACGTCGAGGGTGCGTCGCTCATCGTGCGTACCGCTGCTGTGCATGACGAAAATCCGGAGATTGTCCGCGCCCATGAGCTGGGCATTCCGGTCATGGAGCGTGCCGAGGCATGGGGACACCTCATGCGCGACTACGATAACGTGGTCTGTCTGGCAGGTACGCACGGCAAGACTACCTCGACCTCGATGATGACACTGATGACCATGGAGGCGCAGATGGACCCGACCGTTATGGTCGGCAGCAACCTGCCTGCCATCGGCGGTACGCTCCGGATCGGCGGCAAGGGCTGTTTTGTGGCTGAAAGCTGCGAATACTGCAACTCGTTCCTGCGCTTTGCGCCGACCGTTGCGGTTATCCTCAATGTAGAGGAGGATCATCTCGACTTCTTCAAGGATATCAACGACATCATCCACTCGTTCCATGAGTTTGCCGAGCTGACCCCGATGAACGGTCTTGTTGTCGTCAACGGCGATGACCCGCATGCAATGCGCAGTGTGGCAGGCATCAACCGCAAGGTCCGTACCTTCGGCACGAGCGCAACCTCGGACGTTTACCCGACCGACGTGCGCGATGAGAACGGCTACTACCGCTTTACCGTTATGGTAGAGGGGAAGGAGTACGCTAAGGTGGCACTGTCCGTTCCGGGTCGTCATAACATGCTGAACGCTCTGGCGTGCTGCGCCGCTGCCGAGTTTCTCGGTGTGCCGGGTGACGCTGCCGAGCGCGGTCTGAACAAGTTCACCGGTTCGTCCCGCCGTTTCCAGCTGGTCGGCAAAATGCCGAACGGCGCAACCGTCGTAGACGATTACGCGCATCATCCGAGCGAGATGAAGGCCACGCTGAACACCGCGAAGGAAATGCACTTCGACCGTATCCTGTGCGCGTTCCAGCCGCACACCTATACCCGCACCAAGGCGCTGTTCCCTGAGTTCGTAGATGCGCTCAAGCTGTGCGATCAGGCGGTTCTTGCTCCGATCTACGCCGCCCGCGAGAAGAATACCATCGGCATTTATTCCTCGGATATCGCCAGGGAGGTGCCGGGCGCGGTATCGTTTGACAGCTTTGACGAGATTGCGGATTATCTCCGTAAGGAGGCAGGCCCGAATGATCTGGTGCTCACCATGGGCGCCGGCAATATCAATGAAGTCGGACCGATGCTGATCAAGAATAAGTAAAGAGATAACGAGAAAACCCGCTTTCGAGCGGGTTTTCTTTTGTCAAAATAGATACGGTGTGCCGAGTTGTACCCTGGGGCACCTTCTCTTGCCTTTCGGGCAATTCACCTTGTGCCCCTGCCGGGCAGGCAAGACCCGTTCGCTTTGAAGCGAAAACCAATCAAATTTACAGAATGAAAAAATTTTTGAATCCTACTTGACAAAAACGCATAAATGGTTCATACTACAGATATAGAGAATTGTACAATTTGTATAATTCCGGTTGGTAAGGAGGGTGCGTTATGAATAACAACTTGATTATTACTATTGGTCGTGAATATGGTACCGGTGGTCGTGAGATCGGTCAGAAGCTGGCGCTCCGTCTGGGCGTTCCGTTCTATGACCGGGAACTTATTACCCGTGCGGCTAAAAAGACCGGATTTGACGAAAAACTGTTTGAGCAGCTCGACAAGCGTGCGACCAACAGCTTCCTGTACTCGCTGACGATGTTCGGTTCGGTTGGTCTGAACGGCATGAGCCTGACCGATCAGCTGTATCTGGCTCAGTCCAATATCATCCGCGAGATGGCAGAGGATTCCTCGTGTGTTATCGTCGGCCGCTGTGCAGACCATGTACTGCGTGACTTCCCGAATAAGTTCGATTTCTTCATCCATGGCTCGATTGAGGACCGTGTAAAGCGCGTTCAGACCTGCGGTGATTACGTCATCGAGGGCAAGACGCCCGAGGCTGCTCTCGAAAAGATGGATAAGCAGCGTTCTACCTATTACAATTACTATACCGGCAAGGTATGGGGCAAGTGCGACCATTACGACCTCTGCATTAACGCAGGCCGTCTGGGCGTTGAATATTCCACCGATATTATTCTGGAGTACATCAATCGCCTGAAGAAGTAACTGCTGTATAGGGAAAAGAGAAAAGAGAGAGTGCGGAAAGGTCGTCCCTTGCGGACGGCCTTTCGCATTTTTACAGATAAAAGGATAGGAGAAAAACGATGAAAATACGAAGAATTATTGCTGTATTCGCAGCGGTTTTTGTACCGTTTCTGCTATTTCGTGTGGGATCGGGATTGACCGAGCAGCAGAATGTCACACTGCGCGATTATACGGTTTCCGAGGATGGGAAAACGCTGACACTCCATGCAGCTGTCTTTCCGCCGATTGAGGATATCCGGGATTATAAGGACGAGCCGAAGAACGGCGAACATTATCTCACATTTTACAACGCATTCGGCAGTGCAAACACGATGAGTGCGGGATACACCGTTGTCCTGCCGATTGAGGATATGGATAAGGCGGTTTATTTTAATGATGCCGACGGATTCCATCTGGTTCTGCAGAAGAATGCGCTGACCGGTGAGTGGGTACGACCGTAAATTTCCGCAGAACAGGGAACCAAACCGCCCCGATTTCGTCTAACCGAACAAAGGAGGAATCGCTATGAAAAGATTGCTTGCAGGAACACTCACAGCGGCGCTGGTGCTTGGATTGACAGGATGCGCTGAGCCGGCAGATGAGCCGTTAACTGAAAAACCCGTCATCTACCTATATCCCGAACAGAAGACAGCGGTTTCCGTGTCGCTGGACTACGCGGGCACGCTGACCGCGACCTATCCGGCGTATGAGAACGGCTGGCACGTAACCGCCGAACCGGACGGCACGCTGTATGACGAGGCCGGAAATGAATACTCCTATCTGTTCTGGGAAGGCGAATCGAAGCCGGACTACGATTTTTCCAAGGGCTTCTGCGTCGCGGGAGCGGACACGGCAGACTTCCTCCACGAAACACTGGCTGAGATCGGTCTGACTCCGAAGGAGTACAATGAGTTTATCGTGTACTGGCTGCCGAAAATGCAGGAAAACCCGTACAATCTCATCTCGTTCCAGTCGGAACGCTACACCGACATCGCAAAGCTGGATATTGACCCGACACCGGACAGCGTTCTCCGCGTATTCATGGCGTGGAAGCCGTTGAGCAAGCCGCAGACCATCGAGCCGCAGACGTTCACGCCGTTTGCAAGAGACGGCTTCACCGTTGTGGAATGGGGCGGCTGCGAGGTGAAATGAGCACAAAAAAACCGCCGAAATTTCGGCGGTTTTTTTTTAAAGGGATTTAATCCTGCGAGGTACGCAGCTGCGGCATTGCAGTGCACAGCGGCTTCCAAACCAGGATGGAAATAGAGTAGTCCAGCATGGAGTGAATGACCGTGCCGAGACCAACCAGCAGAACAACGCTTGCAACAAAGCCGTTTGCGAGCTGCTCAGCAGTGAACAGCGCACCGGACATAAAGAACGGCGTAACGATGATCATCTCGGCGGCAGCGTGCAGCAGTGCAATGATGAAGTTGAATACGGTGCTTGCAACCGGACGGTTGATGATATCCGGATTGCGCTTGAGATAGGCTGCACCGATGAACGCGAACACGATATGGGACGCCGCACGCAGTGCAATGATTGCCGGCGTGGTAAGGAAGAAGCCAATGGTTGTGCCGATGCAGACCGCTACGGCAACCGCCGGAGAGATGAACATGCCGAGGAATACGGCAACGTGGCTTGCCAGCGTGAAGGACATCGGGCCAAGTACGATACGCGGCATAAACATCGGGACAACAATGCCAATGGCACAAAGAATACCGGCCAGCACCATGTGGTACAGCTTGTTTTTCGTCATAGTCATAAGTGATACAATTCCTTTCCGATCCCTTTATTTGTGAACAGATAGAAGTATACAACACGGAGCAACACTTGTCAAGACACATTGTTCATAAAAAGTTTGGTTGCCTGAAAAAACAGGTTGTGATATAGTAAGGGCAGACAAGCAGCAAGGTCAGAAAGGAAGACAGGCATGATCTCGATTGACCGATTTGAAGAAATTTTATCCGATCTTGCGGAGGAGATTCCGCAGTCGTTTTACGAGGAGCTGAACGGTGGTATCGTCGTGGAACCCGGGTATCTTCTGCACCCGGAGGACCGCAACGGCACGCTGTATGTGATGGGGCAGTACCGCATTGATCCGGCGATGGGCAAGTATATTGTAATGTACTACGGCTCGTTCAAGCGGGCGTACCGCCATTTGGATGAGGACGAGCTGACCGAAGAAATGCGAAAAGTCCTGCGGCATGAATTCCGCCACCACGTTGAAGGACGAGCCGGTGTGCGTGATCTGGAGGTATGGGATGCGGAGCAGATCGCTATGTATAAGGAGCAGCAGGCAGATAACGAGTAAAAGAAAACCACCCGAACGAAATCTGTCGTTCGGGTGGTTGCGGCTGTCGCGAAACTACAGTTTCGCCGACAAGCAGGAACGGACCGCAGGCCGTTCCAAAGTCGTCCGAAAGTTCCTCCAGAAGTGTAAAAAGCCAGATATATGCTCCGGCTTTTTACGAATTTGCACAGCAAATTCTATTTCATGCGCGCTGCCGCGCGGCAGCGTCAGCATCGCGAAAACGGACTTTATTGATAGACTGAACCACCCGAACGAAATCTATCGTTCGGGTGGTTTTTAGTTATCCTCGAGCAGCAGAAAGCCTTTGTCCTTGAGCCCCTGAATTACGCGTTCGAGCGTTTTCTCATCCGTAGCGCGGATGGTGTGCAGGTGGATGCCGCCGGTCAGGTTGGACAGCGGCCGGGAACCGGACTGCTGAATCTTCTCGTTAAACGCGTCGGCGTCATACCGCGAGAAAATATGCAGCGGTGCACAGATCTGACCGTATACAGCGTGCTCGACCGTCACATCAATCACGGCTCCGCCGAGATCGACAACCGTGTATAGCTCCTCAAGCATGCGGCTGTTGTCGTGGTGGCTGACAATGTGCCGCTCCGCACAGGCCGGCGCCGAGGTGTTCTCCAGAATATATCCGCGCGGCGTAGCGAGCACGGCTAATCCGCCTGCACGCAGCAGCGCAACATCGCCTACAATAATCTGGCGGCTGACACCGCATTGCGCGGCCAGCGCGGTCGCCGATAACGGCCCGTTCGCCTGTGCAAGCAGGTGGGTGATTTTAGTGCGTCGTTCCGCAGCGTTCATGGTTAGTCACTCCTTACATCCTTATATGATAGCAAAAGTTGACGGAGTATGCAAGTGTCAAGATGGGAGAGATTATGCAAGGTAGGAGTGAGGAGGTAAGAGTTGAAGGATAGGTGTAATTCACAGGTGCCGTCCGTAGCCCCAGACGAACGAGTTGCGCGGTGCGAGCATCTCCCGGAGTGCCCTTCGGGCAATTCACCTTGTGTCGCGCCTGCGGAGAGTAGCCGATATGTGTAGCAGTAAGGTATCTGTGAACTGCGAATATTTTACGAAACAAACGCAAGAGTAACCCGACTGCCGTTCCCCTTTTCGAAGCGGTCGCCGGTCTCTGGTATGCGCCAGACTAACAAACAAAAGGAAACTGGAGTCCCAAGAGGATAGAAACCTTGGTGTCTATCCTTTTGGAACCCCAGCTAAGGGTTAGCACCTATTCCTAATTCGTTAGGCAAACAGCGCAAATAAAAATTATCTGCGCTGCACAATCTCATGCGGTCTCCCGCCCTCATACAGCTGCTGCCGAATCGCGGCAAACATCCGCTCTGCCATATCCAGATACCGGCGGACCTCCAGCTCATCAATCTCAAACGGCAGGTCGGTTGGATACCGCGTCTCAATATATAAATCGTTGAGCGCCGCACTCTCGTCCAGATATTCGGAGAACGCCTTCGAGTCCAGCTGGATCGCCTGACGGCACAGGTACGTCAGGTTGTGTCCGTCAAAATGCCGTCCGGTGCGGAACAGCAGATAACCTTTCAGTGCCTTTTCAATCGCCTGCTGGCAGTGGAACGCGATGTTGTAATGATCGCCGCCATAGGTCAGCAGCAGACGTGCGGCCTGCAGGTCGCACAGCGCCTTGTCCAGCCATTTGTAGTAAAAACAGCTGTCGGATGCACCTTTACGTCGCCTGGTCATAAATCACCTTGCCTTTCCGGGCGATCCATGCGGCATACGAGGTACTGTCCGTGCAAAGCTCCGCCCATTCCTCGGTGGTGTAAACGCTCAGACTGACGGGTACGGAAACCGTAATCGCCAGGTGCAGGTGTGTGCGCAGTGTGCGGCAGTTGGCGCTCTCCGGCACGATAATGCAAAGGCTGAATGCCTTGAGCTTGTCGGTTGCCATCGTACGCTTTTCCGCATACAGGATGATTTTGACCGGCTGGCACGCGTCCAAAATGTCGCATACAGCCTGCTCGATCGCTTGCGTCATACCAATCCCTCCTTCGGGTCGGGCAGCGGCGAAAGCGTGGCAAGCGCCTCGAAGCGGGTTCTGCCATCGGCTTCACCGCGAATGTAACGTGCGCTGTCCGCCGTGCCGGTCAGCAGCGAAAGCGATTCGCCGCAGGCGGTTTCGGCGGTGTAGTTGACCTGCAGCTCGGAGACAAAACCCGGCTGCTTGTACAGGTCGAGCGCGTCCGAGATCAGCTCGACCGCACGCACGTTGTTGACATGATTGTTGACATCCAGATCCGAATAACGGACCTCGTGAACATGATGCAGGCGTACATTGTCGCACGACAGCTTGGGCAGCGGCGCAAACAACTCTCCGCGGGAGGTGTGCAGGTACTGCTCGGCTTCGGGAAATGCGCTCGGACGCACAATGCGGTGCGTCTCCGGGTCGAGCGTTACCCACATAGACTGTGCGTCGCCAACCGGCTTGTTATCCACAAAAAACGAGAAACTGCGGTACCAGCTTGCACCCTTGATGCCCGGACACCACGTTTCGCACCGCAGCCGCTCATACGGCAGCAGCGGACGTGTCAGCCGCGCTTTCATGCGCGAGAGTACCCACACGATCCGCAGATCGAGCGGACCGATGTGCAGCGCTTCTGCGTGGACGGTCGCCGCGTCCTGCATGATATTCCATAGGAAGGACGGCTTGGCAATGCCGCGGTTGTCAATGTGGCTGTAATTCACCTCATATTCACGGGTGAGTAGATCGACCATGGGAATGCACCTCCGAAAAAATGTGCGGTTAGCGGAACAGGGAAACGATAAAGCGGGAAAGCATATCCAGCAGGGTAGCCTGCTGCTGTGCTTCCTCCTGGGTGATGGTGCCGGAATTGTCGGTATCCGGCTTGGTGACCGGCTTATCCTCCGCGTAGTGCGTGGTCAGGAAGGCCGGACAGCCGTCGATGGACTCAAGGGAGGCATAGCTGAAAAATACCTCGCCCTGAATATCTATGCTGTCATCGAGCAGAGTAAGCTGACGCTCGATTTCATCCGTGCCGTACCAGGTATCACCGGGCTGCGCTTCCGCCGAACGGTATGCGCCGATGCCGATGTACAGCGCTACATCGCTGGTGGAAACCGCCTTCTGCCACCACTTGACGAGCGTCTGGAAGTCAGCAGGCTCAAAGCCGATCGACCAGTACAGCTGCGGACAGATATAGTCTACTGTGCCGGCGTTGATCCACTGCAGGGAATCGCAGTATAGCTCGCTGTATGAGGACTGCCCCTGCGTGTTGCTGCCCTTGGAGTTTGCGCTCTTGTTTTCCCAGATACCGGCGGGACTGACACCGAACGAGAGGTTCTTATCCAGCGTATGCAGTGTCTCATCCAGAGCAGCGATGAGTGTGTTGACGTTGTCGCGTCTCCAGTCACCGATCCTGCTGAAATCCTGACCGTAGCGCTCGTAAGTCGCCTCATCGGCAAAATCCGTACCCGGATAGAAATAATCGTCCAGATGAATGCCGTCTACGTCGTAATTCTTGACGATCTCAGCCGCACCGTCTACGACAAGCTGCTGTACCGCCGGAATACCGGGATTGAAGTAGTAGTTGTCGTTGTATTTGACAACCCACTCCGGATGCTGCTTGGCCGGACTGGAATCCGGGATTGCATTCCATTCGTCCTCGCCGTCAATCGTAATGCGGTACGGATTGATCCACGCGTGCAGCTGCAGACCGCGCTCGTGCGCTGCGGTTACCCAGTAGCCGAGGGCGTCAAAGCTGCCGTTCGGCGCCTGACCGGCCGTGCCGCTGACATAGCGGCTCCACGGAAACAGCTCGGACGGATACAGTGCATCGGCGGAAGGCCGAACCTGAAGGAATACCGTGTTCAGGCCCATTGCGGCAATATTGTCCAGCTCGGTGTCGGCCTCGGCCTTGAGCTGGTCGGCGGTCATGCCCTGCTCGGAGGGGAAATCAATATTATGTACGGACGCGACCCAGACACCGCGCATATTGTCCTTTGCGGGCTGAGCGGCATAAGCGCCCGGTATCATCAGCATGGTCAGCGCCAGCACGATGGATAGAATGCGTTTTTTCAGCATGAAGAATCTCCTTTTATCCGGAAGCTGCTTTCATAACCATTGCATACTCTGCTTGTGAAAGCAGCTTCGCCAATTTGTTACCCTATATTATACCACAACCGCTCGGGAAATTTAAGTACATAATGTGAATTCTGGCAGACAGGTGCGTTGACAGAAAAGGTTTTTCATTGTATGCTGAAATACAGACAGGGCAATACCGAATAATTGAACAAGAGCGATTTGTGAGTAAATTTTGCGTACTGACAAGACGCGGTTTTGCAGCAATACTTGCCGTATTGCAAGAAATCTCGGCAGCGCGGACGGAACTCGCGCAAGGAACCGAAGCCAAAATCAGAACACAAAATTTTCGCAAAGCGCCGCGGCAGCGCGACCGGAGCCTGCGCAAGAAGCCGCGGCAGCGCGACCGGAGCCTGCGCAAGAAGCCGCAGCTTTAATTGTGCGGTGTTGCCATAGAGTAAGAAGGAGAGCAAATCCATGCAGAAAAAGGTTTTAGCGCTGCACGATCTGTCGGGTTTCGGACGTTCGTCGCTTGTGCCGATCATTGCAGCGATTTCGGCGGCAGGACACCAGTGCGTGCCGCTGCCGACCGCATATTTTTCCACGCACATGGCCATTCCCGGCTGGGAAACGGTCGATCTGACCGGTGTTATGCCGCGTGTCATCGACCAGTACGACCGGTTAGGGTTACGGTTTGAGTCGGTGTACGCGGGCTTTCTCGGCTCGGCAGATCAGATCGACTGCGTGCGGGATGCCGTACTGCGGCTGAAATCCGAAAACGGCACGGCGTTCATCGACCCGGTGATGGGCGACAACGGTGAGGTCTACGCCACCTATACACCCGAAATGTGCACGCGTATGCGCGAGTTGTGCGAAATTGCGGATATCATCACGCCGAATACGACCGAAGCGGCTATCCTGCTCGACCGCGACCCAGCCTCCGCACCGCAGAACGAAACGGAAGCACAGGAGTGGCTGCATGCACTTCACAGCCGCTACGGCGCACAGGTTGTGCTGACCGGTTTGGATTACGAGCCGGGGAAGGTCGGTTCCGGCTGTCTGTCTGCGGACGGCGGCACCATCAGCCTGCACGAGAGGATCGCGCAGTATTATCCCGGCACCGGAGACCTGTTTGCGGCGGTCGTGCTCGGCGCGCTGCTGAACGGCAGGGGGCTTGCCGATGCCTGTGCGCTCGCCGGCGAGTTCGTCAAGGACTGCATCGCCTACACTGCCGCGCAGCATACCGACCCTATGCATGGCGTGCAATTTGAAAAGCTGCTGCCGCGCCTTTTTTCTTGCCACGAGAACCAGACTGAGGTATAATATAGATAGATTCTCAGATATTCCCCGATAGGGGTGCGCTGTAAGAAAGGTGGTTTTTGTATGAAGCAGTCGATCCGCATCACCTCCCGTGTGAACAAGCGACTTTACGCGGACGCGATACCGGGGCATTTTGCCACGAATCATTCGCACATCAACTACTATATTGATATGTCCGAGATCAAGCACAGCATGGCAATGTCCAGAGAAGCCGCGCGCAGCATTGCATACCAGTTATCGTCCACCAGCATTGATACACTGCTGTGCATGGAAGGCACGGAGTACATCGGCGCGTATCTCGCCGGTGAGCTGTCGAGCGTGGGCATGGGCAATGTCAACAGCGGCAAGGATATTTATCTTGTCGAGCCGGACAGCAACGTCAACGGTCAGTTTGTGTTCTCGGATAACCTGCGCCATATGATCGAGCACCGTAATGTGCTTGTGCTGGTCAATTCCGCATCCACCGGTCAGACCTTCTCGCAGGCGAAGGAGTGCGTTGAGTATTACGGCGGCCGCGTTTCCGGCTTTGCGGCGTTGTTCTCCAATATCAGCGAGCTGAGCGGAAAAAAGGTTGTCAGCCTGTTCTCCGGCGCGGATTTCCCGCATTACCAGAACTTTGTGCGCGGCAAAGCCTGCCCGGACTGTGCCGCAGGCACTCCACTGGATGCAATCGTCACCCCGAGAGGGTACAATAAGCTGTAACGGGCAAGAGGAAAGCGTGAGCTTTCCTCTTTTTTATGCGTATAGAATGGAAAATTGAGAATGGAAAATGAACGCGATGGTTTCTCTCGCCCTTCGGGCAATTCACCTTGTGTCGCGCCTGCAGAGATGAAATGGTATGTGTAGCAGTATGGAATCTGACACTGCGAATAGGTAGAGAAATGGGCGCACTCTGTGCGCCCCTACGGAAGAAAAAATCCTCTGCCGTTCCCCATTTTCGAAGCGGTCGCCGGTCTCTGGTCTGCGCCAGACTATCTTAGGAAAGGGGTGATTCACAAGAGGGTGGAAACCTTGGTGTCTACCCTCTTGTGCCCCTGCCGGGCAGGCAAGATTTCGTTCGCTTCGCAAGCGCTCAACCACCGTCTGGCAGAGACTAACAAACAATACTGATAACCGGAACTTTGAAAAAGCAAAAGAGGAAGGTAAAAACCTTCCTCTTTCGTTTACTTTTTCAGAAATTCCGGCAGACGGCGGCGTGCCTCCAGACGATAAATCCGGTAGCCCTCCGCGGAGAACTTCTCCTCATACTCGGTCATGACATTGCCCTCAAAGTCCGAGTTATGCAGATCGAGCGAGATATTCTGAATCAGCCAGCCAAACTGGCAGATCTCCTGCAGACTCCACTCGAAAAAGCGCTGATTATCCGTCTTGAAGCATAGATCACCCTGCTGACGCAGGATTTCATCGTATACTTCCAGGTACGCACGCCACGTCAGCCGGCGCTTGCGCTGACGGTTGGGCGGCCATGGATCGGAGAAATTCAGGTAAATGCGGTCCACCTCACCGGGCGCGAACACTTCGCGCAGCTCAGCCGCGTCGAAGGATACAAACCGCAGATTGGGCAGCGGCTGCTGCTGGCAGCGCTCGGCTGCCATGATGAGCGCACCTTCCTCGCGCTCGACCGCGATAAAATTCACATCCGGGTGCTGCTCGGCCATGCCGATGGCAAAACGGCCCTTGCCGCAGCCGATCTCCAGATGGATCGGATTGTCGTTGCCGAACAGGGCGCGCCACTTGCCGCGTTTTTCCTTCGGCTCGAACGCCATAACGTCCGCACAGGCGGCAAATCGAACGTCCAAGTTTTTCTTTTTGCGCATTCTCATGCGTGATAAACCCCTTACATCAGTGTTATAGTACGGAAAACTGTCCTCAAACGGGACGAAAAAAGAGTAAGCTGCCGCAGAATACTCCGGTCTGCGGCACATCTTCTGCAATAATAGACATAATATTATACCACAGAGAGATAGTATGACACAACCGTTATCTCAGCCAAATTTACAGAAAGACCACAACTTTCACAAAAAATATGCAAATTTGCAGATAGTTCTTGGTTAAATGATACATCTGTGCTATAATAACAACAGATCCACTGACAGAGGGAGAGAAGGATATGTTTAAGCGTTCCAGCGGCGTGCTTGCGCACGTCACTTCACTGCCTTCGCCGCACGGCGTGGGCACCATGGGCAAAACCGCCCGTGATTTTGTAGATTTTCTGGCGGCGGCGCACCAGACCTACTGGCAGGTGCTTCCGCTCGGTCATACCGGCTTTGGCGATTCGCCGTACCAGTGCTTTTCGGCAGCGGCGGGCAATCCGTATCTGATCGACATGGATCTGCTCGTTGAGGACGGTCTGCTCACCGCGGATGAGGTTCGTCAGGGCGACTTCAACGCTTCGGCGGATACCGCGGATTTCGAGCAGCTGGCCGATACCCGCTGGCCGCTGTTCCGCAAGGCATACAGCCGCGTGACACCGGAAATGCGTGAGAAAATTGCCGTCTTCACTGAGAAGAACAGTGAATGGCTGCCGGATTACGCGCTGTTTATGGCGCTCAAGGAGGAGAAATACCATCACATGCCGGTCTACATGTGGCCGGACAAGGATGTGCGCGACCGCAAGCCTGCAGCACTCGAAAAAGTGACCGCAGAGCTGCGTGACGAGGTGGATTTCCGGATTTTTCTGCAGTATATCTTCTTCAAGCAGTGGACGGCACTGCGCGAGTATGCCAACGAAAAGGGCATTCAGATCATCGGTGATATCCCGATTTACGTTTCCGCCGACTCGTCCGATGTATGGACGCACCCCAAGCTGTTCAAGCTGAAGCCCGACCGCAGCCCCAAGCTGGTAGCAGGCGTACCGCCTGATTACTATTCTGCAACCGGTCAGCTGTGGGGCAACCCCGTGTACAACTGGACGGCGCACAAGGCGGAAAACTACGCGTGGTGGATCTGGCGCATGAAGAGCAACATGGCGCTGTTCGACGTGGTGCGTCTCGACCATTTCCGCGGTTTTGCCGCTTACTGGGAGGTCGGCGCGGACGAGGAGACCGCCATCAACGGAAAGTGGCGCAAGGGTCCGGGCATGGAACTGTTTAACGCCATCGAGAAGGCGCTCGGTCCGGTGCCGCTCATTGCGGAGGACCTCGGCGTGCAGACCGATGAGGTCAAGGAACTGCTCGAAGAAAGCGGTTTCCCGGGCATGCGCGTGCTGATTTTCGGCTTTACGCCGGATTACGACAACGAGCATCTGCCGCACAACTATAAGCCGAACAGCATCGTCTATACCTCGACGCACGATTCGCAGACCGTGTGCGAGCAGATCATGGACATCTGCTCCGAGCCGGAAAAGCAGTTTGCATACCGCTATCTGCGTACCTCGCACGCCGAGGCCATGGGCTGGAGTGCCATCAAGTGCGTATGGGCGTCCTCGGCGAACATCGCTATGACGACCCTGCAGGATCTGCTCTCGCTCGGTGCGGATTCCCGCATGAATACGCCTGCCACTATCGGCGGCAAGAACTGGCGCTGGCGCGTGCGCGCGGAAGCGCTCAACCCGACGGTTTCGTCCATGCTCGGTGAAATTACCAAGACGTATATGCGCGGGTAAGAAAATGTGCTATAATGATACCGCATCACGGGATTCTGTGGTGCGGTATTCTATTTTCACGGACAAGAAAAGGACGAATATGTATGAAAATGACAACTGCCATTTTTGATTTAGACGGTACGCTGCTCAACTCGCTCGGTGATCTGTGTGACAGCGTAACCCATGCCGTGGAGAAGCACGGCTTTCCGCCGGTGAGCATGGAGCAGACGCGCATCCGCATCGGCAACGGCGTGCGCAAGCTGGTCGAGCGCAGCATTCCCGAAGAGAGCCGCACGGACGAGATGATCGACATCTGTCTGGCGGATTTCCGCGCGTTCTACGGCGAGCACATGATGAACCGCACGCATCCGTATGAGGGCATTGTTTCGGTGCTCGAAACGCTCAAGGAGAACGGCGTGACGGTCGGGGTGCTGTCGAACAAGTACGATTCCGCCGCGAAAGCGCTGATTGAGCACTATTTCGGTGATTTAGTAAGCATTACCTATGGCGAACGCCCGAATATCCCGCGCAAGCCGGATCCGACAAGCGTGCTCGGACTGCTGGACGAACTGGGCGGCGACAAGGAAACGACCCTCTACATCGGCGACAGCGCGACCGATATGCAGACCGCAGTAAACGCAGGATTGACCGCCATCGGTGTTGCCTGGGGATTCCGCTCGGCGGAGGAACTGCGTGCATCCGGTGCGGACGCGCTTGCATATGAGCCGAGCGATCTGCTGCCGCTGTTTGCGTACGGCGTGCCCGATGTGAGCAAGGCGGAAAAGGCTCTGACCGATTACGGCTTTGGTTTCCGCTACTTTGAAACGAAAGATGAGGCAGTTTCCTACCTGAGAGACACCTGTGCAGGCAAATCCGTGTCGATGGGCGGCTCAATGACGATGAAGCAGCTTGGTTTTCCGGAGAACTTTGCGGACAGCACGGACGTGCACTGGCATTGGATCGACAAGGGCGTGTACTGCCAGACGCCGGACGTTTACCTGTCTTCAGCGAACGGACTGAGTGAGACTGGCGAGATCGTCAACATCGACGGCAAGTGCAACCGCGTGGCGGCCACGCTGTTCGGACCGAAGCGCTGCATTTTCGTGTGCGGCGTGAACAAGCTGCGTCCCGACCTGCAGAGCGCCATCGAGCGGGCAAGAAATATTGCCGCTCCGCTCAATGCCAAGCGGCTGAATAAAAAAACGCCTTGTGCAGTGGACGGCAGGTGTCACAACTGTAAGAGTCCGGAGCGTATCTGCCGCGCCATGGTCATTCATATGGGCGTGCCGAGCGGATTTGAAAGCTGTGAGGTCGTGCTCATCGGTGAAAAACTGGGCTTCTGACAAAAAGAAACCCGTGTATTTCATTTGAAATACACGGGTTTTTGTTAAATAAGCACCTCGAACACCCATACCATCAGCGGCATGGTGAGAATGGAAAACAGCGTTGTGAGCACATACAGTGCGCTGGAATACTCAGCATCGCGGTCATAAAGCTGCGCCATCGAAGTAACCGTAGCGCATGCAGGCGTGATGCACGCGAGATACACGGTCAGCAGAATGCTGTGTCCATCCGGAATCCAGTTTGCCGCACCGATGACGCGAAGCAGCAGTACTGTGATAATCGGGCAGATAATCAGCCGCAGCAGCACAGGAACATAATGCCGACGGCGCATAAACAGCTGGCGGAGCGGCGTGTCCGCAATAACGATACCGGCCAGCAGCATGCCGATCGGGCCGACCATCGCGCCAAGCTGAGAAAACAAATCGTTCACCAGACCGGGCAGCGGCAGCCGCAGGATGAACAGTGCACCGCCGATCAAAATAGCGATGATATTGACATTGCCGATGATCTTTTTCCACTCGAAGCCGCGCGTACCGCAGAGCAGACTGCGGCAGTGCGTCCACAGGAGAACCTGCTGTACGACGAGGAACGCACAGGAATAGATCACATAATCCTCGCCGAGCAGCGCTCGCACCAACGGAATGACCAGAATGCCCGCATTCGTGTAGATGATGCAGGTGCGCTCGATCACATCCAGCCGCAGCGGACGGCGTAGCAGCCGCGCCAGCAGAAGAAGCAGCGCGTGCAGCGCAATCGCCAGTACAAAGGCGTACAGCAATCCGGTAACAACGGCAGGGGTGTAATCCACCTGAAAGGCGTTGATGATGACGCATGGCATAACCGCATACACCATCACGACCGACAGCACGCGGCTGTCCGCACTTTTGAGCAGCCGGGCCTTGACGAGCACGCAGCCGATCAGAAGAATGAGAAACAGCTCGGCAATCTGCTGCGCTAAAATAAGACTGATTTGCATAATATCACTTTCACAGCAAAAAAGAGGGAAAAGTGGAGAGCATACCGCAGCCGGTGTTCTCTCCACTCTTCATTTGCATTGTATTTAGGGCAATACCGCCGCAGCTTTAATTGTGCGGTGTTGCCTTAGAACAGACCGGTGATCTTACCGTTGCTGTCTACGTCGATCTTCTCTGCAGCCGGAACCTTGGGCAGACCGGGCATGGTCATGATCGAGCCGGTCTCTACAACAACAAAGCCTGCACCGGCAGCCAGACGAGCGGTGCGTACGTTGACAACAAATTCGGTCGGACGGCCGAGCAGCGATGCGTCATCGGAGAGTGAATACTGCGTCTTTGCAACGCAGACCGGCAGGTGGCCGTAGCCCATCTCGGTGATGTTTGCCAGCTCCTTCTTTGCGGCAGGCGCGATGGTCACGCCGAGTGCACCGTAAATCTCCTTGGCGATCTTGCGGATCTTGTCCTCGAGCGGGAGCGAATCCTCATACAGCATGTGGAAGTCGGCCTTGCCCTCGTCGAGCACAGCCAGAACCTCGTCGGCCAGCGCCTGACCGCCTTCGCCGCCCTTGGCAAATACCTCGGAGAGTGCTACGCGCACACCGCGCTCGGCACAGTGCTCGCGGATGAAATCCATCTCCTCGTCAGTGTCGGTCGGGAATGCGTTGACGGCAACAACGACCGGTACGCCGAACTTCTTCATGTTATCCAGATGTGCATCCAGATTGCAGATACCGTGCTTCAGCGCATCCATGTTCGGCTGATTGAGATCAGCCTTGGCTACACCGCCGTTGTACTTGAGCGCGCGGACGGTCGCAACCAGTACGATGCAGTCCGGAGCCAGTCCAGCCTTGCGGCACTTGATGTCCATGAATTTCTCTGCGCCGAGGTCAGCACCGAAGCCTGCCTCCGTGATGGCAATATCGCCCAGTTTGAGTGCCAGCTTGGTTGCCTGCACGCTGTTGCAGCCGTGTGCGATATTGGCGAACGGACCGCCGTGCATCAGACAGGGCGTGCCCTCGAGCGTCTGAATCAGGTTGGGCTTGATGGCATCCTTCATCAGTGCCGTCATGGCGCCCTCTGCATGCAGGTCGCGTGCGTAGATCGGCTTGCCGGTGTAGCTGTATGCCACCAGAATATCACCGAAACGCTTTTTCAGGTCGTCCAGATCAGCGGCCAGACACAGGATAGCCATAACCTCGGACGCTACGGTGATCATGAAGTGGTCCTCGCGCGGCACACCGTTCACCTTGCCGCCCAGACCGATGGTGATGTTGCGGAGAGCACGGTCGTTCATGTCCATTACGCGGGTGAACACAATACGGCGCGGATCAATGTTCAGCAGATTGCCCTGCTGCATGTGGTTGTCCAGCATGGCGCACAGCAGGTTGTTTGCTGCCGTGATGGCGTGCATATCGCCGGTAAAGTGCAGATTGATGTCCTCCATTGGAACAACCTGCGCGTAGCCGCCGCCTGCCGCGCCGCCCTTGATGCCGAATACCGGACCGAGAGACGGCTCACGCAGTGCGATAATCGCGTTTTTGCCCTGTTTGCACAGTGCCTGACCCAGACCGACCGAGGTCGTGGTCTTGCCCTCGCCGGCAGGCGTCGGGTTGATGGCGGTAACGAGGACCAGCTTGCCGTTTTCCTTTTCCTTCACCTTGGTCCACACGTCTGCGGACAGCTTTGCCTTGTACTTGCCGTACAGTTCCAGATCATCGGCATCCAGACCGGCAGCGGCGGCAACCTCGGTGATCGGGCGCATCTGACAGCCCTGTGCGATTTCAATATCGGATAACATGAAATTCCTCCTCTATTTTGCAGCGGGTAACATAATATATTCATTATATCAATACTTCGTCCGGTTTTCCATACAAGCACGCGAAAAATTTGCCGAAATTGTTACTCGCAAAGAGGGGTGTGTTGTGGTATCATATAGAAATGTAATTGAGGATGGAAAATGAGTGTGGCAGTGCAAAGCACTGCAATTTAAGGCAACACCGCACAATTAAAGCGGCGGCTCCTTGTGCAGGCTCCGGTCGCACTGCCGCGGTGCTTTGCGGAAATTTTGTGTCCTGACTTTGGCTTCGGTTCCTTGCGCGAGTTCCGTCCGCGCTGCCGAAGTTTTACGGTAATACATCAAGTATTACCGCAAAACTGTGCCTCGTCAGTACGCAAAATTTACTCGCAAATCACTCTTGTTCAATTATGCGGTATTGCCTTAATTCCGCCGCTTTGCGGCGATACCTTAATTTCCGATGCTCAATTCTCAATTTTCCATTTTGAAAGGGAGGGGTTTGATGGACACTGCTCGTTCCATTGTACACTCTGTTACGCATTATATCAAAAACACCGACCTGTATCTGATGCTGCTGGGACTGATCTGCTCGATCTACGGCATGTTCCTCATTTACTCGGCAACGCTCAACCCGGTGACGGCACTGGACGGCTCGACGAAAAACCTGTATGTACAGGGTGCCGCGATCATTCTCGGTCTGGCGGCATTTATTGCGCTCAGTCTGATTGACTTGGAAAATCTGGGCGACCTATGGAAAATATTCGTGATCGGCAACATTCTGCTGCAGTTTCTGCTGTTTACGCCGCTCGGCACTGAGGTCAACGGCCAGCGTGCATGGCTCAATCTGGGCGTGACAAGCCTGCAGCCGGGTGAGCTCGGCAAGCTGATCTTCATCTTCACGATTGCCGCGCACATGACCGAAATACAGGATCATATCACCGAATGGCGCGGACTGGTTTCGGTCGGTCTGCACACGCTGGTAATGATGGGGGCGGTCGTGCTCTCGTCGGGCGACACCGGCATGGCGATCCAGTACCTGATGATCGCGGTTATCATGCTGTTCTCGGCCGGTCTGCCGCTCAAGTGGCTGGGCATTGCTGCCGGAGTCGGTATCGCAAGCGTGCCGATCCTGTGGAATTATGTGCTCAAGGATTACCAGAAAACGCGCATCCTCGTGCTGTTTGACCCGTCCATTGACGTGGAGCAGTCCCGACAGGCGACCTACGGCAAGATCGCCATCGGCTCGGGGCAGTTCACCGGTCAGGGCTGGACCAACGGCACGATGACCCAGATGCAGTATGTGCCGGAGAACCAGACCGACTACATTTTCTCGGTCGCAGGTGAGGAACTGGGCTTCCTCGGCTGCCTGCTCATCATCATTCTGCTGATGGCGCTGATCATCCGTTTGTTTTATGTGGCGTACCGCGCCTCCACGCCGTTTTCGGCGCTGATTGCGGTCGGTGTAAGCGGCATGCTGCTGTTCCAGACCTTTATGAATATCTTTATGAATGTCGGTCTGCTGCCTGTCATGGGCCTGACGCTGCCGTTCTTCTCCTACGGCGGTACGTCTATCGTAACCATGTTCGCCGCGCTCGGCATCGCCGCAGGCGTCAGAATGCGAGAAAAGCCAAGCTGGCTGCAGAACTGATATGGGCACTCCCCCTATGCATACATTGAAAATGCCAGAAAGGATTTTGTAAAATGACCAGACAACAAGCATGGGAGCTTCTTCGCAGGTACAACGCGGAGCCGTTCCATTTACGGCATGCGCTGACGGTTGAGGGCGTCATGCGCTGTTTTGCGGAGCAGCGCGGCTATGACCCGGAATTCTGGGGCATTGTCGGCCTGCTGCACGACATTGATTTCGAGCAGTGGCCGGAGCAGCACTGTGTCAAGGCATCTGAGCTGCTGCGCGAAGGCGGTGCAGATGAGAGCATTATTCATGCGGTATGCAGCCACGGATGGGCGATTTGCGTGGACATCAAGCCGGAGCACGAGATGGAAAAGCTGCTGTATGCAGCCGATGAGCTGACTGGTCTGATCGGTGCGGCGGCGCTCATGCGCCCGTCCAAGAGCGTGCAGGACATGGAGCTCAAGAGCCTGAAGAAGAAATACAAGGATAAAAAGTTCGCGGCAGGCTGCTCGCGTGAGGTCATCGAGCGCGGCGCAGAGCTGTGCGGACTGACGCTCGAGGAGTTGTGGCAGCAAACGTTGGACGCCATGCGTTCCTGCGAGGATTCCATCAACAGGCAGATGGAAGAGATTTAAGGCAATATTGTACTTATATGGAATAACCGGGGCATTTGTAATATTACAAATGCCCCGGTTTCGTCATATTTCGTTGAAATGTGCCCCGTTTTGTGGTAAAATACCATCAAGAATGCCCGCAGCGGGCATGCAGGAAAGCAACCCATCGGCGAAACAGCATGGAGGTTCAAGAATGCGTTTCAAACGAATGATCGCGGTATTTCTGAGTGCGGCGATATATATGACAGCGGGTGCGGCGGCCGCAGAATTGCCGCAGGATGCTGTGGAGGCAGAAACCACAGCCGTCACGACCGAGACTGCCGCCGAGCGGGATCTGACACAGGATCTGCCGCAGGCGAGAGCGGTCGTCAGCGCGGCAAAGACCACGCACGCGTTTCAGCTCAACGGCAAGGCGGTGACCAATCCGCAGGCGTACTTAATTAACCGCTATAACTATTTTAAGCTGCGTGACGTAGCCTATCTGCTGCGCAACAGCACCGCAGAGTTTGAGGTGGGCTGGGAGAAATCCACCAACGTCATCACCCTGACGACCGGCAAAAATTACACCGCGGTCGGCGGAGAGCTGAATACGGCAGCACTGTCCAGTGCGGCAGGCAAACCCACCACGGCTATCGTCAAGGTGAACGGCAAAAAGGTTTCGTTTGACGGTTACATCATCAACGGAAACAACTACTACAAGATTGCCGATATGGCGGCTGCACTCGGTTTTACGGCGGATTACGACGTACCCAGCCGCACGGTTTCGCTTAAAACACCGACACCTGCACCGATTCCGGCTTCGTTCACGACCGGTGTGTACCGCGTTAACGTCCATTCGGCGCTGACCGTGCGCAGCGGTCCGGGCAAAACCTATTCCGAAGTCGGTGAGTACGCCAAGGATGCGCTGGTTATCGTGGACAAGCTGTCGAACGGCTGGGCACATCTGCTGGACAGCGCAGGCGGCAGCGGCCGTTACTGCAGCGCGGACTATCTGGTGCGCGTAAGGGATTACAATGCGGCGGTCGATAAGCAGACCGAGCCGACTATCTCCAAGCCGAGCGCACCTTCGACGCCGAGTACACCGGCGACTCCTGACGAGCCGACGACGCCGACTGAGCCGACAACGCCGGATACGCCCGCCGAGACGTTCACAAGCGGCGTGTACCGTGTAACCGTGGACTCCGAGCTGTCTGTCCGCTCGAGCCCGAGCACCTCCGGCACGCTGGTCGGCGTGCTGAAAAACGGCGCGGAAATCGCGGTTGACAGCATCAGCAACGGCTGGGCACATATTATGGATAACGCTTCGGGCAGCGGCCGCTACTGCAGTGCGGCTTACCTGACGCGCGTGCGCGACTACGTCAGCGGCGACGAGGATAACGATCCGATACAGCCGCCGCGCACCTCGCACATTGATGGCGTGATGACGGTCATTATCGACCCAGGTCACGGCGGCAGCGATGTCGGCGGGAACAACGGCGGTTCGCTCGATGAGAAGCATGTCAACCTGTATGTGGCGCAGTACCTCAAGCAGTATCTTGAGGCAGCCGGTGCAAAGGTTATCATGGTGCGCGATACCCTTGAGGAAGGCAGCGAGCTGACGCTGCGCGGCGCTGTTATGAAACAGTATGCGTCCTCGGCGGACCTGTTCTTTAGTATCCACCACAATGCAGCCAACACCACTGCACGCGGAGCGGAAATTCTGGCGCAGATTGCGGACAAGAACGGCGGCCCGACCAAAATTCTGGCGCAGGCGCTGCTCGACGAGTACGAAAAGCTGGGGGTTCCGATTCGCCAGATCGTGTTCCGCGAGGGCAGCCACGGCGATTATTATTACACCAACCGTGCAGCGGCGGCGCTGAATATTCCGGCGCTGACGAGTGAATTCTGCTTCATTGATAACGAGGAGGACCAGAAGTTCATCGACAGTGAGGAGGACTGGCAGAAGCAGGCGCGTGCACAGCGCAATGCGATCCTGTATTATTTCACGCAGGTACAGTATTAAATAAGTTGACCGCGTCGTTTACGGCGCGGTTTGCTTTGAAAAAGGAGATATTTGTTATGACAGAACGGGCAAAACTGGCACAGGATTTTCACGATCAGGGCTACAACTGCGCACAGGCGGTGGTCTGCGCGTACTGCGATCTGGTTGGTCTGGATAAGGAGACCGCCTATAAAATGTCGGAAGGCTTCGGCTTCGGCATGGGCTGCATGGAGATGTGCGGCGCGCTGAGCGGTGCGTTCATGCTCGCGGGCATGAAGAACAGCGCAGGAGCGGATCAGCCGGGCACGACCAAGGGTCAGACCTATAAGGTCACGAAAATGCTCAAGGAGAAGTTTGAGCAGAAGAACGGCGCGTATCTGTGCCGCGACCTCAAGGGCGTAGCCGACGGCAATGTACGGCGCTCCTGTCCGGGCTGCATTGAGGATGCGTGTGAGCTGATTGAGGAATACCTCACGAAATAAAAAGAAAATCCCTTTCTCGACTGAGAAAGGGATTGAGGCTGTCGAAAAACTTCGTTTTCCGAACAGCCTCTCGCTCGAAACCACGCTTTCGAGCGAATCTCGAAGAAAAACCGCGTCCTGCGGACACATTTTTTCTTCCCTTGTATAAATCCCGAGATACATGCTCCCGGAATTTATGAATTTGTAAAGCAAATTCGATTGAATGCGTGCTGCCGCACGAAGCATAAAAATCGAATATTGCTTTTTCGACAAGCTGAATCCCTTTCTCGACTGAGAAAGGGATTTTTTTGTGCAATTCGGAGGGCAGCGGCGGGATGCCCCATCCCGCCGTTCCACAGAGAATCTGCACGATAACAAATCAAAACTTACAGGTTAAACACCACACCGCACACCGCGCCAATCAAAATAAAAAAGATCGGGTGCAGCTTTTTGAGCTTCCAGATACCGAGCGACAGCACGAGAAAAATAATGATCGCCGGAACATTGATGACCGAGCCGAGACTTGCGATGCCTGACCAGTTTTCCGTATGCAGCAGCGCTGCGACAAACACCTCGAGCATTGCGCCGAAGATCAGACCCGCGGACGCCGGACGCAGGCCGTAAAAGCCGTTCTGGACCAGTGGAGAGTCACGAAACTTATCAAGCGCACGCGACACCAGAATGATGATGATGACCGACGGCAGCACAAGCGAGCAGGTCGCCATGAGGGCACCGGGAATGCCGGCCGCGTGGAAGCCGGCGTACGTTGCCGAGTTGACACCCATCGGACCGGGTGTGGATTCGGAGACTGCGATCATGTCCATCAGATCGTTCGGCGTGAACCACGGATACCGCAGCGAAATCTGCTTGAGGAAGGGCAGGGTCGCCAGTCCGCCGCCGATGGCGAACAGACCCGCCTTGAAAAATTCGTAAAACAGCTGAAGGAAGATCATGCGCGTCTCCTCCTGATCATGCCGATAGCGATACCGGCAATGGCGGCCACAATGACCATCACAACCGGCGATACGCCGAAGAAGGCGACAGCCGCGAACGTAACGAGCAGGATAACGCTGGTCGGCACGTCAACAACGCCCTTTTTCGCCATTTTCCACACGGACTGCAGCACGAGCGCGCAGACCGCGATGCGGATTCCGGCAAACGCGTGCTGCACGACAGCGAGATGCGCAAACTGCTGGATAAATGCGGCGATAATCGTGATAATAATCAGCGATGGCGTGATCATGCCCGCCGTGGCGGCAATGCCGCCGAGAATGCCGTGCGTTTTGTAGCCGATGAACGTGGCGGTGTTCACCGCGATAACGCCCGGGGTGCACTGACCGATGGCGTAGTAGTCCATCAGCTCGTCCTCAGTTGTCCAGTGGCGGTTTTCAACGACCTCGCGCTGCAGAATCGGCAGCATGGCATAGCCGCCGCCGAACGTGCATACGCCAATCCGTGCACATGTGAGGTATAGATCAAGGTAAGGATTCAAATGATACAGTCCTTTCGTCAGGAGATAACTTCAATAGTATACACCCGTTGTCGAAAAATGAACAGAATAATCCTGTTAAGAGAATGAAAAAAACGCTCAAAGCAGCAGCTCCAAGCGTTTTCTGTTTACTTTGCGGGAATGACCTCCAGCCAGTAGCCGTCCGGGTCGGAGATGAAATAGATGCCCATTGCCGGATTTTCAAAGCAGATGCAGTCCATTTCCTTATGCTTTGCGTGCGCGGCATCGAAATCATCCACGCGGAAGGCAAGGTGGAACTCGTTGTCACCGAGGTTGTACGGCTTGTCCCAGTCGCGCAGCCACGTCAGCTCGAGCAGATGCGGCGTTACGCCATCGGTCAGGTATACAATAATGAAGCTGCCGTCCGGTGCGTTGATGCGGCTGGATTCGGTCAGACCGAGAGCCTCCTTATAAAAAGAAAGCGAGCGGTCCAGATTGCAGACATTAAAATTGTTGTGTGCAAACGAAAATTGCATAATGATATCCTCCTGAATGCGAATCTACGGTTACTGTACCATGAAGCCGCAGAAATTGCAAGCGGACGGCGAAAAGATACAAAACCGGTTTGCATTTAGTGTTGAAATTTCTACAATGGCTTGCTATAATTAGGTTGAATATTTGCGTCCCCAAAAGGAGGCAGGGGTTTGAAAAAGAGATTACAGAAGATGCTGGCTCCCAACAGCGTAATGTTTTATGTGCTGTTTTTCCTGTTTGCGGTCGTGGGACTTTATTTCTCCCGCGTGTACGGTGCGGCGGGTATTGTGGTGTGTATCATCCTACGGATTGTTTCGCTGCGCATGAATGCGGCACGGCGGCGGCAGGTGCAGGAGCTGATGAACAACATCGAGGTAGATGGCGGAGAGATCCGTCCGGCGGTGACACGCTCGCCGCTGCCGACAGCTGTTGCGCTGGCTACCACGGGCGAGATCGTATGGGCGAATGACGCATTTGCGGAAATCAGCGGTCGGGGGACTGCGGTAAGCGGCGTTCGCATGGGCGAGATCGCACCGACGTTTGAGACCGGCTGGCTCATCAAGGGACAGACCGCGTTCCCGGGAGAGCTTGGCATCGGCAAGCGGCAGTACCATGTATTCGGCAGTATGGTGCAGAGCGGTGCGGGACAGCTGATGATGCTGCATTTCATCGACTGCACCGAGTTTGTCCGTCTGCGGGATGCGGCTGAGACTACCCGTCCGGCTATCGCGGTTATCGCAATCGACAACTACGAGGAGCTGGTCAAGAACACCACCGACTCGGAAAAATCCAACATTCTGGCGGGCATTGATAAACGTCTGTTTGCTTGGGTGAAGGACTCGAGCGCCGTACTGCGCAAGTACGACCGCGACAAGTATATCTTCGTGATCGAAAACGCCGAGCTGGACAAGCTGGTCGCGCGCAAGTTCTCCGTTCTGCAGGAGGTGCGCGAAATTGAGAACCACGAGGGCGTTGTAGCTACCCTGTCCATCGGTATCGGACGCGACGGCGAAACGCTTGCAGAAAGCTATCAGTTTGCCGGACTCGCTGTCGACATGGCGCTGTCCCGCGGCGGCGACCAGGCGGTTATCAAGAATAAATTTAACTTTGCTTTCTTCGGCGGATTGAGCGAGGAAGTCGAGAAGCGCACCAAGGTCAAGAGCCGCGTGGTTGCCAACGCACTCAGCCAGCTGATCCGCGACTCGTCTCAGGTGCTGGTCATGGGCCACAAGAACAGCGATATGGACGCCATCGGCGCTGCTGCCGGTATGGTCTGTGCCGCGCGTGTCAAGGGCAGACCGGTGCACATTGTTGTGGACCGTCAGCACACCATGGCAAATGACCTGATCGAACGGCTGGAAACCCAGTCTGAGTACAAGGGCGTGTTCATCAGCGCCGAGGATGCGATGATCGCGTGCGATTTCAACACGCTGCTTATCGTGGTGGACGTAAACCGTCCCGGCTATGTGGAGAGCGCGGCGCTGCTCGAATCCATCAACAAGATCGCAGTCATTGATCATCACCGCCGTGCGGCAGATTATATCGAGAACGCAGTCGTATCCCTGCACGAGCCGTATGCGTCGTCCGCATCCGAGCTGGTCAGCGAGCTGCTGCAGTATCTTGTGCCGACCAGCGGCATCCTCACCTGCGAGGCGGAAGCCATGCTGGCAGGTATTTATCTGGATACCAAGGGCTTTGCAACGCGCACCGGCGTCCGCACATTTGAGGCGGCAGCGTATCTGCGCCGCGCAGGTGCGGAGTCGAGCGATGTCAAGCGCCTGTTCCAGTCCAGCTTTGACCAGTATATGGAACGTCAGAAGCTGATCTCGTCCGCGCGCAACTGCGGTCAGGGCGTTATCTTCGCTATCACCGGCGAGGAGGTAGACCGTATTGCGGCCGCACAGGCAGCAGACGAGCTGCTGTCCATCATCGGCACACATGCAAGCGTTGTTGCGTTCCGCAGCGGCGATGATATGGCGGTTTCCGCTCGTGCGGCAGGCCACGTCAATGTGCAGCTGCTGATGGAGAGACTCGGCGGCGGCGGCAACCATTCGGCGGCCGGTGCACAGCTAAAAAACACCACGCCGGAGGAGGCCGACAAGCTGATCACGGATGCCATTCGCGGCTACTTCGACGATCAGCGGACCGAGAAACAGGACGAAAACAAATAACAGTCTGTCGGAAAAGGCGTTTCACGACAGCCGTAATTAGACCGAAAAGCAGGCGAAGCTGTTCGCCGCATTCGATATAGCAAACACAAAAGGAGTAATCACCATGAAAGTAATTCTCAAGGCCGACGTTAAGGGCAAGGGCAAAAAGGGCGAGCTGATCGAGGTCAGCGAGGGCTACGGCCGCAACTTCCTGATGCCGCGCGGTCTGGCAGAGCCGGCAACCGCGGATAACCTGAACGTCAAGAAGGCGCAGGATGAGGCACACGCACGCAAGATCGCACTCGAGCAGCAGGCAGCCCGCGAGGCAGCCGAGAAGCTCAAGGAGAGCCCGGTAAAGGTTCCGGCCAAGGGCGGCACGGGCGGCCGTCTGTTCGGCGCTGTTACCTCCAAGGAAATCGCTGAGGAGCTGAACAAGCAGTACGGTCTGAACGTACCGAAGCAGAAGATCGTGCTCGAGGAGCCGATCAAGACCTTCGGTGTACACCGCGTAAAGGCAAAGCTGTATCAGGATATCGCAGGCGAGATTCTGGTGCAGGTAGTCGAGGCCTAACCTGCACCTATAGGGGGTATCCAATACCCCCTATATACGCCGGTCGGTTCCGGAGAAACCGACCGGCGATACCCCCGGACGCGCCCCAAGGGCGCTGGGTCGAGGTGTAAAAAGTCACGCGCATGTCGCGACTTTTTACGGACACGGCAATGCCGTGTCCTATTTCATGCCGTGCGTGGAACGCACGGTCGCTGCGGCGGGACCGAGATGCTCGCCGTACCATTCGGTACGGCTGCATCTGAGGTTGCGCTTTGCAAGCAAAGCGGGATTTGATTGACGCAGGCTATGCCTGCGTTGTCATTTTTCGTTCTTCATTCGCAATTCTCCATTTTCCATTTTCCATTTTTATTTTTTAGCGGAGGGAGGTAAGTAAGTGCCCGACGAACTTTTGATGCGGCAGGTGCCGCAGGATCTGACTGCGGAGCAGTCGCTTTTAGGCGCGATGTTGGTCGATCCGAACTGCATTCCCGAGGTCATCGAGCAGGTGCGCGCCGATGATTTTTACGCGGAAGAAAACAAGCGCATCTTTGAGACTATCTACTCGATGTTCAACGGCGCACAGCGTATTGACCCGGTAACCGTTCTGGATATGCTCACGCGCATGGGCTACTACGACGAGGCCGGCGGCCGCGCGTATCTCTTTCAGCTGATGGAGGTCACGCCGGGTGCGCGGAACGTCAACGAGTACGTCCGCATCGTGCGTGACAAGAGCCTGCTGCGCCAGCTGGCGGATGCGGGCAGCGAGATTCAGCAGAACGCCCTCGAAGCCCACGGTGAAGCCTCCGGCATTGCCGAGCTGGCGGAGCAGCGTATTTACAGCATCCGTCAGGGACGTGAAATTAAGGGTCTGTCACGGCTTTCTGAGGTTATCGCTGATCTGTATACCGAACTGGACGAGCGTGCCCGGTCGGACAGTGAAATTCCCGGCATGTCCACCGGCTTCCACGCGCTGGACACGGCGCTGACCGGTCTCAATAAATCCGACCTGATTCTCATTGCGGCACGACCCGGCATGGGCAAGACCGCGTTTGCGCTCAATGTGGCGCTCAATGCGGCTAAGGCAAGTGTTAAGAATAAGGAGCGCGGCGACAAAAAGGGCACCGGCGTGTGCGTGTTCCAGCTTGAGATGGGCAAGGAACAGCTGGCCAGCCGTTTCCTGTCAAGTGAGGCGCTCATTGAGTCGCAGAAGCTGAAAACCGGTAATCTGGACGGTGACGATTGGGTAAAGATCGCGCGTGCGTCCGGCGTACTGGCAGGACTGAATATCTATGTGGACGACAATCCGGCCATCACGGTTGCGGAGATCAAGGCGAAATGCCGCAGACTGGGTGACGAACTCGGTCTGATCGTCATCGACTATCTGCAGCTGATGCACGTCGGCGGCCGTCACATGGATAATCGTGTGCAGGAGGTCGCAGAGATTTCACGTTCGCTGAAAATTATGGCGAAGGAACTCAATGTTCCGGTCGTGTGTCTGTCGCAGCTGTCGCGTGCGTCCGAGCAGCGCTCGGATAAGCGCCCGATGCTGTCCGACCTGCGAGAGTCCGGCGCGATCGAGCAGGACGCTGACATCGTTATGTTTATCTACCGCGATGATTATTACGATGACGAGAGCGAGAACAAAAATATCGCAGAAATTATCATTGCGAAAAACCGTCACGGTGCGACCGGCACCATTGAGCTGCAGTGGGTCGGTCAGTACACGACCTTCTCCAACCCGGACCGCATTCACGAGGAGTAAGCCATGCTGGATACGGTAAAACGAACGATTTCCGACTATACGATGCTCGAAACCGGCGAAAATGTGCTTGTCGCCCTGTCCGGCGGTGCGGATTCCGTAGCGCTTCTGCTGAGTCTGCGCGAGCTGGGGTATCCTGTGCGGGCGTTTCACCTCAACCACTGTCTGCGCGGTGCAGAGTCCGACCGGGACGAAGCCTTCTGCCGCAGGCTGTGTGAGAAGCTCGGCGTGAAACTGACGGTCGAGCGCGTGGACATAGCCGCTGCCGCAGGCGATTCCGCGGTAGAGGAGACCGCGCGGCGTATTCGCTATGCACGGCTGGAGCATGCCGCACACGGAGCCAAAATCGCGGTGGCGCATAATGCGGACGACAATCTGGAGACCATGCTGTTCCATTTGGTGCGCGGCACAGGTGCGAAAGGTCTCACGGGCATTCCGCCGGTGCGCGGACGCATCATTCGGCCTCTCATCGAGGTTGAGCGGCGGGAAATCGAAGCCTTTCTGCGCGAGCGCGAACAGGATTTCGTGACTGACAGCACCAATGCGGACACAGCTTATACGCGCAACCGCCTCCGTCAAGAGGTCGTTCCCATTCTGCGGGAATTGAATCCGCAGGCGGTGCAGGCGGCAGCACGGCTTTCACGTCAGCTTCGGCAGGACGAGACTTGCCTGCAGAGTTATGCACAGACCTGTGTACAACTTTGTGCAGTCGGGAACGGCGCGTGGAAGATTCAGCCTCTGCGGGAAGCCGCACCGGCGGTTCGCAGCCGAGCGCTGCGGTTGCTGCTCGAAAATGCGGATATGCCGCTTAAAGACGTAACCGCAAAGCATATTACTGCGCTCGAGCATCTGTTGGAAACCGCGTCTCCGTCTGCGGAAGCCGATTTGCCGAACGGCTATTTCGCAAGACGTGAATATGACGTTCTGCGCATCATTCCCAAGGCTGAAACTGCGGTCGAGCGGCCGGAAATCCCGCTTACCCTACCATTTGCAGGGACGATCTGGAAGGACACGGTAAAGCTCGCCGCAAAAAAAATAGAAAAATCCGAAGTTTTTTACAAAACATTCAATACTTTTTGTCTGGATTGTGGTACAATAGATTTTGAATCGCTGTGTGTTCGCACGCGGCGCACTGGAGATACCCTGCGGCTGACCGAAAACGGCGGCAGCAGATCGCTCAAAAAGCTGATGATCGACCGAAAGATTCCGCGCTATATGCGGAATGCGATGGCCGTCATCGCGGATAAAAACGGCGTGATCGCGGTGCAGGATATCGGTGCGGACTGCAGTAGAACAGCCAAAAATAACGCAAATACACTGCAGATTACAGTAAAGGGGTTATCAAAAAATGGCTTATAATATGCGAGATGACATCAAGGAAGTTTACTTTACCGAGGAGCAGCTTCACGAAAAGGTAGCAGAGCTAGGTGCGCGTATCACGGAGGATTACCGCGACAAGAACCCGCTGATCGTCAGTGTGCTCAAGGGCTCCTATGTGTTCATGGCCGACCTGACCCGTGCCATTGATACGCCGTGCAACGTGGATTTCATGGTCGTATCCAGCTACGGCAAGGGCACCAAGACTTCCGGCGAGGTGCAGATCATCAAGGATATCGCACAGCCGATCGACGGCCGCGACCTGCTGATCGTGGAGGATATTCTGGATTCCGGCGTAACGCTGCACTATCTCATGCAGATTCTGGCAGCACGCGGCGCGAACTCCATCCGCCTGTGCACGCTGCTCTCCAAGCCGGAGCGCCGCAAGATCAACGTCGATGTGGATTACCTCGGCTTTGAGATTCCGGACGAGTTCGTAGTCGGCTACGGCCTCGACTACGCGGAAAAGTATCGCAATCTGCCGTATATCGGTGTACTTAAGCCGTATGTTTACGGCGGCGAGTAATTTAGGGAAGAGGTGTTAAACCGATTTGAAAGGCAAAATGAAAGGCTTCGGCCTTTACCTGATCATACTGGTGTGCCTGTTGGCAGGTGTCAGCTATGTGGTCAGCCAGACACAGCAGACAGAAACGCTATCCTATAATCAGATCTACAACTATTTTATGGATGGCGATGTTGACCAGTACGACGTGGACGACACCACGCTGACCATGCATCTGAAAAAGGAAAACCGGACGTACACCTACGATCTGGGTGACTACAGAAGCGTGTTCTATAACGATCTGGGCGAGACCATTCAGCAGCAGATGCGGGATGGCACGCTGACCAAGGTCGATTACCGCACGGCAACCATTCCGTGGTGGGCACAGTTCCTGCCGTATGTGATCCTGATCGTGCTGCTGATCGCGTTCTGGTACTTTATGATGAACAAGCAGTCCGGCGGCGGAGCAGGTCCGATGCAGTTTGGCAAGGCCCGTGCAAAGCTGGCGCAGGACGATAAGCGCAAGGTCACTTTCAATGATGTGGCAGGCGCGGACGAGGAAAAGGCCGAGCTGCAGGAAATCGTCGAGTTCCTCAAGAATCCGCAGAAGTTCGTGCAGATCGGCGCGCGTATTCCGAAGGGCGTGCTGCTGGTCGGCCCTCCGGGCACCGGTAAAACCCTGATCGCGCGTGCGGTTGCAGGCGAAGCGGGCGTACCGTTCCTGTCTATTTCGGGTTCGGACTTCGTTGAGCTGTACGTCGGTGTCGGCGCATCGCGTGTGCGCGACCTGTTCGAGCAGGCCAAGAAGAACGCGCCGGCTATCGTATTCATCGACGAGATCGACGCAGTAGGCCGTCAGCGCGGCGCAGGTCTTGGCGGCGGCCATGACGAGCGCGAGCAGACCCTGAACCAGCTGCTCGTTGAGATGGACGGCTTTGGTGCAAACGAGGGCGTTATCGTCATCGCAGCCACCAACCGCAAGGATATTCTGGATAACGCGCTGCTGCGTCCGGGCCGTTTCGACCGTCAGGTCTATGTCGGCGCACCGGATGTCAAGGGCCGTGAGGCTGTCCTCAAGGTACATGCCCGCAACAAGCAGTTCGACCCGGATGTCAAGTTCTCTGAAATTGCCAAGACGACTGCCGGGTTCACCGGTGCAGACCTCGAAAACCTGCTCAATGAGGCAGCGCTGCTTGCGGCACGCCGCAACAAGAAGCTGATCTCGCAGGAGGAGATCGAGGAGTCGCTGCTCAAGGTCGTAATGGGCGTGGAGAAGAAGAGCCACATCATCAACGAGCACGACAAGCGCCTGACCGCGTACCACGAGGCCGGTCACGCTATCTGCTTCCACGTTCTGCCGACGCAGGATCCGGTACACCATGTTACCATCATCCCGCGTTCGTCCGGCGCAGGCGGCTTTACCATGCCGCTGCCTGAGGAGGATCAGGCCTACCGCACCAAGAAGTATATGGAGGAGTACATCATCGTTTGTCTGGGCGGCCGCGTGGCCGAGCAGCTGACGATGGAGGATATCTCCACCGGTGCTTATGGCGACATCAAGCAGGCAACCCAGATGGCACGCGCCATGGTCACCAGCTACGGCATGAGCGAGCGTATCGGCCCGATCGACTACGGTTCGGATAACGGCGAGGTGTTCCTCGGCCGCGATCTGGCAGCCGGCAAGGGCTATTCCGAGGTTAAGGCGGCGGAGATCGACGACGAGATTCACCGCATTATCGAGCACGCATATCACGCCTGTGAAAAGCTGCTGAGCGAGCACATGGACGAGATGAAGCGCGTTGCTGAGTATCTCATCCGTAACGAAACGATGGACGGCGAGACCTTTGTTAAGGTCTACAACGGCGAAATCGTTCCGGATAAGATCGTCGGCGAGGATCTGATGACCGAGCTGCAGCAGGAGCTGCATGCCAAGGTAAGCAAGCCTGCGGAATCCGCAGAGGAGCTTGCCAAGGTTGAAGAAGCCGAAAAGGATCTCGACCCGGATAAGCAGGATCAGTAAACATTCACAAAACCCCACAGAAAATTCTGTGGGGTTTTTCTTTGCTTGAAATGTCAAATACTCTTGACATTTTGTTGTCCGTCTGTTATCTTGAGGATGTAAAGAGAACTTTACATTTTAGCAAACAGCATCAAGGGTAGGAGGTGCTTTTATGCGGTGGGATTTGTACACATCAGCCGAGAAAATGCAGGTATTGTGGGTCTGCATCGGTCTGCCGGTGCTCCTGCTGGCGGCATGGCTGGTAAAAGACTGGATGGATGCCGGAAGATCGAAAAAGGCCCGCAAAGCCGCCAAAGCACTCGACAGCAGGACCGATGAGATGGAGCACGCCATCATCACACAGGCGCAGGCGGTCGCGTACCGCGTGACGCAGGCGGGAATCTCGGCGTGCCTGTATTATCGGCTGCTGGTAAAAGGGCAGGCGGCAATGGAGTTGTGTGCGCTGCTGGTCGTGTCCGGCATGGCGGAGGCGGCTGTTATACTTGTGCAGACGTTCCGCAAAGCAAAGGGTGATGAGGAGCATCCGCCGAGACTGGCTTTCCTTATCGCAAAGCTGACGTTCTGCGCGGCGCTGATCGGATTGGCCGTCGGAATGACGGTTCTAACGCAAAACTGGTAGGAGGTGCGCTTATGAGCTGGGATATGTACGATATGACACAGAAGGTGCAGGTTGTTGTGGTTGCGATTGTGCTGCCGCTGGTTATTCTTGCAGCGAGTCTGTGGCACGACTGGGTAGAAGAAGGACAATCGCCGCGAGCGAGAAAAATCATGAAGGACTGGGAATGGAATATTGATGAGATGGCGCACGCCGTCAATGTGAAGGGCCGCTTGATCGGCTACCGTGTGCTGCAGGCCGGTGTTATCATTTATCTTGGTTACAGCCGCTTGTTCCGTGATTATCGCTCGATTGAACTCAGTGTCCTGGCAATCGTGTCCATTGTTGCTGAGGTGCTGTTTATTATCATCAAAACCATTCGCAATATGGCGGGCGATGAGGATAAAACGCAAATGTGGAAACAGATGGGACACAGTGTGTTCAATAATCTGATGTATCTGTGGATTGTGGTGAAGGTTTTCTGGATGTAGGGAGGTGCACCTATGTTTACAACCGAAACCGGTATAGGCGTGGTCGTAATGGTTGTTTTTGCGGCATTCTGGCTGGCTTTTATGCTCTGGGAGGACTGGGGACAGGCCGGAAAGACTGCTCGTGCACGCGCTTCTGCGAAGGCCAACGGCTGGGCGCAGGACGAAATGCAGAACACGATCACACGCAATGGTGCGATTATCGCCTATCGCTTGATGACGGTCGGGCTGTTCGTGGTGATGTTGGTGGATATCATTGCATTCGGCAAAAATGTGAGCGAGTTTGCGATTCTGTGGTTCGTGTGCATGGTGTTCGAGGGTGTTTACAGAACAATCGTGACCTACCGTGCCGCAAAAGACGACGAGGAAAATCCACCGTCTAAAAGTGCGCTCGCTGGGGATATTGTAAAGCGTATTTTCATTCCGGTCGTGATATTCGCAGATTTGATATGGAAGTTCTGGCGCTGAAGATGAAGAACAACATTAAAGAACGCCGCAAGGCGCGCGGCTTGCGGCAGGAGGACATGGCAAAGCTGCTCGGGGTATCGCGGCAGACCATCGTGGCGATGGAGAACGATAAATACGACCCGACCCTCGAGCTGGCGATTAAAACCGCGCGGCTGCTGGAACAACCGGTGGAGAGTATATTCTTCCTCGATGAAGAATCGTAATTGAGAATTGAAAATGGAGAATGCACGTATAGATGGGGCATTTCCCATTCTCCATTCCTGCATGAAAAAAGGACTTCCCGCAGGAAGTCCTTTTTTATAGCACAGATTTACCCAATACCGCCCGGGATAATAAAGCTGAAGAATACGACGAGTGCGGCAAGGAAGATATACACATATTTCGCAAGCGGCGCAAAGGCGCGGCTGAGCGGCTTGCTGCGGCCGTTCATCAGCTCCTGCTCCATCTTGTTAATGCCGAGCACCCAGTACGCCATAACCGCACCGAGGATTGCACCGATCGGCACGACGTAAATGGTGATAACGTCCATCAGCGTACCCATGAGCGTATCGCGCTCGATAAACAGGCCAACCGCCAATGCGGCGCCGCACGACAGCAGGACAGCGGCCTTTCGGCTCAGCTTGAGGCGCGTCTGCGCGGCTTCAGAGACTGCTTCCAGCATGTTCGCCAGTGAGGTAATGCCCGCGAACAGCACGGAAATAAAGAAGAAGAACGCGAACAGACGGCCGAACGGCATCTGCTGGAATACACGCGGCAGGGTGATGAACAGCAGCTTGGGGCCGGAGGCCGGGTCCAGACCGAACGCGAATACGCTCGGCAGGATGGCGAAGCCGGCAAGCATAGCGGCGCAGGTGTCGAGCACAGCGGTCATGCACGACGAATGTACAACATCCTCATTTCTCGGCAGGTAAGAGCCGTAAATGATCATGCCCGAGCCGGTGATCGACAGCGAGAAGAACGCCTGACCCATCGCCATGATCCATGTGCGCGGGTTGAACAGGTATTCCCACTGCGGTACGAGCAGGTATTTGTAGCCTTCGATCGCATTCGGCAGGAAGGCTACGCGGATAGCAATAATGATGAACAGGATGAAGAATGCGGGCATCATCACCTTGTTGATCTTTTCAATGCCGCCGGACACGCCGAAGATCAGCACAGCCGCCGTCAGCAGGATAACCAGGGTGTGCCACGGCACACTGGAAAAATTCGTGCTGCTCATTTCCGTGAAGAACTGCTCCGGTTCGGTGCTCATCAGCGAGCCGGTCAGTGCACCGAACGCGCTCCGCAGCACCCAGCCGACGATGATGGCGTAGCCGATGGCGATACCGAGCGAGCCGAGCAGAGGAATCGTACCGAGGATGGCGCCGCCCTTTTTACCGCGGGACTTCATCGCAAATTCATACGAGCCGATCGGACCTGTGCCGGTCATACGGCCGAAGGCGAACTCGCCGGACAGGCCGACATAGCCGAACAATGCGATAAACAGCAGGTAGGGGATTAAAAAAGCCGCGCCGCCGTATTGACCGGTGCGGTAAGGGAACATCCAGATGTTGCCCATGCCGACCGCAGAGCCGACCGCCGCCAGCACAAAGCCGATTTTTGAGGTAAAGGTTCCGTTTTCGTTTTTCTGATGCATAATAAAACTCTCCGATTGTTTACAGATGTAAACATAGTATAACACAAAATAAAGCAAAAAGCCACTTACACTTTTCACAGGAAAAGCGGGAGCTTTTGACAGAAGTAACAAAACACTCGTCGGAATTTAGGGAAATTTATCAGTTATTCTCTTGCGCTCGGTGGATGGATATGGTATGATAGATGAGCGTGAAAAAGACAAGTGTCTTTTTAGGGAGGACAGACATCGCATGATAAAACCAAAGTATTATCTCGTGGAGCGCACCCTGCTGCCGGAGGTATTTCAGCGCGTGATCGAAGCGAATGAAGCCATCGCTTCGGGCAAGGCGGCTACGGCAAGCGAAGCGGCAAAGATCGCCGGTCTGTCGCGCAGTGCGTATTACAAATATAAGGACGGCGTTCGCCCTTTCTTTGAGGCAACCACCGACCGTATCGTCACCTACCATTTCATGCTGCACGATCAGCCGGGTGTTCTGTCGAGCATTCTTGGGCTGATGGCACGCTCGGGTGCAAACCTGCTGACGGTGAACCAGTCCATTCCGATGAGAGGAATGGCATCGGTCACTATTTCGGCCCGCACCGGTGAGATGAAATACTCATCCGAAGAGCTTGTGCACCGTGCAGAAGCAATGGAAGGCGTCAGCAAAGTGGAAATTCTGGCATCTGAATGACCGTCCGGCGGTATACAGAACGCTAATTTAACTGATGAAAGGAAATCAGCATATGATTAAAGTAGCAATCATGGGACACGGCACTGTCGGTTCGGGCGTATACGAGGTTTTCGACATGAACGCCGACAAGATCGCCAAGACCGTTGGTGAGCCGGTTGAGGTAAAGTATGTCCTCGACCTGCGCGACTTCTCCTCTCTGCCGTATGGCAATAAATTTGTAACCGATTTCTCTGTCATCGAGAACGACCCCGAGGTAACAGTCGTTGCCGAGGTAATGGGCGGCGTGGGCGCTGCGTACCAGTTCACCAAGCGCTGCCTCGAGGCTGGCAAGAGCGTATGCACCTCCAACAAGGAGCTGGTTGCTACCAAGGGTGAGGAGCTGCTCAAGATTGCCGAGGAGCACGGCGTAAACTACATGTTCGAGGCATCCGTCGGCGGCGGCATTCCGGTCATCCGTCCGATGCTGCAGTGCCTGGCTGCCAACGAGTTTAACGAAATCTGCGGCATTCTGAACGGCACGACCAACTACATTCTCACCCAGATGATCCACAACGGCGTTACCTTTGCGGATGCGCTCAAGCAGGCACAGCTCAACGGCTATGCCGAGAAGGACCCGACCGCTGACATCGAGGGTCACGACGCCTGCCGCAAGATCTGCATTCTGTCCGACCTTGCTTACGGCGATAAGTTCGATCCGGATCAGGTTTCCTGCGAGGGCATCACTAAGATCACCCTCGAGGACGTAGCAAACGCCGACAAGCTGGGCTGCGTTATCAAGCTGCTGGGCCGCTCGGTCCGCTGCGAGGACGGCACCGCTTACGCTTATGTTGCACCGCATCTCATCCACAAGGAAAGCCCGCTGGCCGCTGTTGAGGATGTATTCAACGCCATCATGATCGACGGCAATGCGACCGGTGAGGTTATGTTCTACGGCAAGGGCGCCGGCAAGCTGGCTACCGCTTCCGCTGTTGTTGCCGATATGTTGGACAGCATCGAGCACAAGGACAACCGCCGTCGTATCTTCTGGGGCGATGGCTCCAAGCACCTGCTCCGTCCGCTGGATACCCTGCAGAGTGCATGGTACGTTCGTTTCAAGGGCGCACAGAAGGATGTTGAGGAGCTGCTGCCGGTTGAGAGTCTGACTGAGCCTGCTGAGGACGTATTCGTGGTTCAGACCCGCAAGCTGTCCACCGCAGAGATGAACGCCGCAGCCGAAAAGCTGAACGCACGCGGTGAAGTTCGTGCGGCAATGCGTATTCTGTAAAGGAGAGAAATACAATGGTTCGTGTAACCGTTCCTGCTACGAGCGCCAATATGGGCTCGGGCTATGACAGCATCGGCATTGCGCTCGAGCTGTACAACGTGATCGACCTCGCAGAGAACGATCATATTGATATTTCGGATAAAAACGGTCAGTATGTTCCGCAGGACGAGAGCAATCTGATCTATCAGTGTGCAAAGCGCGTTTACGACGAGTGTGGCAAGCCGCTTTCCGGCTTGACCATCGTTGAGGACTGCGCTATCCCGCAGACCCGCGGCCTTGGTTCGTCCTCGGCGTGCACGGTTGCGGGCATCATGGGTGCAAACATGCTGCTCGGTGAGCCGCTCGACCGCAACGCGGTCATTGATCTGGCGGCTACCATCGAGGGTCATCCGGATAACTCCACACCGGCGATCCTCGGTGGCTTCTGCGTGGCGCTGCTCGAAAACGGCCATGTGCATCACGTTCGCGTGCCGGTTCACGGTGCGATCGACTTCGTGGTATTCATCCCGGATTTCCAGCTGTCCACCGAAAAGGCGCGTGCGGCGCTGCCCAAGACCATCGACCATCACGATGCGGTTTACAATCTGGCGCGCGCAGCGCTGCTCGCGGGCAGCCTGACCACCGGCAAGCTGGAAAACCTTGACGCGGCAACCGGTGACTGTCTGCACCAGCCGTACCGTTTCGGTCTGATCGAAAACGGCGAGGACATCGTGCGTGAGGCCAAGAAGCTGGGCGCGCTCGGCGCGTTCATTTCCGGCGCAGGTCCGTCCATCGTGGCTATCGTCTACAAGGGCGACCGCGACTACATCACCCGTGCACAGGAGCTGTGCGAGAAGCAGTATCCGCACTGGAAGGCCGTGCAGCTGCGCTGTGATGAGGTTGGTGCGACCGTAAAACGACTGTAATAGGGGACGGATGAGTGCTCTCGTCCGTGTATATAAGGAGGAAACATAGTTAGTATGAGTCTTATTGTGCAAAAGTTCGGCGGCACTTCGGTTGCCAACACCGAGCGACTGAAGAATGTTGCGGACATTGTTACCAAGACCGCACAGGCAGGCAATCAGGTTGTTGTAGTTGTATCCGCGCAGGGCGATACCACGGATGATCTGATCGAAAAGGCCGCAGAGCTCAACGAGCGCCCGTCCAAGCGTGAGATGGACGTTCTGCTCAACACCGGCGAGATGATCTCCATGTCGCTGCTGGCCATGGCCATCCAGAAGCTGGGCTTTCCGGTCGTATCCCTGACCGGCTGGCAGATCGGTCTGGAAACCAACAGCAATTACTCGGATGCCCGCATCAAGCGCATCGCGGGCGATCGCCTCAAGGCAGAACTGGATAACGGCCGCATCGTTATTGTTGCAGGTTTCCAGGGCATCAACAAGATGGGCGACGTGACCACGCTCGGCCGCGGCGGCTCGGACACCACCGCAGTTGCCATTGCAGCAACGCTCGGCGCGGACCTGTGTCAGATTTACACCGACGTAGACGGCGTTTACACTGCCGATCCGCGCATCGTAAAGGATGCCAAGAAGCTGGACGCCATCACCTATGATGAGATGCTGGAGCTGGCATCTCTGGGTGCACAGGTGCTGCACAACCGTTCGGTTGAGATGGCAAAGAAGTACAATGTCGATCTTGAGGTCGTTTCGAGCTTTACCCGCAATCCGGGTACCAAAGTCAAGGAGGGTTCTAATATGGAAAAACTGCTGGTTTCGGGTGTTGCCCGTGATAATAACTGCGCGCGTGTAGCAATCATCAATCTGGACGATACGCCGGGCACTGCATTCAAGGTATTCTCGCTGATGGCGAAGCACAATGTCAACATCGACATCATCCTCCAGTCCGTCGGCCGCGATAACAAGAAGTCCATCTCGTTCACCATCCGTCAGGACGATGCAGAGCGCGTCGAGAAGATCCTGCGCGACGCGAAGGAGATGCTCGGCTACGAGGATATTTCCATCAACACCAAGGTCGCAAAGGTTTCCATTGTTGGTGCAGGCATGGCTTCCGCTACCGGCGTTGCTTCCAAGATGTTCGAGGCTCTGGCAAGCGCCGGCATCAACATCCGCATGATCTCCACCTCTGAGATCAAGATCTCTGTCCTCATCAACGAGGAGGACAGCGAGAAGGCTGTTAAGGCTATCCACGAGGAGTTCTTCAACGCCTAACCGATACGGCATATCAAAAAGTCCCGAAATACACATTTCGGGACTTTTTTGCAACCGGAAAGACGTCCGCAACCGTCGGTTGACAAAAAGAAACGATGGGTTGGTGGCGTTTTTGCGGCATTTCAGGCACACTGGAGACAGAAAAGAAAGGCAGGTGGCAGAAATGACAACAGGTGAGAAAATCGCGGCACTGCGAAAAGAGCAGGGCATGAGTCAGGAGGCGCTCGGCGAAAAGCTGGGCCTGAGCCGTCAGGCGGTCAGCAAGTGGGAGGCCGATCAGGCGGTGCCCACGATGGATAATTTAATGGAACTGAGCAAGCTGTTCGGTGTTCCGGTGGATACGTTGCTGCGTCCGGATGCGGAGTTAATGCCAAAGGCAGAGGACTCGGATGAATCGTGGCCGGGTGCAGAGAACCAGCCGGTCAGGAACGGAAACCGCAAGTGGAAAATTGCGGCAATCGCAGCGGCAGGGCTGCTGTGCGTCAGCGTTGTGTGCAGCGCGGTCAGCCTGTGGCGCGTGCTCGCCATGCAGCAGCAGATCGACACGCTGCGGATGCAGAGCGGGCCGAGTACGATTTACTATCCGGATAATACGAGCGCTGAGAACAGCGATTTAGCCGACTGGTCGGAGAACGTGACCGTAGATCCGCAGAACGCGGATAATCTTCTTGTCACAGTGAGCGCCGTGCCGAAAGAAATGCTGGACGGCGAAACCGCAAAGTTCGTTGTCCGCAGCGGTGACCAGTCGTGGGAGTGCGACGCAGAAAACAAGAACGGTTACAGCGGCAAAATCAGCGTGCCGCTGGTGGATACGTTTTCTGTCTATTTGACGCTGACAAGTACGGACGGAGAAATCCGTAATATTATGGTTGCCTCTGAGTATGACCTGAAGCAGCGTTTTTCTCTCGAAGTGCGTGCGTGGTGGGAGAACGGTAGCTTTAGCTTTAATGGTAAGACCACATCAGCCAGCGGCAATGTGGCAACGCATATTTACTGCGGCGATGACAGTGTGACACCGGTCAGTGGTCGTATATTGCTGTATCAGAACGGCAAGCAAATCAAAGAGAAGAAGATCGAGAATATAGAAACAGGAGTCAGTGGAGACGTTTATTATTATACACAGGTTGACTGGCGTGATCTGGAAGGTGGATTTGATCAGTACCAGCTGAAAGCTGAGATTACCGACAATTACGGCAGAGTGTACAGCAGTGAGTTTTTCCAATAACAAAAAAGACCGCGAAAGCGGTCTTTTTTGTTATTTCATCGGTGTAAATGTCGCGGCGAGGACGTAAACACGGCTTGCGCCCATCTCCCGCAGAGCTTTGACGGCAGCAGCCGCCGTTGCGCCGGTGGTGATAATATCATCGACCAGCACAACGGATTTTCCGGTCAAATCTACGCTGCCCTTCGGCAGAACGGCATCTTTTGCGTTGCTCTGCCGCGCGGCATAATCCTTCTGCGCGGACTGCTTTTTCACGAACCATCGCTTACGCAGTGCCGCCTTACACGGCAGAGAGAGCGGCTTTGCGATGAGCTTTGCAAGCAGCTCGGCCTGATTGTACCCGCGCTTGCGGTAATGCAGAGATCCAATCGGCATGTAGGTAACCAAATCCGGCTGCCAGTCGTCCAGCCGTGCGGTGAGAGCCACGGACATTTGCGCCGCGAACCAGTCCGCGCAGTAGGCGGCGCTGCTGAATTTGAACCGTTTCATGGCATTGCGTACTGTGCCGCGGTAATACAGCGGAGCGATCGTACCGTCCGCTCCGGCAATGGAGATGACCTCATTGCAGCGGTATTCCCGCCGGACTGCGGCGGCACAGTCCGGACAAAGCTGCAGCGTGCGGCTGGTCGTCACCGGAAAATCCGCGCCGCATAAAACGCACCTGTGACCATAAAGAATGCCCATCGAATCACCTCAACTATGCAAAAAGAGCTGTCCGCGCGGGACAGCTCTTTGATTATGCGATATTGCGGAAACTTACTTCTGGAGCAGCTTCTTCAGACGCTCAGCAGCTTCCTTGGTGCGTGCCTGATCGCCGAATGCGGTCAGACGGAAGAAGCCGTCACCATTCTTGCCGAAGCCTGCACCCGGCGTACCAACGACGTTGGCATTCTCAAGCAGGTAGTCGAAGAACGTCCACGAATCCATGCCGTTCGGGCACTTGAGCCACAGGTACGGGCTGCTCTTGCCGCCGGTGTACCAGATACCCAGCTCATCGAGGGTCGCAGCGAGAACCTTAGCGTTCTGCTTGTAGTAGCCGAGGGTCTCCTTGATCTGCTTCATGCCTTCCTCGGTGAAGCAGGCAGCAGCGCCCTTCTGTACGATATACGGAACGCCGTTGAACTTGGTGGTCTGACGGCGCAGCCACATCTTGTTCAGCTTGCCGTCCAGCAGAGCGGTCGGAACAACGGTCCAGCCGCAGCGGGTGCCGGTGAAGCCTGCCATCTTGGAGAAGGAGCAGAACTCGATCGCACAGGACTTAGCACCTTCGATCTCGTAAATGGAGCGCGGCAGAGTCTCATCCTCGATGAAGCACTCGTAAGCTGCGTCATACAGGATAACGGCGTTCTGCTTGTTGGCGTAATCTACCCAAGCCTTCAGACCTGCACGGTCATAAGCAGCGCCGGTCGGGTTGTTCGGAGAGCAGATATAGATGATGTCGCACTGAACGGACTCGTCCGGCAGCGGCAGGAAGCCGTTTGCCTCATTTGCGTCAGCGAATACGATCTTGCGGCCCGCCATAACGTTGGTATCAACGTAAACCGGGTAAACCGGGTCCGGAACCAGAACAGTGTTGTCAGTGCCGAAAATGTCGAGAATGTTGCCGAGGTCGCTCTTTGCACCGTCCGAGATGAAGATCTCATTGGTGGCGAGCTCTACGCCGTGGGACTTGTAGTAGCCGACCAGTGCTTCGTGCAGGAAGCCGTAGCCCTGCTCATCGCCGTAGCCGTGGAAGGTCTCCTGCTTGGCCTGATCCTCAACGGCTGCGTGCAGTGCGTCGATAACAGCCGGTACCAGCGGACGGGTTACGTCGCCGATACCCAGACGGATGATATCAGCCTCCGGATGTGCTTCGGAGTACTCACGCACCTTGCGTGCGATGGTGGAGAACAGATAGCTCTGCTCGAGATTGTCGTAGTTCTTGTTAGTCTGCATTGTTGTTCTGGCTCCTTTTCAGAGATGCCGCGACGAACGCCTTGAACAGGGGATGAGCGCGGTTGGGACGGGACTTGAACTCGGGGTGGAACTGTACGCCGATATAGAACGGATGGTTCGGGATCTCAACGGTCTCCACAAGCTCGCCGGTCGGCGAGGTGCCCGTGATCTGCATGCCCTTATTTTCAATCTCCTCGCGGAAATTGTTGTTGAACTCGTAACGGTGGCGGTGACGCTCGGAAATCATTTCCTCGCCGTACGCCGATGCCATGATAGTATTCGGACGGATCTTGCACGGATAAGCGCCCAGACGCATCGTGCCGCCCTTCTTGGAGATGCCCTGCTGGCTCTCCATCAGGTCGATGACCGGATGGGTGGAATCCGGGTCAAACTCGCTGGAGTTTGCATCCGCGTAGCCGAGCACGTTGCGTGCGTAGCTCATAACCGCGATCTGCATGCCAAGGCAGATGCCGAAGTAGGGGATACCCTGCGTGCGCGCATAGTTTGCTGCACAAATCATGCCTTCCACGCCGCGTGCGCCGAAGCCGCCCGGCAGGATGATGCCGTCAACCTCACCGAGCAGCTTGTCCACGGTGGAGTCGTTGATCTCCTCGGAGTCTACCCAGTCGATATCGACGAAGCAGCCGGTCTCGTAGCCGCCGTGCTGCAGTGCCTCTGCAACCGAAAGGTATGCGTCGTGCAGCTTGACGTACTTGCCGACCAGCGCGATTTTCACATGGTCCTTGCGGGCTGCGATGCGCTCGAGCATTTCCTGCCACTCGGTCATATCGCCCTTGCCTGCGCCGATGGACAGCTCACGGCAGACGATGTCGGACAGATGGCTCTCCTCGAGCATCATCGGTGCCTGATACAGAACCGGCAGGGTGCGGTTTTCGATTACGCAGTCCTCCGGTACGGTGCAGAACATGGAAATCTTGCGCTTGATATCGTCATCCATCGGCTGGTCAACGCGGGCTACGATGATGTCCGGAGAGATGCCCAGACCGCGCAGCTCCTTAACCGAGTGCTGGGTCGGCTTGGACTTCGGCTCATTGGAGCCGGAGATGAACGGAACCAGTGTTACATGGATGAACAGGCAGTTGCGGCGGCCAACCTCAGCAGCAACCTGACGGATCGCCTCGAGGAACGGCTGGGACTCAATATCGCCGGTGGTGCCGCCAATCTCGGTGATAACAACGTCAGCCGAGGTCTTTTTGCCTACCGAGTAGATGAAGGACTTGATCTCGTTGGTGATGTGCGGAATAACCTGCACGGTCTCACCGAGGTACTCGCCGGCGCGCTCCTTGTTCAGAACATTCCAGTATACCTTGCCGGTGGTCAGGTTGGAGAACTTGTTCAGGTCCTCGTCGATGAAGCGCTCGTAGTGGCCGAGGTCGAGGTCGGTCTCTGCGCCGTCGTCGGTAACGTAAACCTCGCCGTGCTGGAACGGGCTCATCGTGCCCGGGTCTACGTTGATGTAGGGATCGAGCTTCTGCGCTGCAATTTTCAGGCCGCGGCTTTTCAGCAGACGGCCGAGAGATGCGGCAGTAATGCCCTTGCCCAGACCGGAAACTACGCCGCCGGTCACGAAGATGTACTTTGTCATATCTCAATTTCCCCCTTGAATACGGTCGTTGCCGCGCCCGTCATGAACACGGTTTCATCTGTATAGCGAATGGTGAGGTCGCCGCCGCGCAGGTGCACGACGATATCCTCGTTTTTGTTTGCAAAGCCGTTCAGACATGCTGCCACGCCGGTTGCACAGGAACCGGTGCCGCACGCCCATGTCTCACCGGAGCCGCGCTCCCAGACGCGCATTTTCAGGCTGCCGTCCGGCAGGACGTTGACAAACTCGGTGTTGACACGCTCCGGAAACAGCGGATGATGCTCGAACTTGGGTCCGATGCGCGTAAGGTCGAGGTCGTCCACATCCTCCTTCTGGAAAATAACGCAGTGCGGGTTGCCCATGGAAACGCAGGTCATGTGGTAGACCTTTTCATCCACAACGATGGGTGCGCTGATGACATTCTCGCCGTCCATATCAACGGGAATCTCCCGCGGAGCAAGAATGGCTGCACCCATGTCCACGCGGGCGGACTGCATTTTGCCGTCCTTGACGGTCAGCTCAAGCGTTTTTACGCCGGAAAGCGTGTCAATGGTGATGGTGGTGCGGCCATCGGTCATGCCGTTGTCGTACAGGTACTTGCCCACGCAGCGGATGCCGTTGCCGCACATTTTTCCCTCCGAGCCGTCGGCGTTGAAGATGCGCATCTGCGCATCCGCCTTGTCGGAAGGAGAAATAAGGATAATGCCGTCGCCGCCGATACCGAAGTGCGGTTCACTGAGCTTGATCGAAAGCGACTCGGGATCGGGCACAGTCTGGTCGAAGCAATTAAAATAGATATAATTGTTGCCGCAGCCGTGCATCTTGGTGAAAGCCAGCTTCACACGGATTCCCTCCTTAGAAAATAACAAAATGGCATATAGGCAGGGAAAGACAGAGCTTCTCTGCTCATACACCATTTAGTATATCATAATCTGTCGGGAATTTCTCTATAAAATCGAAAAAACCGAAAAAATTTTCGCGTGAGATATGAGATGTTTTTAAGCGGTATCGCACAAATCACGGCGTTTTTTCGCCGATGATGTCCTCGGCGATGTCTCGCTTGGAGCGGCGCTGGTTCATAGCCTGCTGCTCGATGTAGGAATGCGCCTCCGGCTCGGTCATGCCGCAGCACTCGATGAGCAGACACTTGGCGCGGTCTACCTGACGGATATCCTCAATGCGCTTTTGCAGACGGCGGTTTTCGCTCTGCAGGCCGGTCAGGCGGCTGCGCGCGGCGCGCGTCATGCGGAGCGCCTGCATGAACAGCACGCGCGAGAGCGGCTTGGGTACGACGAACACGCCGTCGTCCTCGACCTTTTCGGCAACACTGTCCGCAATCTCGGCCTTAGCGAGCAGGATCACGCCGGAAAGCGTATCATTTGCAGCCTGCTGTGCCATATCATGCCCGAATTCATCGGGCAGCGGCGTGTTAACGAGAATTAGATCAAACGAGCCGTCCACCAGCATGCGCCGGGCCTCCGCACCGGAGGAAGCAGGTGCAAGCTGAGCCTGTACGCCGCAGGACGTTAAAAACTGAGAAAGCATGGTGCGGGATTTTTCGGTTGCAGAAACGAGAAGAATGCGTTCCATGCGGTGTGCTCCTCCTTTCAAACGGTATTATGCGGGATTAGTAGCGTTCAAAATAGAGGGAGCGTTCGGCAGCCGTGCGGTCGTCGGCAAGTACGATGCGGTCGTGCTCGGCCTGCTTGGCGGCGAAAAAGGCTGTGCGTGCCTTTTCGGGAAGGTACTTGGTGATAAAGTCGCTGTCCTTGGCGATGCGGATCGCGTCGCACAGGGCGCCGGGCAGTGCTTCGTACCTGGCACGCACTTCATTGGAAGCGGTGAACAGGTTTTCGTCGCAGGCGGGCGGCAGGGGCAGTCCCTGCTCGATACCGTCAAGACCGGCGTGGATGAGCAGGGCAAATACGATGTACGGGTTAATGCAGCCGTCGAACGCACGCAGCTTCATGCGGTTGGCGGAGTGATCACCGGTCAGCGGCACGGTGATGAGTGGACAGCGGTTCTGGTGCGACCATGTGATGTACTTCGGCGCTTCAAACTCACCCAGACGCTGGAACGAGTTGGTGAGCGGATTACAGAAGATGGTCATCTCGGCGGCACGCTGCAGAATGCCCGCCACAAAGCTCTGGCCCTCGGCAGATTCTTCAAACGAGGGCTGGAACAGGTTCTTGCCGTTTTTGTTTATCGAAACAGACAGATGCAGTCCGCTGCCCGGCGCATGCGGGAGCGGCTTGGGCAGGAAGGACGCAAACAGGCCGCTTGAGGATGCCATGGACTTGACGACCCACTTGAAGGTGACGAAATTGTCGGCCGCTTCAAGGGCTTCGGCGTAGCGGAAGTCAACCTCGTTCTGACCGGGACCCTGCTCGTGGTGCGAGGACTCCGGCTGGATGTTCATCTCCTCAAGCGTCAGGCAGATCTGGCGGCGCACGTTTTCCGCCTTGTCGAGCGGCGCTACATCGAAATACTCGCCGTGATCGTGCGGAATGGTGGTTGGATGGCCGTTTTCATCCAGCTCGAACAGGTAAAACTCGCTTGCCGTGCCCATGGTCAGCGAGTAGCCTGCGCGGCGCGCACGGCGGTTGGCCTCACGCAGCAAATGACGGCCGTCGCCCTCGAACGGCGTGCCGTCCGGATAGCGAATGTCGCAGTAAAAGCGCACTACACGGCCCTGAGCCGGCCGCCACGGCAGAACGGAAAGCGTTGCCGGATCGGGGAACAGCAGCAGGTCGGAGGCATCCACGTTGAGGAAGCCGCGCAGTGCCGCCGCGTTGAAGTGAATGCCCTGCTCGAAGGCGCGTTCCAGCTCGGTCGGCATGATGGCGATGTTCTTCTGGTTGCCGAAAATATCGCAAAACGCAAGACGAATGAACTTTACGTCGTTCTCCTGAATAAATTGTACGACTTCGCTCATGGTGGTGTCCATAGGGCAAGCCTCCTTTTCATAATGTATCTTGAGGAATAAATTTTTTGCTAAAGAATGCGGAATGGGTGCCAAACCTTGGCTGGGGCACCAAAAGGATAGACACCAAGGTTTCTATCCTCTTGGGACTCCAGTTTCCTTTATTTCATAGTCTGGCGAAAATCAGAGAGCGGCGACCGCTCCGAAAAGGGGAACGGCAGAGGATTTTTTCTACCGCAGGGGAGCACAGTGTACTCCCCTGTCGAAACCCATACACAGTGTCAGATACCGTTCTGCTACACATACGGTTAAATCAACGCAGGTGCGACAGAACAGTGTCGCACAATTCGTTTGCGTGTTGTTACGGACGGCACCTGCGAGTTACACCTATCAGGTAACTCCCATCTCCTCATTTCCAACTCCTGCCTTGCAGGAGTTTTTCACTCTGAGAGCAAAATCAAGCCTCAAAGGTATAAAGCTGCTTATACCCAGCCTCCGGGTTCGGCGTGAGGACGAAATACTTCTGCGAAAGCAGATTCTCCGCGTCTGCATCGAACAGCTGCGCGTATTCCTTGATATACGGTGCAAATTCGGTCATATCGTCCGCGGAGACCTCGCTCACGAGGACCTGACGCGGCAGATCGGTCGGTGCTTTATCACATCTTAACACAATTTTGCCGCCGTGCATACCGGTTCCGCAGAAATTGTTGACCGGGTACGCGCCGTTCTGGCCGATGCCGAGCACAAGGATGAGACCGCCGGCGAGATACTCGCCGAGGAACGAACCCGCCTTGCCGCCGACTACCATAACAGGGAAGTGCTGCTGGTAGGCTTTCATGTGAATACCGGCGCGGTAGCCGCAGTCGCCCTTGATATAGATCTTGCCGCCGCGCATCGCGTAGCCGCAGGCGTCGCCGACGTTGCCGTGCACAACGATCTCACCGGCGTTCATGGTGTCGCCGACGGCCTCCTGCGCGTTGCCGAAGACCTCAATGGTGGAGCCGTTCAGATACTGGCCGAGACCGTTGCCTGCCGTGCCGTGCACGGTGATCTTGCGGTCGGTGGAGCCGCAGCCGATGTAGCGCTGGCCGATCACGTTCTCAACCGTGATCTCGCTGTCCTGCGCTGCGCGGATCTGCTCGTTTACTTGTTTATAATAGGTAAGTCCTGCCTGTACAGTTGTCATTTTCGCGCACCTCCTGTGCTTATTCGCCTGCGTGCTTGATGCCGAGGATGTTCAGCTCACGGTCGGTCAGGCCGATGCCGCGCAGCATAAGACGGTTGCCGCGCAGTGCCTCGATGGAGTTGATGCCCATGCCGCCCATCATTTCCTTGAGCTCGTGATCCCATGCAGTGAGCAGGTTGATGAGACGCTGGGAGCCGATATCCGGATTCAAGCGCTTGACCAGCTCCGGACGCTGGGTTGCAATGCCCCAGTTGCACTTGCCGGTCTGGCAGGTGCGGCACAGGTGGCAGCCCATTGCCAGCAGAGCCGCGGTGCCGATGTAGCATGCGTCCGCGCCGAGCGCGATGGCCTTGAGCAGATCGGCGGAGTTGCGGATGGAGCCGCCGACAACGACCGAAACCTCATCACGGATGCCCTCATCGCGCAGACGCTGATCGACAGCGGCGAGCGCCAGCTCGATCGGGATGCCGACGTTGTCGCGGATGCGGGTCGGAGCCGCACCGGTGCCGCCGCGGTAGCCGTCGATGCAGATGATGTCTGCACCCGAGCGGGCCACGCCGGAAGCGACTGCTGCTACATTATTTACGGCTGCAATCTTGACCATAACCGGCTTCTTATATTCGGTAGCCTCCTTCAGCGAGTAAACCAGCTGACGCAGGTCCTCGATGGAGTAGATATCATGATGCGGCGCCGGAGAGATCGCGTCCGTGCCCTCCGGGATCATACGGGTCTTGGAGATATCCGGGCCGACCTTGAGTCCGGGCAGATGGCCGCCGATACCCGGCTTTGCGCCCTGACCCATCTTGATTTCAATGGCAGCACCGGCTTCGAGGTAATCCTTATGTACGCCGAAACGGCCGGATGCAACCTGCACGATGGTGTGCGGGCCGTACTGGTAGAAGTCCTGATGCAGACCACCCTCACCGGTATTATAATAGGTGCCGAGCGCGCTTGCAGCGCGTGCGAGTGCGGCATGTGCGTTGTAGGAGATCGAGCCGTAGCTCATTGCGGAGAACATGATCGGCAGGTTGAGCTCCAGCTGCGGCGCCAGATTGGGAACCAGATTGCCGTTCTCGTCACGCTCAATCTTGCCCGGCTTTTTGCCGAGGAAGGTCTTGGTCTCCATCGGCTCGCGCAGCGGGTCGATGGACGGATTGGTAACCTGCGAAGCGTTGATGAGAATTTTATCCCAGTAGATGGGGTGCGGGTCCGGGTTGCCCATCGAGGACAGCAGCACGCCGCCCGAGCCTGCCTGACGGTAAACCTCGGAGATCGCCTTGCCGGTCCAGTTGGCGTTCTCGCGGAACGTGTGGTCGGTCTTTACGATTTTAAGGGCACGGGTCGGGCACAGCGCTACGCAGCGGTGGCAGGCTACGCACTTGGACTCGTCCGCCTGCATGCGGTTGTTGTCGGCGTCCCAAAAGTGTACTTCGTTCGCGCACTGACGCTCACAGGCGCGGCAGTTGATGCAGCGGTCGTTGTTGCGGACGACCTCATACTGCGGATATAAGAAATCGATAGCCATTACTGGTTCCCTCCGTTCTTCAGATTAACGATGACCGGCTCGCCGCCCTTGGGCGCCCACAGCTTATCTAGCTCAGGCTGGATGACGCGGATCGCGCATTCCTCGGAGGCGATGTATACGGTGTCGTCCTTTTCGCCGACAACCATGCTGCGCAGCTTGAGTCGGTCGTTGAGCGCCATCAGGCCGCCGGTGTAGCCGACCAGAATGGAGAACGGACCGGTAACCATCAGGGAAGCGAAGGCATTGCGTAGATAGGTGAGACGCTCGCGCTCCTTCGGCTCCTGCTTTTCAATGGTGGACCAGAACGGAGCCGCAATGACATTTGCAATCTCGCTGTACGTCAGGCCCAGCTTGCGGCCGAGGTAATCAATAATGTAGGTGATGACCTCGGTGTCGGTCAGCAGGTCGCAGGAGTAGCCGAACATCTCAATGAAGCGGCGGTTTGCATCATAAGAGGAAATCTCGCCGTTGTGAACGACCGTGGTGTCGAGCAGTGCAAACGGGTGCGCGCCGCCCCACCAGCCCGGTGTGTTGGTCGGATAACGGCCATGGCAGGTCCAGGAGTAGGCCTCGTAGTTTTCCAGCATATAGTACTCGCCAACGTCCTCGGGAAAGCCGTTTGCCTTGAAAACGCCCATGTTCTTGCCGGAGGAGAAGATGTAAGCGCCGTTCAGCGTGTGATTGATGCGGATGACAAAGCGGGAGGTGAACTCACGCTCCTCGAGCTGGCTGGCTGCCAGCTTGGTCGGCAGGGGCGTGACGAAGTAGCGCCAGATCATCGGGGCATCCGTGATGCGCGGATGACGTCGGGTCGGGATCTTGGACAGGTTTACAATGTCAAAGTGACGCTCGATCTCGCGCTCGCACTCTTCCTTGGCTGCCTGCGTATCATAGAATACATGGAACGCATAGTAATCGGCGTATTCAGGGTAGATGCCGTAGCCGGCGAAGCCGCCGCCCAGGCCGTTGGAACGATCGTGCATGGTGCGGATGGAGTCGATAATGCGGGTGCCGTTCTCACGGGTGCCGTCCTTGTGGAAGATACCGGAGATCGCGCAGCCTGCGGGGATGCGGACTTGCCCTTCTTTTTGTAACATGGTGCTTCCTCCTTATATATTGCGCTGAAATTACGGATTCAGAGAAGCAGGCTTCGGCGGGTGCTTTCAGATGGAAGGCGATATGTACCGGCTGCTTAACAAAATAAAAAGGTGCTCGCCGCAGCAGAGGATCAAAAGCCTTAAATCCTCAGCTATGGCGAACACCTTTGTTCGCTTAATATTCTATAGCAGAAAACCGGGAATCGTCAAGCGCAAAGAACATAAAAAAGTGAATTTTCGCATTTTGCACAGGAAGTGACGGTGCGGACAAGCGAAAATTAAGTATGTTGTAGCAAATCTTCCGAAAATGAAAAAAACACCATAATCTCCCTTGACAAAGCAAGGCAGGACGGCTATAATGCAAAGTGTAAACAGCAAAGGCGCTGTGGGCACACGACCCGCAGCGCCTGATTTGTTTTATTCAGTTTGTTTGCTATTAAAATTAACATATGTAAGGAGCGAACCATTCATGAGCATTACGAATGTTCCCGAGCTGTTCGGCAGCATGGTGTTTAACGACACTGTGATGAAAGAACGTCTTCCCAAGGACGTTTACAAGAAGCTGAAGAAGACCATGCGCGAGGGCACCGCGATCGACGCCGATGTTGCTGCTGTTGTTGCAACGGCAATGAAGGACTGGGCGATCAGCAAGGGTGCAACCCATTACACGCACTGGTTCCAGCCGATGACCGGCATCACCGCCGAAAAGCACGACTCGTTCATCACGCCGACCGATGACGGTCATGTGATGATGGAGTTCTCCGGCAAGGAGCTGATCAAGGGCGAACCGGACGCATCGTCCTTCCCGTCCGGCGGTCTGCGCGCAACCTTCGAGGCACGCGGCTACACCGCATGGGACCCGACCAGCTACGCATTTGTAAAGGATGGTTCCCTTTACATTCCGACCGCATTCTGCTCCTACACCGGTCAGATTCTCGATAAGAAAACGCCGCTGCTGCGCTCGATGGACGCCATCAGCACACAGGCGTGCCGCATCCTCAAGCTGTTCGGCAAGGATGTTAAGCGTGTAACCACCACCGTAGGCCCGGAGCAGGAATATTTCCTGATCGACCGCGAGGACTACGCAAAGCGCAAGGACCTGATCTTTACCGGCCGCACCCTGTTCGGTGCAATGCCGCCGAAGGGTCAGGAAATGGATGATCACTACTTCGGCGCACTCCGTCCGCGTGTAGCTGCTTTCATGCAGGAGCTCGACGAGGAGCTGTGGAAGCTGGGCATCCTCTCCAAGACCAAGCACAACGAGGTTGCACCGTGCCAGCACGAGATGGCGCCGGTGTTCTCTACCACCAACATCGCGACCGACCACAACCAGCTGACCATGGAGGTCATGCGTACCGTCGCGCAGAAGCATGGCTTCACCTGCCTGCTGCATGAGAAGCCGTTCGAGGGCGTAAACGGCTCCGGCAAGCACAACAACTGGTCCATTTCCACCGATCGGGGCGAGAACCTGCTCGAGCCGGGCAAGAACCCGAGCGAGAACACTCAGTTCATCCTGTTCCTGACCGCTGTTATCAAGGCTGTTGACGAGTATCAGGATCTGCTCCGCATCTCGGTTGCATCCGCAGGCAACGATCACCGTCTGGGCGCGAACGAGGCGCCTCCGGCTATCATCTCCATGTTCATCGGCGATGAGCTGCAGTCGATCCTTGATTCTATCGAGTCCGGTGCGGAGTACACCGACGTTTACAAGACCAAGATGGATCTGGGCGCTGCTGTTCTTCCGCCGATCCCGAAGGACACCACCGACCGCAACCGTACTTCTCCGTTTGCTTTCACCGGCAACAAGTTCGAGTTCCGTTCGCTGGGTTCGGCCGTCAACATCGCGTGTGCAAACGTTATGCTGAATACCGCAGTTGCCGAGGAGCTCCGCCAGTTCGCTGACGAGCTGGAGGGCGCTGAGGACTTCGAGGCTGCTGTATACGCACTCGTTAAACGCGAGATCAAGGCGCACAAGCGCATCATCTTCAACGGCAACGGCTACGACGAGTCCTGGGTTGCCGAGGCGGAGAAGCGCGGCCTGCTCAACTTCAAGAGCGCGGCAGATGCATTCCCGCACTACGTTGACCAGAAGAACCTCGACCTGTTCGCAAAGCACAACGTTTACACCGCCGAGGAGATCCATTCCCGTATGGAGACCCAGCTTGAGGAGTACAACAAGATCCTGCACATCGAGGCTATGACCATGAGCGATATGGTACGCGAGGAGATCACTCCGGCGTGCATCGCATTTGAGAACGAGCTGGCAGGCACCGTCAATGCCAAGAAGGCAGCAGGCGTTACCGGCGGCATGGAGGCAGGTCTGCTGGGCAAGATTTCCGAGCTGACCGAGGAGCTGTACACCAAGAGCGCAGCACTCGACGAGGCTGTTGCAGCCGTTCCGACCGATGATAGCCAGAAGGCAGCACATTACTACCACGATGTTGTCATCTCCGCAATGGATGCGGTTCGCGTACCGGCTGATAAGCTGGAGGGTCTGGTAGGCAAGAAGTTCTGGCCGTTCCCGACCTACTCCGACATTCTGTTCTACGTTTAATAGAGCAGACATCAATTACATTCGTTAGAAAATATATTTCTATACACAATGGCGTGTATTTCCACTGTTCCTTCGGGAATGGTGGAGATATACGCCATTTCTATTTCCAAGGGGGTTATTAAAAATGGATATCATGGAACTTGCTGCGTCGATGGACGTAGGCTGGACGCTTGTTGCGGCGGCACTGGTATTCTTTATGCAGGCGGGCTTCGCAATGGTTGAGACCGGCTTCACCAGAGCAAAGAATGCCGGCAACATCATTATGAAGAACCTGATGGACTTCTCGCTCGGCACGCCGATCTTCTGGATCCTTGGCTTCGGCATCATGTTCGGTGCGGCAAGCCCGTTCTTCGGCGGCTTTGATTTCTTCGCGGACGGCGTTGTCGGTGAGGGCTACGACTGGACGACCCTGATCTTCCAGACCGTATTCTGTGCAACTGCTGCGACCATTGTTTCCGGTTCGATGGCAGAGCGCACCAAATTCTCTGCATACTGCATTTACTCGATGATTATTTCTGCGGTTATCTATCCGGTTTCCGGTCACTGGATCTGGGGCGGCGGCTGGCTCGCGGAGCTTGGCTTCCACGACTTCGCAGGTTCCACGGCGGTACATATGGTTGGCGGCGTTGCCGCTCTGGTCGGTGCTGCAATCCTCGGTCCCCGTATCGGCAAGTACACCAAGGATGGCAAGGCTCGTGCAATCCCGGGTCACTCCCTGACGCTCGGCGCTCTCGGCTGCTTTATCCTGTGGTTCTGCTGGTTCGGCTTTAACGGCGGCTCTACCGTTGCACTGTCGGGCGGCGGTGCTGAGGTTGCATCCCGTGTATTTGTAACCACCAACATGGCGGCTGCTGTTGCAACCGTTACCGTTATGTGCATCACCTGGATCCGCTACAAGAAGCCTGATGTTTCCATGACGCTGAACGGCTCTCTGGCAGGTCTGGTAGCCATCACTGCAGGCTGCGATGTGGTTACTCCGTTCGGTTCGGTTATCATCGGTATCTGCGCAGGCTTTGCTGTTGTATTCGGTATCGAATTTGTCGATCAGAAGCTCAAGGTCGATGATCCGGTCGGCGCTGTCGGCGTTCACTGCATCAACGGTGCACTGGGCACGATTCTTACCGGCCTGTTCGCTTACTATAATGGCACCGAAGTTGAGCCTCTCGGCGTATTCTACGGCGGCGGCTTCCACTTCTTCGGCATTCAGGTTCTCGGTGTCGTTGCAGTCATTGCATGGGTTGCAATCACCATGACCATCGTATTCAATGTTATCAAGCACACCATCGGCCTGCGTGTAAGCGAGGCTGAGGAGATCATGGGTCTGGATAAGCCTGAGCATGGCCTGTCCTCCGCATACGCAGATTTTATGCCGGTCGTTCCTACTGTTCTGGGCACCAAGGCTGGCGAAACCGCTGCAAAGATCAAGGATACCATCCCGGTAGCAGTCGAAAAGGCTGTTCCGGTGACCAAGGTTACCACAGAGGGCACGGCTGCTGCCGGCGGCCACAAGCTGAGCAAGATCGTTATCATTGCAAAGCAGTCCAAGTTTGAGGTTCTGAAGGAAGCACTGGCATCCATCGGCGTATCCGGTATGACCGTGACCAACGTAGTCGGCTGCGGCGTACAGAAGGGCGCTCCCGAGTATTACCGCGGCGCTGAGGTTGACGTAACCCTGCTGCCCAAGATGAAGATGGAGGTTGTTGTATCCAAGGTTCCGGTTGAAACCGTTGTTGAGACGGTCAAGAAGGTTCTGTATACCGGTCATATCGGTGACGGCAAGATCTTCGTTTACGATGTGGAGAACGTCGTAAAGGTTCGTACCGGCGCAGAAGGCTTTGATGCCCTGCAGGACGATAACTAAATCGCATAAAGGAAAACGCTGAGCCACGGCTCAGCGTTTTCCATTTTCAATTACTCATGGCTTGAAGTTCGGAAAATACTTCTTCACAAACGGAATGTCCTTGACTGTGAAGGTTTTTCCGTTAAGGTACTGCAAGGCTCCCGCGTCCTGCGCGAATCGGAAGGTGAGGGAATAGGCATAGAGCGCCTGACCGGTTTCGCCGTAGGGACGGTTGAGTTCGTTCGTGCCGTATTTGCCGTCGCCGAGCAGCGGGCAGCCGATGGACGCCATATGTGCACGGATCTGGTGCGTACGGCCGGTCAGCAGTTCACACTCCACGAGCGACAGTCTGCCGTGCGACGTGAGCGTGCGGTAGCGCGTGCGTGCGGTTTTGGCACCCGGCACGCGGGTCCTGTGCAGCGTGACCTGCTTGCGCTTTTCATCACGACGGAGATAGTTCTCGATCAGCCCCTCGGGCGGCTTGGGTCTGCCGTGCACGATGCACAGATACCGCTTTTCCATCTCGCGGTCCTTGATCTTATCATTTAATATGCGCAGCGCTTCAGCGGTCTTTGCCGCGATGACAATGCCGCCGGTGTTGCGGTCGATGCGGTTGCAGAGGGCTGGTGCAAATGACGCGGCATCATCCGGATTCCACGCGCCGGACTGAAACAGGTACGCCTGAATGTGCGCGATGAGCGTATCTGTGTCGCCGTGCTCGTCTGCGTGAACGACCATGCCCGGCGCCTTATCCGCTAGCAGGATGTGCTCGTCCTCGTACACGACGCGCACGCGCGGCGTTTTGATGCGGCGGAAGGCTTCTTCCTCCTTGGGCGCGTCAAAGTATTCGTCGTTGAGGTAAAGCTGCACGGAATCGCCCTCGGCGAGCTTGTAGGCAGCTTCAGTGCGCTTGTTATTGACCTTGATGCGCTTTAATCGCAGGTATTTGTGCATCATGCCGCCGGATAAAAGCGGCACGGCTTTTTCTAAAAATTTATTCAGACGTTGTCCACTGTCGTTTTTTGTGATATAATATTCTCTCAAGGCAGGGTATCCTTTTCCGTTAATTTGCCCGTTTGGGTGAAACCAGTATACCGCATTTTCCGAAAAAAGAAAAGTGCGGGCGGACAGTTCGGAAAAATACCGTGTTTTGTAGATTTTTTGGTTGACAAAGACCGATTGTTTGTAGTATACTATCTTAGTACCATGTGAGGTTGACATGAAGATTGACTTAAAAAAGCTGAATGCGTCTGCACATGCGTCGATTCCGTTCGATGAAACGATCGACCTGACGGACGAAAAGCTCTATGGCGCGAAGCCGTTTCAAAGCCCTGTCCACATCAAAGGCGTGGTTTCCAATGAAAGCGGTGTTGTGAGACTGGCGGGTTCGATCGAAACGATCTACTCCACCGAATGCGCACGCTGCCTGAAACCGCTCGAGATTCCGCTCTCAGCCGAAGCTGATATGATGCTCTCGGATGACCCCGAGGCGGAGGAAGAGGACGATCTTTTTGTGCTGACCAGCGACAGCGTGGATCCTGCGGACGTATTGGTGCCGGCATTGATCCTGCAGGTACAGATGACCTATCTGTGCAAAGAGGACTGCAAAGGCCTCTGTCCGCACTGCGGCGCCGACCGCAATGTGACCGACTGCGATTGCGATAAAAAGCAGATCGATCCGCGATTTGCCGCGCTGCGCGCCCTGCTCGATTCCGACAAGGGCGAATGAGTTCGTATTGAAAAATAAGACGATAGAGTAGGAGGTGTATCCAACATGGCAGTACCTAAGGGTAAAATTTCTAAGGCACGCCGCGACAAGCGTCGTAACTCCCACTGGAAGCTCTCTCTGCCCGGCATGGCTAAGTGCCCGAAGTGCGGCGAGATGAAGCTGGCGCACAGAATGTGCAAGGCCTGCGGCTATTACAACGGTCGTGAGGTTAAGTCCGTTAAGGAAGCGTAAGCCTTAAAACAGAACAGGAAAAATGGAGAAGGCCGGATAGCTTTCTCCATTTTTTTTCAGGTTTCGATGAAAAGGCTCGCCTTTGCATCGAGAGGGACGTACCGAGCGCGGCTCGGATATGTCCCGGGCGCAAATCAGCGCGTCCTTGCGGCGCACTGATTTGTGTTCTTGCATAAAAAGTCACATACATGCTGCGGCTTTTTATGGATTTGCGAAGCAAATTCGATTGAATGCGCGCTGACGCGCGACTTTTAACGAATTTCTTGCTTGTAATTTGTTTGCAAATGTCTTAAACTGACCTTAAAGGAGGGGAATTTATGGCAAAGCCTATTGTTGCGATCGTCGGTCGTCCGAATGTCGGCAAGTCGCAGCTGTTCAACCGCTTGGCGGGCAAGCGGCTTTCCATCGTTGAGGATACGCCGGGCGTTACCCGCGACCGCCTGTACGCTGACAGCGACTGGCGCGGTCGTGATTTCACCGTCATCGACACCGGCGGCATTGAGCCGTCGAACGATAACGAGATTCTGCAGTTCATGCGCTTTCAGGCAGAGACTGCGATCTCGCATGCGGATGTCATTATCCTGATCACCGATCTGCGCACCGGCATTACTGCCGCCGATCAGGACGTTGCGTCCATGCTGCTGCGCTCGGGCAAGCCGCTCGTGCTGGCTGTCAACAAGTGCGACAAGCCGGGTGATCCTCCGGCGGAGTTTTATGAGTTCTACAACCTCGGTTTGGGCGAGCCGTACGGTATTTCTGCGCTGCATGGCTATGGTGTCGGTGAGCTGCTGGATGCGGCTTACGAATACTTCCCGCCGGCAGACGAGGAAGAGGAGGACGCGGACCGCATTCGTGTGGCCCTCATCGGCAAGCCGAACGTCGGCAAGTCCAGCCTGCTCAACCGCGTGCTCGGCGAGGAACGTGTTATCGTTTCCAATATCGCCGGTACGACCCGCGACAGCGTAGACGCCGATGTGGACAACGCCCACGGTAAGTTTACGTTCATCGACACCGCCGGTATCCGTAAGAAGAGCAAGGTGGACGAGAAGATCGAGAAATTCTCGGTTATGCGTTCGCTGCTGGCGGTAGAGCGCGCCGATGTATGCGTTATCATGATTGACGCGACCGAAGGCGTTACCGAGCAGGACACCAAGGTGGCCGGAGAGGCGCACAACGCCGGTAAGGCGTGCATCATCGTGGTAAACAAGTGGGATCTGGTTGAGAAGGACGGCTCCACCATGAAGGAGTACACGCTGCGTGTCCGTGAGGGTCTGGCATACATGCCGTACGCACCGGTGCTGTTCATTTCCGCGCAGACCGGTCAGCGCGTGGACAAGCTGTTCTCGCTCATCCATGAGGTATATGAGCAGAACCATATGCGCATTCCGACCGGCCGACTCAACGCCATTCTCGCAGAGGCAACCGCACGTGTGCAGCCGCCTACGGACAAGGGCCGCCGTCTGCGTATCTTCTATATGACGCAGGCCTCTACCTGCCCGCCGACATTCGTCTGCTTCTGCAATGACGCGCGTCTGTTCCATTTCTCCTATCAGCGTTATCTGGAAAACCAGATCCGTGAGGTGTTCGGTCTGACCGGTACGCCGGTACGCATGGTCATCCGCGAGCGCAGCGACAAGTCGCAGTAAGGAGAGGGCAACATGACACTTACGCATTTTGCGATCATTGCCGTGTGCGCGTATCTGCTCGGCTCGCTCAGCTTTGCGATCATTGTCAGCAAGGTGACGCTTGGCAAGGATATCCGCAACTACGGCAGCGGAAACGCCGGCCTGACGAACGCGTACCGCACGATGGGTGCGAAAAAGACGCTGTTCGTTCTGCTTGGTGACATTGCCAAGGGTGCCGCAGCGGTTTCGGTCGGCTGGGCGCTCGGCGGTCCGGTCGGCAAGCTGACAGCGGGTATTTTTGTTATCCTCGGCCACATGTTCCCGCTGTATTTCGGCTTTAAGGGCGGTAAGGGTGTGCTGGTCGGCGCGGTTATGCTCGCGTTTTTTGACTGGCGCGTGTTCGCCATTGCATTCGCGCTGTTCATTCTGTCGGTCGTGCTGACAAAGTGGATCTCGCTCGGTTCGATCCTCGGCGCGGTCAGCTTTCCGATCACGACATGGCTGTTCTATCGCGATCCGGTGCTGACGGCGATGGCGTTCGGCATGGCGGCGGCAGTCGTTTTCATGCATCGCTCGAATATCGGACGCATCCTGCACGGCACGGAAAATAAATTCTCTTTTAAGAGCAAAAAGACGATCGAAGCATCGCCTGACGGAGAGGAGAAGTAACATGAAGGTTTTTGTACTGGGTACCGGTGGCTGGGGCATCGCACTGGCGATGCTGCTGCACCAGAACGGACATGAAGTAACCTCGTGGACCTATCTGCAGGAGGAGTGTGACCTGCTGCACCGCGAGCGCTGCAACGAGAAGCTGCTGCCGGGTGTTGTCATTCCGGAGGGCATTGAGATTACGACTGACATGTCCGGCGCTGCCAAGGCGGATCTGGTCGTGCTGGCGGTGCCGTCCTTCGCGGTAGCGAGCACGGCGGAGCAGCTGGCGAAGATCGTGCCGCCGCATACGGTTATCGTCAACGTCGGCAAGGGTCTGGACTCCAAGCACGGCTACTGCCGGTTCTCCGAGACCATCTCGAACGCGATGAACGGCAGCAATCCGGTCGTTGCGCTGACCGGTCCGACGCACGCCGAGGAGGTTGCACGCGGCATTCCGACGGCTATCGTAGCCGCTTCGGAGAGTCGTGCGGCGGCTGAGCTGACGCAGGCGGCGTTCATGAACGATACCAATTTCCGCGTGTACACCTCGTCTGATATCATTGGCTGTGAGCTGGGCGGTGCGTTCAAGAACATTATCGCACTCGGCGCCGGTATTTCGGATGGTCTGGGTCTGGGCGACAACTCCAAGGCGGCGTTCATGACCCGTGGTCTGACCGAGATTGCGCGTCTGGGCGTCAAGCTGGGCGCCAAGCAGGAGACATTTGCGGGCCTGTCCGGTGTGGGCGATCTGATCGTAACCTGCTGCTCCATGCACTCGCGCAACCGCCGTGCCGGTATCCTGATCGGCAAGGGCGCGACTGCGCAGGAGGCGATGAAGGAGGTCGGTGCAACGGTCGAGGGCTATTACGCGACCGAGGCGGGCTATCACCTTGCACAGCAGCAGGGCGTGTCCATGCCGATCACCGAAGCGATGTATGCCGTGCTGTACGGCGGCATGCCTGCACAGGAGGCGATTCGGCATCTGCTCAATCGTCCGCGCCGCGGCGAGCACGAAGAGGTCTGGGTGCACTGAGAAGCTGAAAAGGAAAAGAGAAAGAGAAAACCGACGGTGTGTGCCGTCGGTTTTCTGTATTTCGGAAAAATTTGCGAAAAAAGAAAGAAAAGTGTTGACAGGGGACACATCACCTGATATAATAAATCTTGCTTTGAGGCGGTAAGCCAAAAGCGAGATGAAAGGAATATGCGGCTGTAGCTCATCTGGTAGAGCGCCACCTTGCCAAGGTGGAGGTAGCGAGTTCGAGCCTCGTCAGCCGCTCCAGTTAGTCCACTTGCGAAAGCAAGTGGATTTTTGTTTTTTGTTGGTTGCTAAAGAAGCCGGAGCGGGTGCTAACTCTTAGCTGGGAAACCAAAAGGATAGACACCAAGGTTTCTATCCTTTGATAATGAACAAATGAAAAATGATACCGTCGCGTAATTCCCCATTTTCAATTCTCAATTTGCAGAATCTCCTCCGCAAACTGTTCCCGAACACCTTCTTTATCTGAGAGAAAATCATTCCACCGGAACAACCCTGTATGCGGATTCTCCGACAGCTTCCCATAAACCGAATAGGGCAGCAGATGCACCTGATACCTTGCACTCCAGCGCGGATACCGCTGCATAAAGCGTTCTGCAAGCCGATACGCCTGACAGTTCTTATCCGCATCACTCGCGGGATTGAGCGCGCTGAGCTGCACGCCGCCGCCTTTACAATCGGTTTTACTGGGCGAGGGCGTAGAGTGCGCGATGACAATGCTGCCGTCTCGGCAGGGACCGATGCACAGCCACATATGACCGTCCATGCTGAAGATATCGCCGGGATGGAGCGAGGACGGCTCCTGCAGGCCGTTGCCGCAGTCCTGACGGGAAAGGGTACCCCAGGCTCTTTGGGCAAGCGTATGGGCAAACTCGGCGGCGGGCGTGACATAGCCGTCACAGTCGGAGACAGACGCACTCTCGGTATGTAGGGTATTGTACAGCGTCCAGCCGAGATAGCCCGAGCAATCCAGACCGGCATAGCCGTACTGGTTCCAGCCGCCGGTCGGGTAGTAGCTGTGCGCGGGATTGCTGTCACTGCGGTAGGTATAGCAGGCGTTCTGACAGTCGAAGAAGTCAATCCAGCTTTGCGGCAGGCCAATGTGCATGGCGGTATTGCCGGAGCCGGTATCCTGCCAGTTCCAGCCGCCGCCGTAGACGTACAGCGCGGTGCCGACGGGCATCAAGGCGGTTCGGAGCAGGTTCTGCATCGTGCGCCGACCGGGAATGCCGTGAACCGGCGGATGGTACATCCGCGGAGCAGGCCGGATATACGCAGCACCGCCGAACACCTGTGCATAACTTCCGACGATCCGGCCAGTGAGAAAGCACGGCAGAACGACAGCGCCGCCGGCTCGTGTGCGGATTTCAAACACAGCGCGGCAGGGAAGGTGCATGCCGTCTACTGTGATGGAATTGCCGCTGACGGCATGGATTACGCCTTGTGCGTCCGGACGGCTGAGAATGGCCTGTATTACCGTTCCCTGCCGGATGGTCAAATGATACGCATGACCTTCCTGCAGGCGATTTTGGATGGCGTATCGGCCTTTATCGCACACGGCATAGCAGCATACGCTGTCGGCCTGCCGAAACCGATGCGCAAACCGATCTTTATCCTCGGCACAGGCGCAGCCGTAGCCTTGTACCCCTAAGTAAATGGACGGACCCATTTCATCACACTCCTTACCATCACAGTATAGGGCAGAGGAACGCGGAATATGAAAACAGCGTCCCGAGCGGAACGCTGAATGCAAAAAACGAGCCTGCTTTCACAGACTCGTTTTTGTTATGCAATTAAAGTGCAGCCTTAGCCTTCTCAGCCAGTGCAGCGAATGCAGCCTGGTCGTTTACAGCCAGGTCAGCCAGCATCTTGCGGTTCAGGTCGATACCAGCCTTCTTCAGACCGTTCATGAAACGGCTGTAGTTGATATCGCAGGTCTTGCAAGCTGCAGAGATGCGGGTGATCCACAGACGACGGAAGTCACGCTTCTTGTGCTTACGGCCGATGTAAGCGTACTTCAGGCTCTTCATTACAGCCTGGTTGGCTACACGGTAGTGGGTAGACTTGGAACCCCAGTAACCCTTAGCACGCTTCAGGATCTTCTTTCTTCTTTTACGGGTCATCATTGCGCCCTTAACTCTTGCCATTGTGTTTGCCTCCTATATGAAAGATGTTGTTTTCTAACTTACTTGTACGGCAGCAGACGCTTCAGCTGTGCTACGTTGGTAGAATCTGCGAAGCCTTCCTTGCGGAGGTGGCGCTTCAGCTTAGTGGTCTTGCCATGGCCGTTGAGCAGGTGGCGCTTGCCAACGTGACCGCGCTTGAACTTACCGTTCTTGGTAACGGAAAATCTCTTTTTTGCACCGCTGTGCGTTTTGATCTTAGGCATAAGGTTTTGCTCCTCTCTGAATTTGCGCTATATCTGCGCGTTGGTTTTACTTGTCCTTTGCGGGCGCCAGAAACATCAGCATCTGGCGGCCTTCGAGCTTGGGCTGCTTTTCTACCGTGCTGCACTCCGAGCACAGCTCCGCGAAGCGATGGAGCAGATCCTGACCAAGCGACGCGTGCGTGACCTCACGGCCACGGAAGCGAACCGAAACCTTGACCTTGTTGCCGTCCTGCAGGAAGCGGCAAGCGTTCTTTACCTTGGTGTTCAGGTCGCCGATGTCGATATTAGGCGTCAGGCGAATCTCTTTGATCTCCACGACACGCTGATTCTTTCGCGCTTCCTTCTCGCGCTTTGCCTGCTCGAAGCGGAATTTACCGTAATCCATGATCTTGCAGACAGGCGGCTTAGCCTGCGGCGCGATTTTGACCAGATCCATGCCCTTTTCTACGGCGATATCCTGTGCCTGCTGAATAGGCAGAATGCCGAGCTGTTCGCCGTCGTCACCGATCAGACGAACTTCCTTGTCGCGGATCTCTTCATTGATTTGATGTTCCATGCTGCTGATTGGTAAGCACCTCCAAACGAAATCGGTTTAAGACAAAAAGAAAAAGGACTGATCATTCAGACCGTCCTCCAAATAAAATCGCAGAGCGCGCAAAGCGGCTTCTGTGCTTTATTGACCCGTTTGCTTCGCTGCGGGTGAGGACATGCCTTCTTCCTTGTTACCTCAACTACTATACCAGAATTAATTTGCAAAGTCAAGGCTTTATTTCATGTTTTTTAACTGGTATGATTATTACAGCAACAGACATACTATGATCGTGTAAAGCGTAGTGCTGAATGCACAACATAAGGCTTTACAAATACGTCATAATTTGTTATGCTTAATACAAGGGACAGGAAACACCTGATTGCTCCCCTTTACTATGAATTTAAGGAGGTGCCGGACCCATGAGCGAGGAATACGGCAATGATTTTGTAACCCTGATCGACGAGGACGGCAACGAGGTCGAGTTTGAGCATATCGACACCGTGGAATATAATGGCGTGACCTATCTGGCGTTTATCCCTGCAGAGATCTCCATCGAGGAGGATGCAGAGGTCGTTATCATGCAGATCGTTGAGGAGAACGGCGAAGAGCTGCTCGAGGCGGTCGAGGATGACGAGATCGCAGATGCAGTGTTCAACATCGTTATGGAACGCGCCGAGGCAGAGGAGGAGTAATTCTCCGGCCGATGGCATAAAATAAGAATAAACAGCGCAGCTTCGTTATCGGAAGCAAAGCATTTTATTTCGGTAAGATCCTGCCCTGTTCGACAGCAGTCCTTTTTTAACCCACATTTTTAGTACGGGACTTCGGAAAGTTTTGATACTGAGCAGCAGGCCTCCCGGGTATACACGGAAGTTGGAAGCGCAGAGGTATCAAACAGAGGACCCACCTGCATGAGTCGTGCAGGTTACTAATTGGACTGCATCGGCAGGGTGGGGTTTTATTTTACCTATTTAATGTAATTAAAATTGATATTTTGGGTGGAGAGTTGAGAATGAAGAGATTGTGTAAGGTAGAAGTTAGGAGTGAGGAGGTAGGAGTGGGTTAAGAGGAAACGGCCGTAAATTGCATAATAAAAACCACCACGGAAACGTGGTGGTTTTTATTATTTCTTATTCTTTTTGGCATTTGCAAAATCTTTGCGCAGATTTCCTATTTTCTTATCCGCTCTTGCATCTTTGCCGTTTGGATTACGAATCGCTCCGGACGGTAAACCATGCTTCTTTTCAAACGCTCCTACTGTGCAATCACTTCTTGTTTTTCTTGTTGCCATAATTACATTCCTTTCCACTCTCTATAGGCTTGCAAATCATTATCCACTGCCTTAATCGCAATTCCAATAACTGCCGCATCGTCCAACAACCCAATCCCCGGAATACAATCCGGAATCAAATCAACCGGACTGAAAAAATAAATCAATGCTGCAATAATGCCAATCACGCTTGCTAACGGAATTTCGGTATACTCTCCTTTAACATAATCGACAACGATCATGCACAACAGCGGAATATCTCCCAGCAACGAGCCTACAACTGGAATTGTATCCAGCTTTTTCAAGACTTTGCTGATGAATTCCAGTAGCTTATCTTCGTCGTGCAGCATTTCCTCTGCTTCAGATTTCTTACTCTCAAATGCAGCTTCAAAATCATACCACATACTTTTTCCTCCCGTCGTATATATTCCACCACCTTACATACACTATATCTCGAAACGAGATAAAAGTCAATATCATGTTTCGAGATAAGTTAAGGTAAATGCGAGGTGGTCATATGGAGCACAACCGCATAAAAGAATTGCGCGAAGACAGGGATATCAAACAGCGTGAAATTGCCGCATATCTAAAGGTAGCGCAGAACACATACAGCAATTATGAAAACGGTGTGCGTGAATTTCCGTTGGAGATTCTGATTCTACTTTCTCGTTTCTATCAGGTCAATCTGGAATATTTGCTTGGATTGACCGATATACCGACACCGTTACCGCCATCGAAACGACCAAAATAAAACACCCGAGGCATTAAAAATGCTTCGGGTGTTACGTTTTTGTCCGTGACGCGGGACTGGATGATTCCATTTTTATATGTTTCCTTTCAAAAACAGGTATAAAAAAACCACGCGGCTGCTGTTTCTCTGCAAGCCCTGCGTGGAACCGATCAAAAAGTGCGGTTACTTTTCGCTCTGCGTCTTATGGTCATCACCAAAGATCAGATCGTCGATGTCCGGACGGTCGGGCTTCTGCGGAATAGAAAGTCTTCTCATGATGTCATGCCTCCTTACTAATGTACTCTATATATTATTATAGCATGTTATTCTAAAAATGCAAATTAAATTCCTGTAAAGTTACACAAATTTCACAAAAGATAAGGGGCGGCTAACGATAAGCCGTCCCTTCTTTTGCCATTTCGTATGTAGTGCTTAGCGGCCGAAGTAGCTGAAGTGCATGTAGTCGCGCTTGGTGCGCCAGCCGTTGCCGCCCCAGGTAAAGCCGTACTTGGTGAAGGCATTGTAAACATCGCCGCCCTCGGGGATGGAGTACGGATCAATATACGGCGTCCAGTGGGTGCCGCAGGTCGGAGACAGGGAACCGTCCGAGTTGATGGTAGCTTCCATGTTCTCGTCCGGGTTGATATCAACTGCGGTGCCCTGCGAGTGCTCGCCGGTGCGCCACGAGTAGCAGCCTACATCATAGATCGGGAACTTCTCGGAGCCGTTGAAGATCTCCTCGAAGATTGCCTGATAGATGGAAGCCAGCGAAGCGTTTACCTGCAGATAAGCCTTGGAGGCCACCTTGGTGCCGTTGGACTGCAGATGCCATACCGGAACCACGATCTCTACCATGTGAGCCTCAGCCTCAGCTGCGGACTGGTACTTGCCGTTGCCTGCGCCGTAAACGTAGGTCATCTTCTCGGCCTCGGTCTTCGGCAGACCGGCGATAGTGGTTGCGGCAGAGGTGGAAGAACCGGCGGTGGTCGGCAGGTTAGTGGAGCCGTCAACCGCTGCAATCGGCGTCTTATCCGGCTTGAAGGCGGTGCAGAAGCGGTTTGCCATGATCAGCGCCTGCTCACGGGTGGTGGTGCCGGACGGAGCCAGAATGGTGGTGTCCGTGCTGGTATCGGTGATGCCGTTGATGACCGAATGATCGACCATGATAACGACCGGCTGCATTGCGTAATCGCTGATCATGCTTACATCGGGGTAATCCTCGATGCAGGCATCACCGGCGATCTCAGTGGCTTCGATATCGGCAGCGGCGAGGATGTTGTCGAGCATGGTGCACATTTCCTCGCGGCTGATCTTGGCATCCGGATCAAAGTTGCCGTTGGTGCGGCCTTTTACAATGCCGAGCAGGTAAGCTGCGGTGACATTGGGGTCTGAGCAGTCCTCGAACGGCTTTTTGCCCGAAACATAGACAGCCTTGCCGCTGACAGCCTTGTAGGCGTTCAGCGCAACGGCACAGAACTCTGCGCGGGTGATAGAGCCGGAAGCGGCACTGTTGGACAGGGACGAAGGTGCCAGACCGGCATTCTGCGCAGCGGCAACGCCTTCCTGCGCCCAGTTGGACACATCGGATAATGCTCCCGCGCTCGGCATGAGCATTGCGGCAGTCAGCGCAAGCATACCGGCACGGCGAGCGATAGGATGAGACATTGAATTTTCCTCCTGACTGGTTGTTGGTTTGCCGATAAAACAAACCAGTATGTCAATAAATGGTCGAATTTAGGTGAAATTACAGTAATTGTAAATTTATACACATAGTCCACAGACTTTTCCACAAGCTGTCAAGAACCCGCGGCTCTGTCGAGTGAACGGTACTGCAGAGCCTCGGCGAGATGCTCAGCCTCGATGACACTGCTGTCTGCCAGATCGGCGATCGTGCGGGCAACACGCAGTACGCGGTCATGCGCACGGGCGGTCAGCCCCAGTCGCTGAAATGCGGCCGCAAACATACGAGACGCATTCGCGCTCAGCGGGCAGTGCTCGGCAAGCTGCGGCGGCGGAATAGCGGCGTTGCACACGTCGGCGCCCTGTCGGGCATACTGCCGCTCGCGCGCGGCGAGCACGCGGGCACGAATGTCGGCGGAGTGTTCCTCGCTGGCCTGACCTCGTGCGGCAAGCGCGGCGTATTCAACCGGCTGCACAGCAACCTGCAGGTCGATTCGGTCGAGCAGCGGACCGGACAGACGGTGCAGATACTGCTGAACGGCAGCCTTGGTGCAGGTGCAGCGTTCCGTGCCGTACCAGCCGCATTTGCAGGGATTCATCGCGGCAATGAGCTGAAACCGTGCCGGATACGTCACCTGACCGGCGACACGCGAGATGGTAACTCTGCCGTCCTCAAGCGGCTGGCGCAGGGTTTCGAGCACATCGCGGCGGAATTCCGGAAATTCATCCAGAAACAGCACACCGCGGTGCGCGAGCGTGATCTCGCCGGGGACGGGCAGCCGCCCTGCGGCACCCGAACCGCCAGCCATCGCGTTGGCCGAGGAATTATGGTGCGGTGCACGGAACGGCCGTTCGGCACGCTCGACCGCCTCCTGTCCTCTGCCGATGGCGGACCAGACACGGATAACCTCCAGCCGTTCGCTGTCAGACAGCGGCGGCAGGATGGTGGAAAAGCGCTTTGCAGCCATGCTCTTGCCCGAACCGGGCGGTCCGGAAAGAAGCACGTTGTGTCCGCCTGCAGCCGCGATCTCGAGCGCGCGTTTGACCGCGTGCTGACCGAGCACATGCGCAAAATCCAGCGCATCGTCCTGCGGTTCGGGCCTGGGCGGAGGAGCACACGGCGTGAGCGGCTTTCTGCCGTTCAAATGTCCGAGCAGCTCATTTAATGTATGGATCGGAAACACCGTCACACCGGAAGCATAGGATGCTTCAGCGGCATTCATCGCGGGAACGAACACGGTTTTGAAACCGGCATCACGCGCGGCAAGCGCCATGGAAAGCGCACCGCAGACAGGCCGCAGCTCTCCGGTGAGGGAAAGCTCCCCGAAGAAGAGAGCGTTGTCGGGCGGTGCATCGATCTCGCCCGCTGCCGCCAGAATGGAAAGCAGAATGGGTAGATCATATGCTGTTCCTGCCTTTTTGGTGTCGGCAGGTGCGAGGTTGACGGTCAGTCGGGATACGGGCCAGTCAAAGGCACAGGCCTTTGCGGCGGCACGGACGCGCTCTCCGGCTTCGGATACCGCGCCGGTCGGCAGACCGACGACATCCAGCCGGGGAAGACCGCCGGAGAGGAAGCACTCGACGGTGACAATGTAGCCGTCAATGCCGCTCAGTCCTGCGGAGAATACGCGAGATACCATGCCGATCCCTCCGATACTTATGGCATAACCATATAACTATACATCTAATACTATACTATGTGTCATCAGATTACGCAATAAAAAACACGGAAAAAACACAGAAACTCCATGATAAAAAGTTTGCATGCGTTTTATAATACGGAACAGCTTATCAAAATTTGAAAAATAGTGCGGAAAATAGTACATTTACTGTTTACAACTTTGTGCGTGAGTGCTACAATGAAGGGGCAGGTAAGGCTTAGTTTAGGTTAAAATACACCAAAACGAGGGCTTTTAATTCCAATTGAGAATTATAATTTTTTATAGGAGGACATCAACATGGCAAGAAAGATGAAGTCCATGGACGGCAACACTGCGGCCGCGCACGTATCGTACGCGTTTACCGAAGTTGCGGGTATCTATCCGATCACCCCGTCCAGCCCCATGGCAGACAGCGTTGACCAGTGGGCTGCCGCAGGTCAGAAGAACATTTTCGGTACTACCGTTAAGGTAATCGAAATGCAGTCCGAGGCAGGTGCGGCGGGTACCGTACACGGCTCTCTGGCAGCAGGTGCGCTCACTACCACCTACACTGCTTCTCAGGGTCTTCTGCTGATGATCCCGAATATGTACAAGATCGCAGGCGAGCTGCTTCCGTGTGTATTCCACGTTTCCGCTCGTACCGTTGCATCTCATGCACTGAACATCTTCGGTGACCATTCCGACGTTATGGCTTGCCGCCAGACCGGTTTCGCTATGCTGGCTGAGACCAACCCGCAGGAGGTTATGGACCTTTCTGCAGTAGCACATCTGGCTACCATCAAGTCCCGCGTTCCGTTCATCAACTTCTTCGACGGCTTCCGTACCTCCCACGAGATCCAGAAGATCCAGGTTTGGGATTACGAGGATCTGAAGGAAATGTGCGACATGGATGCTGTTGAAGCATTCCGCAAGCGCGCACTGAACCCGGAGCACGCTATGATGCGCGGCTCTCACGAGAACGGCGACGTGTTCTTCCAGCACCGCGAGGCTGCCAACAAGTACTACGAAGCTGTTCCGGGCATCGTTGAGGAGTACATGGGCAAGGTAAATGCCAAGCTCGGCACCAACTACCAGCTGTTCAACTACTACGGCGCTGCTGACGCTGACCGCGTTATCATCGCTATGGGCTCCATCTGCGACGTTGCAGAGGAAGTTATCGATTACCTGAACGCACACGGCGAGAAGGTCGGCCTGGTTAAGGTTCGTCTGTACCGTCCGTTCCGTGCTGACAAGCTGATCGCAGCTATCCCGGAGACCGCTAAGAAGATCGCAGTCCTCGACCGCACCAAGGAGCCGGGCTCTCAGGGCGAGCCGCTTTACATGGACGTTGTTACCGCTCTGGCTGATGCAGGCATCACCGATAAGGTAGTAACCGGCGGCCGTTACGGTCTGGGTTCCAAGGATACGCCCCCGTCCTCCGTATTCGCTGTATACGAGGAGCTGGCTAAGGCAGAGCCGAAGAAGATGTTCACTCTGGGCATCAACGACGACGTTACCTACCTGTCCCTCGAGGAGAAGCCGGCACCGAACACCGCAGCAGAAGGCACGACCGAGTGCAAGTTCTGGGGTCTCGGCGGCGATGGTACCGTTGGTGCGAACAAGAACTCCATCAAGATCATCGGCGACCACACCGACAAGTTCGTACAGGCTTACTTCCAGTACGACTCCAAGAAGACCGGCGGCGTAACCGTTTCGCATCTGCGTTTTGGCGACAAGCCGATCCGTTCTCCTTACTACATCAACAAGGCTGACTTCGTAGCATGCCACAACCCGTCCTACATCACCAAGCACTTCCCGATCGTGCGTGACGTTAAGCCGGGCGGCGTATTCCTCATCAACTGCCAGTGGTCTCCGGAAGAGCTGAGCAAGCATCTGGCAGCTTCCGAGAAGCGCTACATTGCTAAGAACAACGTTCAGCTTTACACCATCAACGCGATCGACCTCGCTATCGAGATCGGCATGGGCAAGCGCACCAACACCATTCTGCAGTCTGCATTCTTCGCACTGGCTAAGGTAATGCCGAGCGAGCAGGCTATCCAGTTCATGAAGGACGCTGCTACCAAGTCCTATCTGAAGAAGGGCCAGGACATCGTTGATATGAACCACAAGGCTATCGACATTGGCGCTACCGCATACCAGAAGATCGACGTACCGGCTGACTGGGCTGACGCACAGGACGAGGCTGATACCCGCGATCTGCAGGGCCGTCCGGAAGTTGTCAAGATGGTCAAGGACGTTATGGAGCCGATCGGCCGCATGGACGGCGACTCCCTGCCGGTATCCGCATTCGCAGGCGAGCATGTTGACGGCTCCTTCGAGCACGGCGCAGCTGCTTACGAGAAGCGCGGCGTAGCAGTTACCGTTCCGCAGTGGAACGAGGCTACCTGTGTTCAGTGTAACCAGTGTGCTTACGTCTGCCCGCACGCTACCATTCGTCCGTTTGCACTGACCGAAGAAGAGGCTGCTGCTGCACCGGCTTCCACCAAGCTGGTTGACATCAAGGCAGGCAAGGGCAAGGGCGTTTACAAGTACACCATGGCTGTATCTCCGCTGGACTGCATGGGCTGCGGCGTATGTATCGGCGTCTGCCCGACCAAGTCCCTCAAGATGGTACCGCAGGCAGAGGAAGCTGCTCAGCAGGATGCATTCGATTACTGCGTAGCAAAGGTTTCCGAGAAGGCCGACATGATCTCCACGAACTCCGTAAAGGATTCGCAGTTCAAGAAGCCGCTGCTTGAGTTCTCCGGTTCCTGCGCAGGCTGTGCAGAGACCTCTTACGCCCGCCTGATCACTCAGGTTTGCGGCGACCGTATGTACATCTCCAACGCTACTGGCTGTTCGTCCATTTGGGGCGGCCCGGCTGCTACCTCCCCGTACACCGTTGATGCAAACGGCCACGGTCCGGCATGGGCTAACTCCCTGTTCGAGGATAACGCAGAGCACGGCCTTGGCATGTACTACGGCCAGGAAGCTCTCCGTGAGCGCCTGATCTCCAAGCTCGAGGTTATGGCTGGCTCTGAGAACGCTACCGACGACTTCAAGAACGCTGTCAACACCTTCATGGATACCAAGGACAACGGCGCTGCTAACGCTGAGCCGGCAAAGGCACTGGTTGCAGAGCTCGAAAAGGGCGCAGCAGCAGGCTGCCCGGACTGCAAGGATGTTCTGGCTCACAAGGAATACCTCGCTAAGAAGTCCGTTTGGATCTTCGGCGGCGACGGCTGGGCATATGATATCGGCTTCGGCGGTCTGGATCACGTTCTGGCATCCGGCAAGGACGTAAACGTTATGGTATTCGATACCGAGGTTTACTCCAACACCGGCGGACAGGCTTCCAAGGCTACCAACATCGGCGCTGTTGCACAGTTCGCAGCTTCCGGTAAGACCACCAAGAAGAAGAGCCTTGCTGAGATCGCTATGAGCTACGGCTACGTTTACGTTGCACAGGTAGCTATGGGCGCTAACCCGGCTCAGACCCTGAAGGCCATCGCTGAGGCTGAGGCTTATCCGGGCCCGTCGCTGGTAATCGGCTATGCTCCGTGTGAGATGCACTCCATCAAGGGCGGCATGACCAACTGCCAGGCTGAGATGAAGAAGGCTGTTGACTGCGGTTACTGGAACCTGTTCCGCTTCAACCCGCAGCTGGCTGACGAGGGCAAGAACCCGTTCATTCTGGAGTCCAAGGAGCCTAAGACCGAGGATTACCGCAAGTTCATGATGAACGAGGCTCGTTACTCCGCACTGACCCGTGCATTCCCGGATCGTGCAGAGGGCCTGTTCGAGCGTTCCGAGGTAGAGTCTACCAAGCGTTACGCTCACCTGAAGCGCCTGCAGGATCTGTACGCTCCCGAGGCGTAAGATCGCGCAAAGCGCTTGCTGAAATAGCATAATAAATCCCGCAGAGGTTTTCTCTGCGGGATTTTTTTGCGTTTATTTCATAACATACGCGAATTATATCCGATGTTAGACTTTACCATAGGGTGCGGCAAGGTGAATTGCCCGTCAGGGCAAGAGAAGGTGCCCTGGGGTGCGACCTTTCGGCTCACCGCCTGTAAATTCATCTGCACACGCGCAATCGTAGGGGAGTACAGTGCGCTCTCGCATCACCGACAACCAGACGCGGACAAACGATTTTGCCGCTGCATGATACATTTCTGTTTCAAAATACAAAGAGATATATCCTTCCGGAAAAATTTATGCTATACTGAAACCAGATAAGACAGGCAGGACAATTAGATAGAGAAAGGCGGATGTTTATGAACAGAGATCTGCTCAAACGTGTGGGAATGTTGACGGCGGCAACTGCCGCCTGTACAGCCGGTGTTTTCGGGGCGCTGGCGGTGAATGGCTTACGCTACATGAGGCCAACGGCAGATAACTGGTGGCTGCTGCCGTGGGTCGCACCGGCGGAACGCATCGAGCAGTGCGTTATGGACTTCGGTGAGGGCGACCCGACCTACACTGTCACCGGATACGATGCACAGAACCGCGAGATTTGGTCGCGCACGACATTCGGCAAGCTGGCATCGGTCGGCAGCAGCCGTGATGTGTACATCGGCAATATATCGGCGCGGTATTTCTTCGGTCAGGGCGGAAAAGCGGACTCGGTTTGCCAGTATGATGAACAGGGACGGCTTATCCGTATGGAAACCGACTATGGCGGCATATCGACGTATTACTACCACGGCGATGCGACTGAAACGTATCTGGAGGAAACGCACAACGCGCAGGGCGCGTTGACCGGCCGCAAGATCACCGAAACCGACCCGCAAACAGGCAGTACCGTCACCAATATGGACATATACGAAGACGATGGTACCTATCTTGCCTCGCAGTACTGCATACTGGATTCGCATGGCAACATCGTAAAGCAAGTGCATGTCAGCGCGGGCGGACAGATGAGAACCTGTGACTATCAGTGGACGTATGACGATGCCGCGCGCACGGCCACCTGTGTGGACGAGGCGGAGGGCACGACCGAGAAATACTGGTATGACGAACAGGGACGCTGGATAAAAAATGCATATAGCTTTTCGGAGGATGGTTTTTCGCGTGAGATTACAACAACATACACCGATGTAACCCGCTGAGGAGGTGTTTGGGTGAAGCTGAACATTCTTAAACGAGCCGGAATGCTGGCGGCGAGCACTGCGGTCTGCTGCGGTGCTGTTTTCGGCGGCTTATCGCTGAACGGACTGCGGTATGTCCGTCCGACAGCGGAAAACTGGACACTTCTGGCGTATATGCAGCCTGCTGCTCGGATTGAACAGCAAAAGATAACGCGCGTGATACCGGATGAGAAGGAATGGTCCTATCTCAAGATCACCGGCTACGATGCGCAGAACCGCGAGATCTGGTCGCTGAATTGCAAGCGTCCGTTCGGTGTGAGTTCCAGTGAACGCAAGGTTTACAACGGCAGCAAAATGACATGGTATTCCACAACCTGCGGTGTGAAAACGGTTTCTTACACAGAGTATGACGAGCAGGGTCGTATCGTTCGCACGGAGGATGAGGACGGAATAGAGACTTACACCTATCGCGGAGACGAGAAAGAACCGTATCTGAAGCGGAGTTACGACACGGCAGGCAACATGCAGTCACAGACAGTGTCGGAATACAATCCCAAAACCGGAGAAACGACCAGAACCCGTACGGTTTTTGAGGGTGTGCTGACCGGTACATGGATCACGGTGAAGGATGCACGCGGCTCCACGCTGCACATGGAAAATGATGTGCATGATCCGAATTACGAAATGATGCAGGACAACGAGTGGACGTATGACGACGCTGAGCGCACCGCAGTCTGCGTCAGCAGGGACGGCGTAACCGAGAAAATATGGTATGACGAGCAGCAGCGTGTCCTGCGGGATGAATACTACACGCCGGACGGTATTCTGCAGACCTGCACCGTCAATGATTTTTTTGACATTACCAGATAAATATGGGAACCTTTTGCAGATACTAACGTCATATACAATATAGCGATCAGAAAACAGCGCGCGATACCGGGAACAAAGAAAATACATCACTGACCGCTGAATTAAAAGGAGGATTTTCTATGAAACGAACGATTGCAGCGATTTTATCTGCGGCTATGCTGGTAACGGCAGCTGCGGCAGCGGAAGCGCCGAGCAGTTGGGCCAAGTCGGCGGTGGATACCGCGCGGAACGCGGGCATTGTGCCGGAGCAGGTTGATCAGGCGTACACGCAGAGCATCACCCGTGCGGATTTCTGCGCGCTGGCGGCAGCGGTTTATCGTACTTGGGAAAAGAGCGGCAACGTAAAATCCGTCGATAAAGCCACGGTTTCCTTCTCGGATACCAAGGACGAGGACGTGCTGCTCTGTGCGTCTTTGGGCGTGGTAAACGGCGTTGGCAATGGCAAATTTGCACCGCAGCAGCAGCTGACCCGTCAGCAGGCGGCAAGCATGCTGCACCGTCTGGGCAATCTGCGCAAGAATGCCAAGGACAATGTAAAGGACCGTATGCCGCACGTTTTTGCGGACGGTGCGGATATTCAGTCGTGGGCACGGAATGATGTGTACTGGGTCTACAATCAGGGCGTAATGAACGGCGTCAGCGGCAATCGTTTTGCACCGAATAACAGCTATACACGCGAGCAGTCCATCGCGACCATGCTGCGGCTGTATGATACCAAGTATGCCGAGGTGCCGAGCAAGACCGCGGCTAAGTATACTGTTGTTGTTGACAGTGATGACGGTTTTAATGTACAGATGCACCTTGAGGATGCCAAGGGTAACAAGCTATTAACCAATTACAAGAAATACAATGGTGAATTCACCGCTATTACGGTATTTGGCGAGTGGGTCTATCTATATCGAGAGGACAGTCGGGAATACACTGTATACAATATGAAAACCGGTGAAACTCTGGAAAATTATGCACTTGCTACGGTGGACGGTGAGCAGGCAGGCTGGGCGATTCCGATGAATATTGACAGTATAACGTACGGCAAGGATTATATGATTTTCACGGACGGTACCAAGGCTAACCAAACGTATGACCACCTGACCGTCTTCAAGGACGGCAAAGCAGTTGTTCGCGTGGACAGCAAGACCATTCGTGCTATTGATACTGCGGGCAAAACTGTGTGGAGTATGAATTTTGCGCTCGATCACAAGAAAATGTATATTTCGGATAACATAGGTGATCGCTTCGTTGCAACAATGGATGATAATACCTCGTACACGATTATCGCAGGCGGCAAGCGCATTGCATCCAGCTCTCATGCGCTGGATGTAAGTCAGTACAGCGATACCTACATCGCCGCAGAATCGACCGGTTATTACGCACTCTACAACTTCAAGGGCAAAAAGCTGACAAAGACCTATCAGAATGCGTTCAATGAGGTCGGTCAGAATATTTACAGCCGCTGGATCAGCAATACCGAATACGAGTACATCCGCTGTGATGCGGACGGCACGAACAAGGTTCTGTTCCGCGTAAAGTGCCCGAACGGCCGTCCGGGCACACTGCCGACCGACGGTGCAGGCGTGTATGCGCTCCGCACGGATGAGCACACTATTACCTGCTTTGACCGCTTCGGCACGACGCTCGGCACCATCAAGAACGATGGTGCAATGACGCAGGAAATCACCTTTGAAAACGGCTGTGTCCGCGTAATGGATAAGCTGTACCTCCCGACCGGTGAAGAAATCTGATAAACACGAAAAAGGCACCGACTCGGTGCCTTTTTCATTTGCTGTACCTTGTAACCGAGCAATGAAACGGTTATAATAGAACCTGTACGATAAACGACGAAAAAAGGAGGAATTTCCTTGCAGTTAGAACAAACGCTGCGAACGCTGTGTGCACTGCCGGCGGTCAGCGGCTTTGAGATGCAGGCGGCACACACCGTCGCGGAGCTGTTCCGCCCGTACTGCGACACCGTGGATGTGGATAAGAACGGCAATGTGATCGGCAGCTTGTCCTGCGGTAAAGAGGGCGCGAAAACCGTCCTTCTGGACGCGCATCTTGACCAGATCGGCTTTCTTGTCACCGAGGTACTGGACGGCGGCTTTCTGCGGTTTGCGCCGGTCGGCGGCGTGGACCCGCGCATGCTGCTCGGCGGCGAGGTGACCATTCTCGCGGACGAGCCGCTGTACGGCGTGGTATCCTGCATGCCGCCGCACCTGCTCAAAGCAGGTGAGCAGAACAAGGCCGTACCCATCGACCAGATGGCGATTGACACCGGTCTGCTCGATGCCAAAAGCCGCATTCGCGTGGGTACGCCCATCGTGTTCGCGCAGCAGCCGATTAAGCTGGCGGGCGGTCAGCTTTGCAGCAAGTGCCTTGACGACCGAGCGGGCGTTGCCGCCATCCTGCTGGCGATGGAGAAGCTGCACGCGGCAAAGGATAAGCTGAAGTGCAATGTCGCGGTGCTCATCAGCACGCAGGAGGAGGTCACCGAGCTGGGTGCGCAGACCGGCGCGTTTACGGTTCAGCCGGAGTACGCCATCGCGGTGGACGTGACCCACGGCAGAACGCCGGACGGTCCGTCGGACGGTGTGTTCGACCTCGGCAGCGGCGTGGCAGTCGGCATGGGACCGAACCTGCACCGCGGCTTTACCAAGGCGCTCATCAAGACCGCCAAGGCGAACGACATCGACTATATGCTTGAAATTATGGAGGGCAACACCGGCACGAATGCGTGGACGATGCAGATCGTCGGCCGCGGCATCGCAATGGGTCTGCTGTCCATTCCGGAAAAATACATGCATACGCCGGTCGAGGTTGTGAAGCTGTCTGACGTGCAGGCGGTTGCTGACCTGATGGCGGAATTTCTGCGCGAATTTGACGGGGAGGTGGGCGCATGATCGAACTGATGAAGCAGCTGTGCGCACTGCCGGGGCCGTCCGGCTGTGAGGATGCGGTGCGCGAGTTTGTGCTCGAGAAGGTAAAGCCGTTCGCGGACGAGATCAAGACCGATGCCATCGGCAACATTATGGTGTTCCGAAAGGGCAAAAAGGCGCTCGAGCGTCCGGTCGTTGTGTGCGCACACATGGACGAGGTCGGCGTTATCATCAAGCAGATTACGGACGACGGCATGCTGAAGTTCGGCTTTGTCGGCGGCGTGGACCCGCGCGTGGTCATCGGCCGACCGGTTCGCTTCGGTGATGTGCAGGGCGTGATCGGCATCAAGGCGGTTCATCTGACAACTGCCGCAGAGCGCCGCACTATGCCCAAGACTAAGGATCTGTATATCGACATCGGTGCAGCGAGCAAAGCTGCCGCTGAGGACAAGGTTTCGCTTGGCGATTATGGCGTGTTTGACTCGGCGGTTGTCGAGTTCGGCGACGGTCTTATCAAGGCTAAGGCGATCGACGACCGTGTCGGCTGTGCCGCGCTCCTCAAGCTCATCGAGGATGAGCCGCCGATCGACACCTGGTTCTGCTTTACTGTGCAGGAGGAAGTCGGTCTGCGCGGTGCGGCAAGCATGGCGTATGCGCTCGACCCGGGATTCGCAATGGTGCTCGAGGGCACGACAGCCGCTGATCTCGCAGAGGTGGAAGGCGGCAAAGCTGTTTGCCGTGTACGCGGCGGTGTGGTTCTGCCGTTCATGGATGGCGCGACTATCTATGACGCGGAATTGTTCGAATTATTGCGCAATGCCTGCGACAAGCGTGGCATCCGCTGGCAGACGAAAACGCGCGTAGCCGGCGGCACGGACGCAGGCCGCATCCACAAGAGCCGTGCAGGCGTGCGCGTGTGCGCGGCTGCGGCTCCGGTACGCTATATTCACTCGCCGTCCTCGGTGGCGGCAGTAGCCGACTGCGAAGCGGTGCTTTCCGCCGCACGCGCATTTCTGGAAGAACTCGGAGGGGACGACGAATGAGCAAGATTTTTGATTTATGGAACACGGTCGCGGGTGCATTCGGCCCTTCCGGCCGTGAGGATGCGGTCCGCGAAACCATCGCGGAGATTGCAGGCGCGTATATCGACGATGTGACGACGGATGCGCTCGGCAATCTTATCTGCCGTAAAAAGGGTGCAAAGAATGGAAAAAAACTGCTGTTTGCCGCGCATATGGACTCCATCGGCGTGGTTGCCACCTATATTGAGGACAAGGGTTTCATCCGTTTTTCGCAGATCGGCGGCCTGTATGTCGGTGACCTGCTGAATATTCAGGTGAAGTTTGCCAACGGCACGCGCGGCGTGATCTCGTACGAGGAAAAGACACCGCTCAAGGATTTGACGCTGGATAATCTGTTTATCGACATCGGTGCAAAAAACGCCGAGGAAGCGCGCAAACTGGTGCAGATCGGCGATTTTGCCGTGTACGAAGCACCGCGGTTCGAGCAGAACGGCGTGCTGTGCGGTCCGTATCTGGACAACCGTATCGGCTGTGTGACGCTCCTGCTGATGATGGAGCAGCTGGCGGACAAGGAAATCGAGAACGACCTGTACTTCGTGTTTACGGCACAGGAGGAGGTTGGCCTGCGCGGCGCAGGCGCGGCAGCGTTCGCAGTTGAGCCGGATGCGGCTATCGCGGTGGACGTGACCGATACCGGCGACCTGCCGGAGATGAAGTCCGCGATGGCGGTCGAGCTGGGCAAGGGACCGGCAGTCAAGGTGATGGACCGCTCGGTTATCTGCACACCGGCGGTTGTGGATGCGCTCGAGCAGGCGGCGAAGGACTGCGGTGTATCCGCGCAGCGCGAAATCCTGCTGTGCGGCGGCACGGATACCTCGGTGCTGCAGAAGGCGCGCGCGGGCGTGCAGGCAGGCGCGGTCTCTATCCCGACTCGCTATATCCATTCTCCGAGCGAGCTGTGTGCGGTTTCCGACGTCGAGGACGCAGCAAAGCTGCTGGCACAGTATGCACTCCGAAAATAACCGATAGAGTTACTGGGAATGTTGTAAAAAACGACAGGTGACAAGCTGCCGATTTTGCAGTATGATAAAGACACAGCAAGGGGGCTGATACCGATAAAAGGTGCAGGACTCTTGCTGTTTTTTTATACCCTTTCTCATTTCGACCACATCTTACTTACATACTACTCTTTGCCTGAAGCTGTTCTACCTTATGGTAGAGCGGCTTCGGGCATTTTACGCTCTTTATTCGGCAAAACGTGCACGTTGTCCGTGCTATACTGAATCTTGTTCGGGAGGTGAGGTATGGTCGTCTATCTGGATGTGCTGTTTGCCGTCAACGCGCTGATGGATGGCGCAACGCTGCTTGCGGCGGCTCGCTTAGGCGGCGTGCAGGTGCGGAAAATGCGGCTGATTTTCTCAGCAGTACTCGGCGGCGGCTATGCCGTGCTGGGTGCGGTCTGGCCGGTGCTGACACTCGCGCCGCTGCGCCTTCTTGCAGGACTGGGCCTGTGCATGGTCGCTTTCGGCAGAGAGCGGCACCTTGCGCGGCTGTGTGCACTGTACGGCGTGGTCGCGGCCTCGTTCGCCGGACTGGCGGCGGCACTGAGTGCCGCAAGCGGCAGGAGGCTGCTGCTCTCGTGCGGGTACTACTTTGCGGTGCCGATACAGGTGCTCGTGCTGGCGGCAGCTGTCGGCTACGCGGCAAGCGGGATACTCCTGTGCGGAGATGCGAAGCACGGCGCGCTGCACCGCGAAACGGAAACGCTGACCATCCGGTTCGGCAATCGGCAGACCGTCGTGCGTGTGCTGCACGACACGGGCAACGACCTAATCGAACCGGTTTCCGGAAAGCCGGTCGTGGTGATCGAGCGCAAGGCCGCCGAGTGCCTGCTGGACACGCAACTGCCGTTCGGCAGTGTGTCCGCGCAGCTGACGGCTCTGCCGGAAAATCTGGCTGCACGCTGCGGTCTGCTGCCGTTTCACGCGGTCGGCACGGATGGCGGTCTGCTGCTGTATTTCCGGCCGGACAGCGTGCTGAGGGCAGACGGCACAGCACTTGACTGTGTGTGTGCAGTCAGTGCGGTCTCCATCGGTCAGGGCGCGTACGAGGGACTTATCGGGGTGTGAAAGGGAGAGCAAAAATGAAAATTCTGCAGTGGTTAAAGACGATTTTACGGCGGTTTCGAGCGCAAGGTGTACATTATATCGGCGGCAGCGATGTTCTGCCGCCGCCGTTGTCTCCGGAGGAGGAGGCCGCCGCCGTGGAGGCGAACAGCGGGGGCGATGTTGCGGCGCGCAACCGTCTTATCGAGCACAATCTGCGGCTGGTGGTGTTCCTGGCGCGCAAGTTTGAGTCGAGCGGTGTGGGAACAGAAGATTTAATTTCTATTGGAACAATCGGACTCATCAAGGCGGTGAGCACCTATCGGAGCGACAAAAACGTCAAGCTGGCGACGTATGCGTCGCGGTGTATCGAGAACGAGATCCTCATGCACCTGCGCAAGATCGCCGGACGGCGGAGCGAGGTTTCCATCGACGAGCCGCTGTCCTCGGACTGGGACGGCAACGAGCTGCTGCTGAGTGATATTCTCGGCACCGAGCCGGACAGCGTCATGCGGCCGCTCGAGGATGATGTGGACAAAATGCTGCTGCATCGGGCACTGGGCCATCTGCCGCCGAGAGAGCGGCAGATCATCTCGCTGCGGTTTGGCATCGGCACGCCGAAGGCGCTGACGCAGAAGGAGGTTGCGGATTTGCTGGGTATCTCGCAAAGCTACATTTCAAGGCTGGAAAAGCGGATTATCGCGCGAATGCGAAAAGATATTTTGAAGTATTCGGCGTTTTAAGAAAGAGTGAGGAGAACGCAATGGGTTATCATTCTGTGGGCGGCCAATGGCCGCCCCTGCGTTTTAGCAAGGAGCAGATGGTTTAGATACGGTGCGCCGAGGTCGCACCCCAGGGCACCTTCTCTTGCCCTGACGGGCAATTCACCTTGTGTCGCGCCTGCGGAAAGAACCCGTATGTGTAGCAGTAAGGTATCTGTGAACTGCGAATAGGTTGCGAAAGACACGCAAGAGTAACCCGACTGCCGTTCTCCTTTTCGGAGCGGTCGCCGGTCTCTGGTCTGCGTCAGGCTAACGAGCAAAGGAAGCGGGATTCAAAAGGGTGGAAACCTTGGTGTCCATCCTTTTGCCCACCGCCGTGGGTACGGCGCGTTCCTCCGGTTTGCAGCCGATGCAACAGTTTTCTTTTCTCCTGCACTATGCTATAATAAGAGAAAACCCAAGGGATGAGATACCATGCAGATCGAAATTCGGCAGTACGAGCAGCGTGATGCTGCACAGGCAGCAGAAATTTGGAACGAGGTCGTTGAGGACGGTAAAGCCTTTCCGCAGATGGAAAAGCTGGACGAGGTGACCGGTCATGCCTTTTTCACTGAGCAGACCTATACCGGCGTAGCGTACGACGCGGCAACCGGCGAGCTGGTCGGTCTGTATATTCTGCACCCGAACAATGTGGGCCGCTGCGGTCATATCTGCAACGCCAGCTACGCCGTCAAAAAGACCGTGCGCGGACAGCATATCGGTGAAAAACTGGTAAAGCACTGCATTGCACAGGGGAAAACGTGCGGATTCCGCGTGCTGCAGTTCAACGCAGTCGTCAAGAGCAACAAGGGCGCACTTGCGCTGTACAAAAAGCTGGGATTCACACAGCTTGGTGTGATTCCGGGCGGATTTTTGAACAAGGACGGCGAATACGAGGATATTATCCCGCATTACCATGTTCTGTAAAGAGAAAAGGAGAATACCATGCTTTTTTGCAACATTGATCTGTTGGATGAGAATTTTGCGCTCAAACGCGGGCAGTACGTCGGCGTGAAGGACGGCAAGATCGCCTATATCGGTGACACCGAGCCGCAGGAGGACTACGGCGAACGCTACGATGGCAGACACCGTCTGCTGATGAGCGGCTTCTACAATGTCCACAGCCACGCGCCGATGACGCTGCTGCGCGGCTACGCGGAAAATCTGCCGCTGCAGCGCTGGCTGGGTGAGAAGGTATTTCCGTTTGAGGACAAGATCGACGACGAGGCGGCGTACTACGGCACGCAGCTTTCCATCGCGGAAATGCTGGCGAGCGGTACGGTTTCATTCTCGGATATGTATTTCTTCTTTGACGGCATGATGCCCGCGATACGCGAGAGCGGCATCAAGTGCAACCTCAGCCGCGGTCTGACCGTATTTGACGACAGCGACTACGAGAGCCTTGCCGCCTACAAGGACAATCTGCGCCTGCTGAACGAGTGGAACGGCGAGCTGGACGGCCGTCTGATCGGTGATCTGTGTATCCACGGCGAGTATACCTCGACACCCAAGGTGGTCGAGGCGGTAGCCGCTCACGCGAAGGACGCGGGTGCGCGTATCCACATCCACCTGTCCGAGACGCAGACCGAGCACGAGGAGTGCAAGCAGCGTCATGGCCTGACGCCGGCAGCGTACATGGAGGCGCACGGCATTTTCGATTCCCCGACCACGGCGGCGCACTGTGTCTGGCTGGAGGACAAGGATTTCGATATTCTCAAGAAGCACAATGTTTCAGTCGCCTGCTGTCCGGCGAGTAATCTCAAGCTGGCATCCGGCTACGCGAACATTCCGAAAATGCTGGAGAAGGGCATCAATATCGCGCTCGGCACGGACGGCGCAGCCTCCAACAACAACTTGAATATTCTGCAGGATATTTACCTGTTCGGTGTGGTTTACAAGGGTTTCTATCACGATTCTACGCTGCTGACGCCTGCACAGGTGCTGCACACGGCAACGCGCGCCGGTGCGCTTTCGCAGGGACGCACGGACTGCGGCAAGCTGGCGGTTGGATATAAGGCTGACCTGTGCGTCATCGACACCGATACGCCGCAGTTTACGCCGATGACCGATGCTGCCTGCAACGTGGTCTATGCGGCTCAGGGTGCGGACGTTCGCCTGACCATGGTGGACGGCGAGGTGCTGTACCGCGATGGTGAATTCAAGACCATCGACATTGAAAAGGTAAAGGCGGAAACGCAGAAGCGCACGGACGCTATCCTGCACCGGCTGTAAGGAGGGAGACCTATGCTGACAAAAGCAAATGTAGCGGAATCTGCAGCATATCTTAAAGAAAAGCTGCCGTTTGTGCCCGAAATCGCACTGGTGCTCGGCTCGGGCATCGGCCCGCTGGCTGATGAGGTGGAGAACCCGACGTATGTGCCGTACGGCGAGATTCCGCACTTCAAGGTATCCACCGCGCCTGACCACGCAGGACGCATGGTATGCGGCACGCTGGCCGGACGCCGTGTTATCTGCATGCAGGGCCGTCTGCACGGCTACGAGGGCTACGCGCCGGACGAGGTGGCGTATCCGGTTTATGTGATGAAGGCGCTGGGCGTGAAGGCGCTTGTCGTGACGAATGCGTCCGGCGGCATCAATACCGGCTATCATGCGGGTGATTTTATGCTGATCACTGACCACATCAACATGACAGGCAAAAGTCCGCTGACCGGCAAAAATGATCCCGAACTCGGTACTCGTTTTCCGGATATGACGTTCGCCTACAGCCATGAGCTCGGTGAAAAAGCCCTGCAGGCCGCTGCGGACTGCGGTCTTAAGCTGCATCAGGGTGTATACTGCGGCGTAAACGGCCCGCAGTTTGAGACACCGGCGGAGATCCGCATGTTCCGCACGCTCGGTGCGGATGCGGTCGGCATGTCCACCGTGTTCGAGGTCATTGCAGCCGCGCACTGCGGTCTGCCGCTCGTCGGTATTGCCATGATCACCAATATGGCGGCGGGCGTGCTTATGCAGCCGCTCTCGGGCGCTGAGGTCAACGAGACTGCCGAGCGCCGCGGCGCAGAGCTGCGCCGTCTGGTGGCAAAGCTGCTCGAGAAAATTTAAGGAAAATTTCAAAAAAAGTGTTGACAGAAAGCGATTTCTGCGATATACTAATAAAGCTGTCACGGAAAAGCGTTGGCAGCTTGATTTCGAGGTGTGGCTCAGCTTGGTAGAGCGCTTCGTTCGGGACGAAGAGGCCGCAGGTTCAAATCCTGTCACCTCGACCACTTTTTTAAATCAAATAACAACATTTCGAGGTGTGGCTCAGCTTGGTAGAGCGCTTCGTTCGGGACGAAGAGGCCGCAGGTTCAAATCCTGTCACCTCGACCACAAAAACTCTGAAAACCACATGGTTTTCGGAGTTTTTTGCTATCTGATGAAAATTATACTTACCACTTAATATATCGAAAGAGAGGACGGCATTGATGCAGAACGCAGAACAGAAGACCGCACTCATAGCGATGAGCGGCGGCGTAGACAGCTCGATCGCGGCTTACCTGATGCGGCAGGCGGACTTCCGCTGCATGGGCACGACCATGCGGCTGTACCGCAACGAGGATCTCGGTGCATGTAATTTCCGCACCTGCTGTTCGGAAAAGGATATCGAGGACGCAAGTGAGGTTGCATTTCAGCTGGATATTCCGTATGAGGTACTGGATTTTACACTGGATTTTCAGGAGAAGATCATCGGCAAGTTTGTCCGCACCTATGAGGCAGGCGGCACGCCCAATCCCTGCATTGACTGCAACCGCTTTATGAAGTTCGACAAGCTGCTGGATTTTGCCGAGCAGCACGGCCTGTATTACGTTGTCACCGGTCACTACGCCCGCATTGAGCAGGACGAACAGACCGGACGCTGGCTGCTCAAAAAGGGCGTGGACGCGGGCAAGGACCAGAGCTATGTGCTGTACACAATGACGCAGCGGCAGCTGGCGCACACCAAATTTCCTCTGGGCGACCGCAATAAGCCGGAGATCCGCGAGCTGGCGGAGCAGCTCAGCTTCTGCAACGCACGCAAGCACGACAGCCAGGATATTTGCTTTGTGCCGGACGGCGATTACGTCAAGTTCATGGAGCAGTACACGGGCAAGCACTATCCGGCAGGCGATTTCCTCGATTTGGACGGCAAGCCGGTGGGAAAGCACAAGGGTGCTGTCCGCTATACCGTCGGTCAGAGACGCGGCCTCGGTCTTGCGATGGGTGAGCCGGTGTACGTCTGCGGCAAGGATATGGAGAAGAACACGGTTTCGGTCGGACCGAAGGCGGCGCTGTTCTCGGACACTGTGATCGTAGATGACATGAACTGGATTTCGATTCCGGAACTGACCGAGCCAATCCACATCAAGGCGAAGATTCGCTACCGCCATCCGGAGCAGCCGGTGACGGTTTCGCCAATGGGGGACGGCCGCGTCAAGCTGGTGTTTGATGAGCCGCAGAGAGCCGCAGCAATTGGTCAGGCGGCGGTGCTGTACGACGGCGATGTAGTTGTAGGCGGCGGCACCATCGTGGATGTGCCAAAGCAGGCGGGCAGGTGAGGCGCGGCATGAAATTTCTCATTGCATCCGATATTCACGGCTCGGCATACTACTGTGAACAGCTGCTGCAGGCATTCGAGCGCGAGCAGGCTGCGCGTCTGCTGCTACTCGGCGATATTCTTTACCACGGTCCGAGAAACGATCTGCCGCGCGATTACGCGCCAAAGAAGGTGATTGCCATGCTGAACGGCATGGCGGATACAATCCTATGTGTGCGCGGCAACTGCGACACCGAGGTGGACCAGATGGTGCTCGCGTTCCCAATCCTCGCGGACTATGCCGTCCTGTCGGCAGGGGAGCGGCTGGTGTATGTCACGCACGGACATCAATTCAACACGAAAACACCGCCTCCGCTGTGTCAGGGCGATGTGCTGCTGCACGGACATACGCATATTCCGGCATGGGAGCCGTTTGGCAGGGAAAACCTGTATCTGAACCCGGGTTCAGTGTCCATCCCGAAAAATGATACCGCACATGGCTATATGACACTCGAAAACGGCGTTTTTACGTGGAAAACGCTGAGCGGCGAACCATATCACACGCTTGCATTGTAAAAAAAGAGGCTGACAGTTCACAGCTGTCAGCCTCTTTTTTTATTGAATGTCGGTTTGCTTGCAAACCGCGTCCGCTAAAAGGCTTTGCCTTTTAATCGAAATTAGTCTACCTTCACGGTCCAGCCCAGCTCATCCGGCAGCTTGCCCCACTGGATGCCGGTCAGGGTGTTGTACAGCTTGTGGGTAACTTCGCCGATCTCACCGTTGTTGATGTGAGCAACATCGCCCTCGTAACGCAGCTCGCCAACCGGAGAGATAACTGCAGCGGTACCGGTGCCAAATACCTCTTCCAGCTTGCCGTCGTGGGAAGCCTTCATAACGTCAGCGATCGGCAGGCGCTCCTCGGATACCGGAATGCCCCAGTGCTTGAGCAGCTCGATGCAGCTCATACGGGTAACGCCCGGCAGAACGGTGCCAACAGTCGGAGCGGTGTAAACGGTGCCGTCGATCTTGAAGAAGCAGTTCATGGAGCCGACTTCCTCAACGTACTTGTGCTCAACGCCGTCCAGCCACAGGGTCTGCTCGTAGCCCAGCTCGTGTGCCTTTACCTGAGAGATCAGGGATGCAGCGTAGTTGCCGCCGCACTTGGTGAAGCCGGTGCCGCCCGGGCAGGCACGGGTGTACTCATCCTCGACGAAGATCTTAACCGGATTGATGCCGGTGGAGTAGTATGCGCCGACCGGAGAGCATACGATGATGAACTTGTGAGTGCGGGAGGTACGAACGCCCAGATGCGGCTCGGTAGCGATTACAAACGGACGGATGTACAGGCTGGTGCCCTCAGCGTGCGGAACCCAGTCCTGATCGAAGGAAACAATGGCCTTGACAGCCTGAACAAAATCCTCTACCGGCAGGCTCGGCAGGCACATACGATGGTTGGTGTTGATCATGCGCTGTGCATTCTTGTCCGGGCGGAACAGCTGAATGGAGCCGTCCGGGGTGCGGTAAGCCTTCAGACCCTCAAAGGACTCCATTGCGTAATGGAAAACCATCGCTGCCGGATCAAGCTCAAGCGGCTGATACGGTACGATGCGGGCATCGTGCCAGCCCTGTTCCTCATCGTGGTCAATGATCAGCATGTGATCGGTATAATGAACACCAAAGCCGAGGCTGCTTTCGTCCGGCTTTGCCTTAGGGGTAGTGGTGCGCTGTGTTGTGATCTGCAGCATGGTTGATTCACTCTTTCTTTATAAGAATTTGTACTCTTTTATTATAGCACTCGATTCTCACAACGCAAGGTGTTTTTCGGCAGAAAGGGTGACAAACCCGCTGTGCTTTGGTATAATATGTTCGTACGAATTGCTGAAAGGAGTGAGTGCGTATCAAAAAAATCATCAGCTGTGTGCTGTGTGCCGCGCTGCTGCTGACGTTTCTGCCTGCACCGGCGCATGCGGTGACGCTGACAGCGGTAAACGACTCCATCCTGCCGCTCGACGAGAGCACCATGCCCGCGCGTCTCGGCGGCGAAACCTATGTGCCGTACAGTGTGTTTACCACGCTCGGTGTGTCTGCCTCGGAGAATGACGGCGTGCTCGATCTTTCCGCAAACGACGAAACGCTCAGCTTTTCGACTGCGGAAGGCTATGTGTACGATCAGAATCTGAACAGTTATTCCACACCCGCGTATGAGATGAACGGAACGGTTTATGTACCGGTCAAGCTGTGTTGTGCGAAGTTTGGCTTTACCTATTCTTCACTGACCCTGCAGGGGGAAAATGTGCTGCGTGTCGCGGACGGCTCGGCACAGAGCGATTCGGCGTTTATTGCGGCGCATACCAAGGTGATTGAGAACACGATCGACAACTACAAGGGCAGCACTTCCGGGTCGGACCGCAGCAATAACACGAATACCAATCCCGCACCGGCAAAGCCGGTGGACAACGATACCATCGAAATACCGAAGGTAGAGGAAAAGCCGGCGAAGAAGCCGGTCCGCGTGTATCTTGCCTATTACGGCGCGCCGAACGAAAACACGGCGGCTGTTCTGGACAATCTGCATGACGCAGGCAGGCAGGCGGCGTTCTTCCTGCCGACGGATACCTCCGAATGGGATGATGATCTGGTTCGCCGAATCGCAGCGGAAGGACATACGGTAGCCTTTCTGCTGCAGGCGGACAGCAAAACCACAGGAGCAGACATGCTGGCCGACCTTGCCGCTGCGAACGAGCGCCTGACACTGCTGACCGGTGTTGCAGCCCGCATAGCCGCCAACCAGAGCGGCAGCGACGCACTCACCGAAGCACAGCGCAGCGTGCTCATCGGCGCAGGCTACCGCCTGTGGGATGCCGGTCTGGACAGCGGCGATGCCGAGAAAAATGCGGCGGAAGCGTATACGCAGACCGTACAGTATTTCGCCTCCACGTCCGGCGTGGTAGTCGTGCGGCTGCATCACAGCAAGGCAACCCCGAGACTGACCGAAGCACTGTGCTCGTATATCGGACGGCAGGGTATTTCGGCGGGACGCATTACATACAGCGTTACGCCGGTCAACAGTGCATCCGATACCCGATGAAGGGAGGACTCTATGAAGCTGATCTTATGTGTGGATGATAAAGGCGGCCTGGCCTTTAACCATCGCCGCCAGAGCCGCGATCGTGTGCTGAATGAGCACATTCTTATGCACTGCGGTATGCACAGGCTGTGGATAAGTCCGTACACCGCAAAGCTGTTCGGAGCGGATACGGCAGTACGGCTTTGCATCGCTGAGGATTGCCTCGAGCGGGCGGCAGAGGACGATTACTGCTTCGCTGAGGTGCACGATCCTGCACCCTACTTAAACAGGGTGCAGCAGGTGATAGTATATCACTGGAATCGTGTCTATCCCGCCGACCGGTATTTCACCCTGCCGGAAACCGGATGGACGAAGCAAAGCGAGACCGAATTTGCCGGTTCCTCGCATGAGAAAATAACAGAGGAAGTATTTGTTAAATGCGAAAATTGACCCGCGCGTTTGCGCCGATTGTATTCGTGCTCAGCCTGCTGCTTTCCGGCTGTGCACTGCCCATGCCGTCGAGCAGTATGGTTTCGATGGACGATCTGCCCGCCTACTCGGATTCTGCTTATGTCGAGATCGACGGCAACCAGCCATTCTTCACCGACGCAGACAAACAGGAGACCGGATCGTTTGAGGAATATTCGGATTTGGATTATCTCGGACGGTGCGGCACGGCATACGCCAATGTCGGACAGGATCTGATGCCCGCAGATGGAGAAAAACGCGGTTCGATCGGTCAGGTCAAGCCAACCGGATGGCATACCGTCAAGTATGACTGTGTGGACGGCAAATACCTGTATAACCGCTGTCACCTGATCGGCTGGCAGCTTACCGCCGAGAATGCCAACAAGCAGAATCTGATCACCGGCACGCGATACCTCAATATTGAGGGGATGCTGCCGTTTGAGAATATGGTCGCTGACTATGTGAAGGAAACCGGCAACCATGTGCTCTATCGGGTCACGCCGGTGTTTGAGGGCAGCAATCTTGTTGCCTCGGGCGTGCAGATGGAGGCGTGGTCGGTCGAGGACGACGGCGAAGGCATTTGCTTCAACGTGTACTGCTATAACGTCCAGCCGGGCGTGGAAATTGATTATGCCACCGGCGAAAGTCAGGCAGCGTAAAGAAAAACAGCAAGTTCAGTCGGACTTGCTGTTTTTTCTTTCATTGAGAATGGAGAATTGAAAATTGAGAATTTCGGTAACGCGCAAAGCGCGTTTATTCAATAACCGGCCTTCGGGCGGTTTCCTTCATTCTCCATCCGCAATTTGTTAAATTTGCTTGCGGATATGCTCCAGTGCGCCCTTCTCCAATCGGGATACCTGCGCCTGTGAGATGTGTATCTCGTCAAACGAAAGGATGTGATTTTCAGGATGATTTCTGCGCTTATCGTACGGTAAAAGTGCGGATTTGTCAAGATGGACAGGGACAATCAAGTGATTGACCAATAGAGAAGAAAAGCCGCAAGAAACCCATCACATCCGTCTTTTTCACCGGAAAAATTTATGCTATAATGGTATCAACTACTAAGGGGAAAGGCGGGATACCGTTGCGCACAAGACCAATCCTTGCGGCAGCGGCGCTGCTGCTGGCGGCCGGACTTGCCGCCGTGACGTATCAGGCCGTATCGCAGACGGACGAGCCGCTCCGCATTGGCACGACGTACATGACGATGAACAACCCGTTTTACAGCGTCATTGACGAGGAACTGCGGTTGGTGATCGAAAGCCGCGGCGATATTCTGCTGACGCGTGATCCGGCGCTCGATCAGGAGCGGCAGAACGAGGAGATACGCGATCTGCTGCACGAAAATATCGACCTGCTGGTGCTCAATCCGGTGGACTACCGCGAGATCGAGCCAGCACTGCGGGAGGCACAGAAGGCGGGCGTACCGGTCGTGGTTATCGACTCGCAGGTCGGCAACCCGGATTTGGTAGCGTGCACGATTGCGTCCGACAACTACGGTGCGGGTGTGCTCTGCGCGGAGCACCTGATGAACACGCGTGATTCCGCGAAGGTCGTGCTGCTTGAGCACGCATCTACCAAGTCCGGCCGAGACCGTATCCAGGGCTTTTGCGATACGCTGGCATCCGACGCCAACTATCAAATCATCGGTCGCGCGGACAGCGCCGGTCAGCTTGAAGTCGCCATGCCGGAGATGGACAAGCTGCTTGAACAGGGCATTGTGCCGGACGCCGTGATGTCACTTAACGACCCGAGCGCACTCGGCGCGATGGCGGCTCTGCAGGAGCATGGCATGCTGCAGGATACGGCGGTTTACGGCGTGGATGGTGCTCCCGAAGCGAAAAGCATGATCAGCGAGGGTGCTATGACGGCGACAGCGGCCCAGTCCCCCATTCGGCTGGGGCAGATTACCGCGCAGACGGTCTACGCCATCTTAAACGGTGAGGACTACGAAAAGGAAATCACGGTTCCGGTAGCACTGGTGACCAGGGACAACGTAAACAGCTACGACATGGACGGCTGGCAGTAGGGGGGACGGTATGGCACAGAGTTTGCAGTTTTTTCGCCGGATTATGCTGCTGCTGAATATCACCGTGTGCGTATTCCTCGCATGGGTGTTCGGCATGACGCCGGTGCTGGCGGCGCGGCAGTCGGACGGTGTGGCGTTCACGCAGAATTTAAGCGCGCTGCCGGCCAAGCCGTGGACGCTGACCGTAGCGATTCTCAGCATGGCGGCGCTCATTGTGGTTGGTGTACTGCGCAGACGCAGCTATCATTTCGTCGGCTGGACCGAGCCGTTATTCGCGCTGTGCGTGATTTTTGCGCTGCATCTGGACTACAACGGCCTGCTGCTGTATGTGGTTGTGGATTTGATCGACGGCCTGCACGGCAGAACGCGCCGCCGGTTTCTCGGCGTCATGACGGCGCTGTTCCTGCTGACCGGTTTGGGTGCCTTGCAGGGAGCGCTGCACACGGTTCCGTTTTCGGAATATCTGCTGTATTTTGATATGCACACGCGGCAGCTTTTGCAGAGCACGGTGGATTTGCTGGGCGCACTGCACCTTATCCTGTTCGTGGTGTACATGGTGGTGCTCATCGGGCAGAGGACCGAGGAAAATTCGGCAATACGCCGTCTCAACGGCGAACTGGAACAGGCGAACGATCGGCTTTCGGTTATGAACGAGCAGCTCAAGGCCTACGCCGCCGAGAGCGAACGCATGGCGGAAACGCGCGAGCGCAACCGCCTTGCGCGGGAGATTCACGACACGCTCGGCCACGCACTGACCGGCATTACCGCCGGTGCAGACGCATGTCTGCAAATGCTTGAAATCTCGCCGGAGATGGCGAAAAAGCAGATGGAACGCATCGCGTCCACCGCGCGCGAGGGCATGAACGAGGTTCGGCGTTCGGTGCGGGCACTGCGGCCGGATGCGCTCGAGCGCATGCAATTAACAGACGCGATAGCGAAGCTGTGCAGCGAAATGCAGACGACCTCGCAGGCGGAGATCACGCTCGATTTGCAGGCCGAGGATCTGCGGCTGTCGCCGGACGAGGAGGACGCGGTGTACCGCATCGTGCAGGAGAGCATCACGAATGCTATCCGGCACGGACACGCAACCGCGGTGCGTGTCCGCATTGTAGCGGAGGAGCGCCGGCTCGGCATTACGGTAACGGACAACGGCTGCGGCTGCACGAAAATTGAGCCGGGATTTGGTCTGCGGCACATGCGCGAGCGGCTTAAGCTGTTAAATGGCACATTAAAGGTAAAGAGCGAAAAAGGATTTGAACTGCACGCGGAAATTCCGCTGCGATGGGGTGATGTATATGATTAAAGTGCTGCTGGCAGACGATCAGGAGCTGATTCGGGAAAGTCTGGGCTTTGTTCTGGGAGCGCAGGGCGATATTACGGTAGTCGGCATGGCGAAGAACGGCCGCGAGGCTATCGAACTGGTGCGGAGCGAAAAGCCGGATGTCGTGCTGATGGACATCCGCATGCCCGAGGTGGACGGCGTGGAGTGCACGCGCCTTATCAAGTCGGCATACCCGAATATCAAGGTCATCGTGCTGACGACGTTCGACGATGACGAGTATGTGTTCAACGCGCTGCGGTTCGGCGCGTCTGGCTATCTGCTCAAGGGCGTATCTGTCGCGGATTTGACCAATGCGGTGCGCGAGGTCGTGCGCGGCGGCTCCATTATCGCGCCGGACGTGGCAAGCAAAGCCTTGCAGATGTTCGCGCGGATGGCCAAGGGCAACCTCACCATCGGTGTGGACGAAAAGCAGACTGAGGATTTGCAGGATAACGAATGGCGCATCATCCGTGAGGTCGGTGCCGGACTGTCTAACAAGGAAATCGCGGCCGCGCTCTGCCTGTCCGAAGGCACGGTGCGCAACTATCTGAGCAGCATTCTCAGCAAGCTGGATCTGCGCGACCGCACGCAGCTTGCCATCTGGGCGGTGCAGACCGGCGTAGCAGGCCGTCCGTTTGGAGGTCCGCAATGAAGGGGCTGACGAAGCGTCTGACAGCGATCATCGTGCTGACAGCGGTGTGCCTGACGATGGTCGCTTACAGCCGCACACGTCCAGTCGAACTGCGACTCGGCTTTATGGCGGGCAGCTACTGGGATGCGCCAAACGGCAACTGCTACGCTGTCATCGACGCGGCGATCGAGCGGTTCGAGCGGGAGCACCCGAATGTACACGTCACCTACACAAGCGGCATCCTCAAACGGGATTACTCGGAATGGCTTATCGACCAGTACCTGCTCGGCAGTGAGCCGGATGTGTTCCTCGTGCTGCCGGAGGATTTCGGTGAGCTGTGCGAACTCGGTGCACTCGCGCCGCTGGACGGCTATCTTGCGCAGGACGAGGCGGTGTCCGACACGGATTTTTATCCGGCGGCGCTGCAGAGCGGCGCGGAGAACGGCGTGCAGTACGCGCTGCCGTATGAGTGCGTACCGACGCTGATGTGTGTCAACAAGACGCTGCTCGAAAGCGAAGGCATTGCTGTGCCGTCCGGTGACTGGACGTGGGAGAATTTTTACAACATCTGCGCCAAGGTTACGCGCGACACGGACGGTGACGGCGAAACCGATCAGTTTGGCTGCTACGGCTACACCTGGCAGGATGCGCTGACCGCGAACGGTGCATCGCTGTTCACCGAGGACGGCAGCAGCTGCTTGATTTCCGAACCGAAGGCGGTGCAGGCGGTGGCGTTTGCACAACGGCTCGGCAAGCTCACGGCAGAGACCACGCCTTCTGCGCGGGACTTCGATGAGGGAAAAGTAGCGTTCCGACCGTTCCTGTTCTCGGATTACCGGACCTATCAGCCGTATCCGTGGCGCATCAAGCGGTACTCGGATTTCTTGTGGGACTGCATTCCCATGCCGCATGGTCCGGCAGGCGGCAACAGCTCGGAGCTGAGCACCGTGCTCGCAGGTATCAGCAGCCGCTCGGCGCATACAACGCTTGCGTGGCAGTTTCTGCGCGAGCTGACCGCCAATGCGGATAATCAGTCTATGCTGTTTACGGATTCGCACAGCGTGTCCGCGCTGCGGAGCGTGACCGACTCGGACGAAACCCGCCGGATTCTCCGGCAGGACACGCCCGGCGAAAGCCAGTCCGGCGTGGAAATGCTGTCGGATGTCATGGAGCAGGCGGTTGCCGCGCCGCGCTTCCGCAATTACGATCAGGCACTGCTGTTCACCGAAGGATTGGTGCAGAATGCGATGGAGGACGAGCATAATCTGTCACTCCAGCTTCAAAGAGTCCAGCATCAGGTGCAGGAATATTTACAGGAATAAGCAGCGAAAAACGCAGGCGTTCAGCGCTCTGTTTGTGTGATATGCACAGACAGGGCGCTTTTTCTTTGCGTATTTTGATAATCGGCATGACATTTGTCATAGAAAAACAGGACGATTATCACAAGCGAGTCATGACAAAATGCAGATTTCATACAGGATAAAATCCGGTATACTATGCTCAACAAACAGGAAAGAGGGAACGGAAAATGAGATACCTGATTTTAGTCAGCCACGGCACCTTTGCACCGGGTTTGCACAACGCGCTCGGCATGATGGCAGGCAGCGACCGCGAGGACATCCGCTCGACCAGCCTGCTCGACGGCATGGACGTTGACACCTTCCGCGCAAACTTCACAGAGCTGGTGGGGGACATCACCGCCGAGGACGAGATCATCCTCACCGCGGACATCATCGGCGGCTCGCCGCTGACCACCGCACTCGATGTGCTCACCGAAAAGGGTCTGCTGGGCAAAACGCTTGCCATCGGCGGCATGAACCTGCCGCTCGTGCTGACCGCCGCATTTGCGGATGCGGATACGCCGCTCGAGGAGCTGGAACAGGAGCTGACCGGCGAGGCCAAGGACCAGATCAAGCGGTTTGACCTCGGCGGCGATGAAGACGACGATATTTAATAAAAATAGTAAAGAGCAGTATTAAGGAGGAAAAAGTTATGTCAATCTCTTTCATTCGTGTTGACGACCGTATGATCCACGGTCAGACCTGCACGCGCTGGGCGCTCGAGTATCCGTGCGACGGCCTCATTGCCGTAAACGACAAGGCGGCTACCACGCCGGTGCTCAAGGCTGCGTACAAGAACGCCAGCGACAAAAAGACCTTCGTGTGGACGCTCGACGAGTGGCGCGCAAAGTGCGGCAAGGTGCTTGCCAGCAAGGATCGCTACTTCCTCATCACCAAGGACCCGATCACGATGAAGAGCATCCTCGTGGACGACGGCTTTGATCCCGGTGAGGTAAAGACGGTTATCATCGGACCGTGCAACGACCGCCCGGGCGCGACCAAGCTGGGCAACAATCAGGCGATCACCCAGCCGGAGGCGGACGCACTCGAGGCCATTATGCAGAAGGGCTACGAAGTAGAGTTCGCGCTCATCAAGGAGGCTGCCATCGGCAACTGGAAGAAGTTCCGCGGTCAGTTCGGCTACTAAATTCTATTTCACAAAATAAAAAAGAAAAGAGGGAGAACTTATGCAAGTTCAAGTTTGGCAGGCTGCATTGTTCGGATTGCTCGCATGTCTGGCATCCATGCCCGGTCTGGGCGGTACGGTGCTCGGCAACTACACGCTGGGCCGTCCGCTGGTAGCGGGTCTGATCGTCGGCCTCATCATGGGCGACGTGCAGACGGGCATTTATCTCGGCGCGGCCATTCAGGTCGTATACATCGCGCTCGTAACGCCGGGCGGCACGGTTTCCGCTGACGTTCGCGCGATCTCTTACATCGGCATTCCGCTTTCCATGGTTGCCGTGCATTCCATGGGTCTCAATCCCGCATCCGCTGAGGGACAGGCAATGGCGGTAACGCTCGGTTCGGCTGTCGGCACCATCGGCACCGTGCTGTTTTACGGAACAGCTACCGTAAACCTCGTTTGGCAGCATATGGGCTGGCGCGCACTCGAAAAGGGCGATCTGCGCAAGCTGTATGTGGTCGATATGGGTCTCCCGTGGATTTCTCACATCCTGTGCTCGTTTATTCCGACGTTTATCATCACCAAGGTCGGCACCAGCATGGTAGATCTGATGAAGGCCTACCTGCCGATGGACGGCGTTGCAATGAAAACACTGTTCACCGTCGGCTCGCTGCTTCCGGCAGTCGGTATCGCCATCCTGCTCAAGCAGGTTGCGACCAAGCCGGTTGATATTCTGGTATTCGTATTCGGCTTCACGCTGGCCGCTTGCATGGGCCTCAACCTGATTGCGGCATCTATCGTCGGCGGTTTCTTTGCGGTCATCAACTACCGCATCAAGATCCTTGCTTTGCAGAAAGCCGCTCCCGCAGCTGCAGCCTCTGCAGCAGAGTTTGACGACGATGAGGAGGAGATTTGATCATGGCAGAAAAGAAACTTTCCAAGAAAGCGCTGAACAAATCGTTCCGCAACTGGTTTTACGGCCATCTGACCTGCTTCTCGCAGGAGCATATGCAGACGTTCGGCTACCTGTGCGCCATGCTGCCGCTGGTAGAGGAGCTGTACGACACCAAGGAGGAGCAGACCGAAGCCCTCAAGACTTATTCCGCATTCTTCAACACCGAGCCGCAGCTGGGCACCGTCATCGTCGGCATGACCGCCGGTCTGGAAGAAGCCAAGGCCAACGGCGAGGACATCGACGGTGAGATGATCAACGGCATTCGCGCCGGTCTGATGGGACCGGTGGCCGGTATCGGTGACAGCCTGCTGGTTGGCACGCTGATTCCGATTCTGCTGGGCGTTGCGCTCGGCTTATCCTCTGGCGGCTCGCCGCTCGGCGCGATCTTTTACATCATCGCGTACAATGTCATTCTGACGCTCGGCATGCGCCTGCTGTATTTCAAGGGCTATGAGCTCGGCGGCAAGGCGGTTGAAATGATCGTCGGTGAAAAGGCGAACGCCATCCGCGAGAGCATCATCATGCTCGGCACGGTCGTTATCGGCGCGGTTGCCGCAAGCTGGATTTCGATCACAACGCCGCTTGTCCTGCCCGGTGACATTTCTCTCCAAAAGGATGTGCTGGATACCATATTCCCCAAGATGCTGCCGCTGGCTACCGTTATGCTCTGTTACTGGCTGATGAGTAAGAAGAAAATGGCACCGACGACCGTTATGCTCGTGCTGGTCGGCATTGCGCTGGTCGGCGTGCTGGTTGGATTCTTTGATCCGCAGCTTGCATACTAAAATCGTTTCACTCAGACTATATCACACTTTCACCCCTCTGGCCGCTGAACGAAATCGTTCAGCGGCCGCCGTACAGGAAAGGAGTTTTCTCAATGAACAAGACCGCATTACTGCACGAGGCCAAACAGCAGCAGCAGGCCCTTCGGCAGCTTTCCCTCTGGAAGCGAATCGCTATGCTGCTCTCCTCCTGCGCGGCGGTGCTGGCATGGTGGGGCATCGCGGGCAGCGGATTGCGCTTTGCGGGCGGCGTATGCGGCGTGATTATTGCGCTGGTGTGCGCGGTCTGCGCGGCTGTGATCGGACTGGGCATCCGCAACGGAAACCGCAATGTCGCCAACATTTTGTCGGCGGCAGAGCAGGCATAAAGGAAGAAATGCAATGAATCAACAACAATATCGGTTGCTGTGCATGGATATTGACGGCACGCTTCTGAATTCGGCGCACAAGCTGCCGCTCGCCAACCGCGAGGCTGTGCAGTTTGCGGCGAAGAACGGCGTGACCATCTGCCTGATGAGCGCACGACCGCCGCGGGCGGTGTTCCCGATTCGGGATGCGCTCGGCGTGGATGGACCGCTGGTGTGCTGCGGCGGAGGACTTATTCTCTCGGGCGAAAACCGGCTGGCGGACAGCCGCCTGACCCGTGCATGTGCGCAGGCTGTCCGGCAGGAAACGCAGGCGAGAGGTATCCACTTGAGCGTTTACCGCGACCTCGACTGGCTCATTGCCGCCGAGGACGAGTGGAGCCGCGCCGAGGCGCAGATAACCGGCGTACAGCCGACCGTCGCGCCGTTGGAGACGCTGTTTGCAGACTGGGGCGACGCAGGCGCGCACAAACTGCTCTGCATAGGCGAGAAATCGCAGATTGACGAAATGATTCCGGTACTGGAGGCAAAGCACCTGCCGATGACGCTCGTGCGCTCCAAGGACGAATATCTTGAAGTCGTACCGGCAGGCGCGGGCAAGGACACGGCCATGCATGTGCTGTGCGATTCGCTGCACATCTCGCCCAATGAGGTGATGGCACTCGGCGATCACGACATTGACGCGCCGCTGCTCCGCGCTGCCGGACTGGGCATTGCAGTGGGCAACGCTTCTCCGATTGCACGGGCAGCCGCCGACGAAGTGACCGCTTCGTGCGACGAGGACGGCGTGGCGTGCGCCATTTATCGCCATATCGGAGGAGGTGCAGGCATGAAATACCGTTTACTCGCGCTCGACCTTGACGGCACACTGCTGAACTCCCGCAAGGAGGTAACGCCTGAGGTCAAACAGGCGCTCGAGTGGGTCAAGGAACGCGGCGTACACGTTGTGCTCTCGACCGGACGCATTGTCGGCGAAGCGGCGGAGTTCGCCCGTGAGCTGCCCTGCGAGGATTTGATGGTCACGGCGGGCGGCACGGCGATTGCCACTGCATCGGATGAGCGCATTCTGCAAAGCTGGGACATGCCGTGCGAAATCGGCGCAAAGGTGGTTGAGGCGGTGCAGAGCCGGCCGGTGCGCGTGATGATCTACGTCGGCAGCAAAATCTATATCAACGAATATTCCAACCGCGATTTTGTCGCAAATTACCGCGTAGAGGGCTTTCATGCGAATAAAATCGTCGTGGAGGACATCGCCGGTGAGATTCGGAAAAACCATCTGAACGTCACCAAGGTGTACGCACTAGGTGAACGCGAGGTGCTCGAACAGGCGCTTGTGGAGATTCGGCCGCTGCCGGGTCTAACGATCACAAGCTCAGGCTCGGACAACTTTGAGATTCTGCCTGCCGGTGCGGACAAGGGACGCGCGCTCACCCGCCTAGGCGAGATGCTCGGCATCACGCCGGACGAAATGGTCGCCATCGGTGACAGCGACAACGATGCGGAAATGCTCCGTGCAGTCGGGATGCCGGTGGCGATGGGCAACGCGGATGCAGCGCTCAAGGATCTGGCAAAATACATCACCGCAGACTGCGACCATGACGGCGTAGCACAGGCGGTCTATCACCTATTCCAATAACACAAGAGGAGGAAGAGACATGCCGTTTATGACCATTCCGGAAGCTGCGGTTTTATGGCACATTTCCGCCGCCGAACTGCGGCAGCTTTGCGAAAACCATGCGATTCTCGGCGCGATACGCGTGCATCAGCGCTGGTTTATCCCGGAGGACGCGGCCTGTCCTTCCGAAATCCTTCCCGTATCCTGAACCTTGTCGGAGGTCTTTCCATGGCACAAACCGATCTGCAAATCCACAGCAGCCTGACTGCAGGCGGGGAGCTTTCACCGCGTGCACTGGCCGAACGCTGCTGTGAGGAACGGCTGACGCTGGCGGCTTTGACCGACCGGCGGGCGGTCAGCGGTGTGCCGGAATGTATCTGGCGCGGCGCACAGCTCGGTGTGCGCATTTTGCCCGGCATTGAACTCGACTGCCGCTGGCGGGAACAGGATTTTCTCACGCTCGGCATCGGCATTGACATCACCTGTCCGGCGCTGCTCGAGATTGAGCGGACGCGGAACGATTCGGTGCAGTCATTTGCAGCCGAGCAGGCGATTCACACGATTCACGAAGCAGGCGGACTGGCCGTGCTCGTGCCGCCGAATGAGATGGACGACACCTTTCCGGTGGCGGCATTCGACGGCATTGCAGCATACGTCAGTCACAGCCAAGCAGATACCGCGCGGTATCACACACTGGCACGCAGACACGGTTTGATCGTCACCGGCGGCAGCGGATTTCTCAGCGAGAACAAGCCGCCGTATCGACCGGGTGCAGTGGACTTTTATGGACACGAACCGCAGGTTGCAGCGACATTTCTCGCCGCAATCCACCATTTGAATGAAGAAAAAAGGAGTTTTCATCATGACAGCATTTGAGTACACCATTACGGATTCCATTGGCATTCATGCACGTCCGGCAAGCCTGCTGGCGAAGGAGGCCGCGAAGTTCAAGAGCAAGGTTTTCCTGCATTTCGGCGATAAAAAAGCGGATGCACGCCGTCTGATCGCCATCATGGGCATGGGCATCAAGCACGGCAACACCGTTCGCGTGGAAGTGGAAGGCGAGGACGAAGCGGAAGCGGCAGCGCAGATTGAGGTATTTTTCAAGGCGAACCTGTAAGGAGTGAGCGAGATGGAGCAGATTTTCGGCAAAGGCGTATCCAAAGGCGTAGCGGCAGGCCCGATCAGCTTTTACCGCAGAGCAAGCGGCGTCATTCCGCGCCATGAGGTGAGCGACACTGCGGCAGAGCTGGAGCGATTCCGCGCAGCGCGGGAGACGGCGAAGGAGCAGCTCGCAAAGCTGTATGACAAGGCACTTGCTGAGGCCGGTGAGGACGCGGCAATGTTGTTCGAGGCGCACCAGATGATGCTGGACGATCTGGATTTCGTGGAGAGCATCGAGGGTATGATTGAGAACGACCGTGTAAACGCCGAGGCCGCCGTCAGCGACACCGGTGTACAGTTCGCGGAAATGTTTGCTGCGATGGATGACAGCTACATGCAGGCGCGTGCAGCGGATATCCGCGATATTTCCGCGCGGGTGATCGGTATTCTGACCGGCGAGGGTGAAAGCGGCATCGTGTCCGATGTGCCGTGCATCGTGGCGGCAGATGATCTTGCGCCGAGCGAGACCGTGCAGCTGGATAAGGCTCTTATTCTGGGATTCATCACGGCAGGCGGCTCGGCGAACTCACACACGGCGATTCTGGCCCGCACGATGGGCATTCCGGCCATTATCGGTGCAGGAGATGCGCTGCAGCCGGAAATGGAGGGCAAGTACGCCATCATTGACGGCCAGACCGGCGAGGCGGTTATCGAGCCGGATGATGCCGAGCGTGAGCGTCTGCTCAAAAAGCAGGCCAAGGAGAAGGCGCTGAAAGAACTGCTCGATCAACTCAAGGGCAAGCCGAATGTGACCAAGGACGGCCGGAATGTGATGGTCTACTGCAATATTGGCTCCCCGGCAGATATTGATGCGGTTCTGCAGAATGACGGCGGCGGCATCGGCCTGTTCCGCTCGGAATTTCTGTACCTGCAGGGCAGCGACTATCCGACCGAGGACGAGCAGTTCAAGGCTTATAAGACGGTCGCGGAGCGCATGGGCGGCAGGCGCGTTATCATCCGCACGCTGGACATCGGCGCGGACAAGCAGGCGGACTATTTCCACCTCGATAAAGAAGAAAACCCTGCCATGGGTCTGCGTGCCATCCGCATCTGTCTGACCCGTCCGGAGGTGTTCCGCACACAGCTGCGGGCGTTGTACCGCGCATCGGCGTACGGCAAAATCGCTATCATGTTCCCGATGATCACCTCGGTCTGGGAGGTGCAGGAGATCAAGCGTATCTGCCGCAACATCCGTGCGGAACTCGCGGAAGAAGGTGTACCGATGGCGGACAAGGTCGAGCTCGGCATTATGATCGAGACACCGGCCGCCGTCATGATGAGCGCAGAGCTGGCGCGTGAGGTGGACTTTTTCTCGGTCGGCACGAACGATCTGACGCAGTACACGCTGGCGGTTGACCGGCAGGGTGTGGGTCTCGACCGTTTTTTTGACGCGCACCATCCGGCGGTGCTGCGTATGCTCCGCATGGCAGCCGAGAACGCGCACAAGGCCGGAATCTGGATCGGCATTTGTGGCGAACTCGGCGCAGACGCGGAACTGATCGAAACCTTCCTGTCGATGGGTATCGACGAGCTTTCGGTTTCGCCGTCGGCGGTGCTGCCGCTGCGGTCGGCGATTCGCTCGATTGATACGACAACACTGGCTCCGCTGGAATTGTAAAAAAGGATAAAAGCAGTGATGCGCTTCATTTTTGAAGGCAGCATCACTGCTTTTTTATTCCAAATGCCAGCGCACGAGATACGTCACCGTATACTCACCCTGATAACCGGATCGCGCCCGCTGAAAGCTCATTTGCAGCTGTGAGTTAGAGGTTTGCATCTCAGATACGATCGGCTCTGCACCGGTGGTGAGGAAAATATCGAGCGAGATATGGGTTTTGCTCTCGTCCGAGTCCACGATGATATGGTCAACGAGCGCCTTGGACATCTCGCGCGAGAACCCGCAGCTCATCTGCCACCGTTCCTCGATAATGCGGCGCAGATTTTCCACCCGTCGGATACGTTCTTCCAGTGTCTTGTTCGCATTCTGTAGTTCTGTTCGCTGCTGCTCGAGGGCGGCAAGCTGCTCGTTGCAGGTCTCATTGCGCTGCTTGAACTCGTCGTTGGAGAGCGCACCCGCAAGCGCGAGGTCGAGCAGCTTGTCCTTGCGGCGGGTGACCGTTTCGATTTCCTGCTCGACTTGAGCAAGCGCAGGGGCGTTATCCTGCTGTGCGGCAAAGGCGCGCAGATTGTCGATGTACTCCTGCACAGCGGCTGAGCGCTCGTCCGTTATCTGCTCGAACACACGCTCTAAAATGCGGTCCAGCTCGCGGCTGTAAACCGTCGGGGAATTGCAGCCGCCGGTTTTGCCCTTTTCACGGTACAGCCTACAGTTCCAGCACTCCGCCTCGCCGCGGCTTTTGCTTTTATACACATGCCTGTGGAAAGTTGTGCTGTGCTTCGCGCAGATGAGCTTGCCGCTGTAGGCGTAGCGGTTCTGGGATGCCTGCGCGTGCGCCTTCATGGTCTTGCCGCGCGAGGCAAGCAGACGGTTAGCCCGCTCCCACAGCGCTTCGGGCACGATGGCAGGCACACGGTCGTCCTTATGCACGAGCCATTTGTCTGCACTCAGGCGGTAGCTGCGTTTGTCGCGGTAGTCGCGCGAGGCGTACCGCCGACCGGCATAGCAGCCCTTGTATTTCGGGTTGCGGATCATGCCGTACAGCGTGGAGTAGGTGAGTGGCTTGCCCTGCCGCCCGCGTACACCGCGGCTGTCCAGGTCGTTGGCAATGGCGCGGAGACCGAGGTCTCCGGCAGCGTAGCGCTCGAACACCTCACGGACGACGGCGGCTTCCGGCTCGACAATCTCCAATCGCCCGTCAACCTTGTTGTACCCGAACAGATTGTTCTGACCGAGCAGCACACTGTTCTCCTGCGCACGCTTAAAGCCGAAGCGCGTGCGTTCGGATAGCTTGCGTACCTCGTCCTGTGCGATAGAGGACATGATGGTGAGCCGCAGTTCGGCATCCTTGTCAAAGGTGTTGATGTTGTCGTTCTGAAAGTACACGCCCACGCCGCAGCGCAGCAGCTCGCGCGTGTAGCGCAGGCTGTCGAGTGTATTTCTGGCGAAACGGCTGATCTCCTTGGTGACGATGAGGTCAAAGCGGCCGCGTTTCGCGTCCTCGATCATCTTGAGAAACTGTTCACGTCCCTCGACAGACGTGCCGCTGATGCCCTCATCGACGTAGCCGCCGGCAAATCTCCAGTGCGGATTTGCGGCGATGTAGTCCTCAAAATAGCGTTTCTGGTTGCCGAGACTGTTGATCTGCTCGTCTTTGTCGGTCGAAACGCGGGCATAGTACGCCACAGCAAGCTCGGTATCGAAGATGCTGCGGCCCTGCGCCTGCATTTCGTCCAGTCTGCGGACGTCCATCAGGCGGCCTCCTTACGGCGTGCTGTGCAGCCGGGTTAGCTTGTCCGTCTGCACATGGCGGACAAAATCGTGCTCGTCGCGGGTGATGCAGCCGCTCTTCAGCATTTCGTCGTTGAGTGCGAGAATCTGGTAGATCTGCGCACACAGGAAATTGTTGGTCATGAAAATTCCTCCTTCTGGTAGTTAGGATTGCCGTGATGCGGGCGGTTTAATCATTCATACATATAAATATTATATCAATGACAGGCGTGGTTGATACGCTTATCGAAAGTACTTCGTGATACCCTTCCACACCTTGTTCGGCTCGCGCAGAACCTTTTTTAGCGCCTTCAGACGCTTTTTGCCGCTGGAAACGGTTTCGGGGTCGCGGCTGCTGTGGATAAGGTTTTTCACCACATACTCGTCCGACGGCGCGTAGAGCAGTACGGCGCGAGCTTTCTTTCCGTCGCGTCCGGCGCGGCCGATTTCCTGCGTGTACGCGTCAATGCCGATGGGCAGTCCGGCGTGCACGACCAGACGCACGTCGGGACGGTCAATGCCCAGACCGAAGGCGTTCGTAGCTACGATGATCGGACGCTTTTTCGTCAGAAAGTAGTCCTGCACGTGGGCGCGTTTGCGGCGTTTCATTTTGCCGTGATAAGCCTTCACTGGATAGTCACGAGAACGCAGCCATTTGGTGGTGCGCTTGACATCCTTGACGCGTGGGCAGTAGATGATCGTGGCACCGTGCTTGCGGTACTTGCGAAGTACATCGTCCAGCAGTCTGAGCCGTGCGTTCTGCAGCTTGCGGGTCTTTCCGGTCTTATCGCGGATGGTAATCTTCTTGACATAGATTTTGATATTTTTCCGACGAATCGGAAACAGCAGGCGCTTGGGGTCGTGCATGCACAGCCGCTCGGCGATGTAGTTGAGGTCGGAGCACGTGGCGGTCGCGGTGAACGCCAGCACCTGCGGGTGCTTGGGCAGCGACTCGATGAACGGCCCGATACGGCGGTAATCCTTGCGAAAGGCGTGCTCGACCTGCGGCAAAATATGCGCCTCGTCAACGACCACGCGGCGCACATGCGCGGCGACAAGTGCGGTGCGCACGTCCTCACGGCGGAGCTGCTCCGGCGCAAGGTAGAGAAGGCCGCCGTTTGCGGCAAAGTCTCGCAGAATATCAGCGTGCATGGACGTGCTGAGGTCGGAGTTCAGCAGGGCGGCGTGCACGCCTCTGCGCTCGAGTGCCTGTACTTGATCGCGCTGCAGCGCGCGCAAGGGCGAGAAAACAAGCGTGAGCGAACCCGGCTCATCGAGCAGTGCAGGCAGCTGGTACAGTAATGACTTTCCGCCGCCGGTTCGCAGCCGAACGAGGACATCACGTCCGGCAAGAATCGGCGTCAGTGCACGTTCCTGTTCATCGCGCAGATGTTCGATACCGAATGTCTGCAGTGCAGGATATATATCCCTATTATACATTATTGTCCTCCTCGTTGCCCGCCGGAATGGATGGAATGCTGGAATTTATGAACTTTTTCGTTGGGATTGCAAGATAGCGTCTGCCAGCCCCCTCAGTGTTGATTTTGACCTTTTCAGACGTGCAGAGCGAACGGTCCTTCAATGCCTGTACAACATCTTCGACAAGCTCGGGACCGACTCCGGCACGCTGCAGCAGACCAGCGAAGCGGTCGGGATGATAGACTAGCAGCGGCTCGTTCTGATACGTGTATTCGAACGCCGTTGTCTCAGCAAGTTCCTCGAGTGACTGCGGCCGCGGATGGATCGCGTCCTTGTAACGCTCCGGCTCGAGCAGGAAGGCAACACCCTTATCGATTGTTTCTGCGCGGGAAAGCTGTGCCTCTTTTGCGACGCGCTCAGCCTCGCCGGAGATGCGGTCGAATGCAGCACGGCTGTTTTCATTGGTCAGCAGAGCGTGGCGGATAAACTGCCGTGCAATGGTAATCCAGCGCTCCGGAAGATTCAGCCGGTAGGCGTGTGGATTGCCGGCAAGATCATCAATGGCCTCGTTGAGCGTGCCTGCTGCTCCAGAAATGCAGCACAGCAGCTTGGCAGCCGCCAGGCGAAGGCAGTCTGCGTCGGACTCGCGCGGAGCGTGTACCTGTTTGGGCACAGTGACGGTGTACGCATACGCCGCCGGAAAGGTATGCGTGGAGATGACGATGGGGAACGCGGCAAACGGGCGTGCCTCGGCGTTGCTGGTAAGCAGCCGAATGCGCGAATGCTGTTCGATCGTGTCGATCAGCAGCTTGCGCGGTGCGTCTCCGATCGGCTCGAGCAGAACGAGCCGCCCGCTCGCAGCGGGGCTGTACACCGGAGGCTGACTGTTTTCGAGGCGCAGCGTAAGTGGGCGCTCGAACGGCGCAGAGGGAGAGCGGAGCAGGTCAACCGTATGGAAGTGTTCTTCGAGGTTTTCGCGAACCGAAAGGGCCTGCGCGTTCGGCAGTGCGAAAACCATAAGGAAATTCGGGACGCTTTCCAGTGTCGATTCGCTCCATACGCTTGCGAGCAGTACGGCCTCGAGAACCGGCAGGACAAGCGGGTCATTCTGCAGCAGTTCGATGAATCGGGATTCGTCGAAAGCACCGAGCGACTTGACAGCCTGCGTATTGCTGAGAATGTCGGAAAAAAGTGCCGTTTCTGTAGAAAAATCTTTCTCGACGTACGCACGATTGCGGGATAAGGTGTCGCACATCTCGTATACAAGGTCAACCTCTCGGTCGCTGAGGTCAAGTCCAGGAAAGCGCGGTTTCTTGTCCCATGCGGTCGTGCGGACGGCATAGGTGAGGCGAATGTCTGATTGATAAATTACTACAATTTTCCAACGCGTATGCACATCGGCGGACGAAATGCCGACCGCACCGACCTGCTCGGCGAGAAACGGCACGCGCAGGTCGCTGGCAATCACAGCACCGCGGTTCGTGATGAAGTAATCGCTCGCATCGACACGATCGCAGAGCTTGGCGGGAAATGCGTCGTCGGGCCAGATTTTTTCAAGCAGGACGACAGCGTCAGCCGCATGCGCGGCAAGGGTACGGATAAGCTCTTCTTCGTTCATAATTTTGCTCCTTTTTGTGGGGGTGATGATTTGAAAAACGTTTTTCGCTGTTTGTGATTTTATTATACATAATGAAAGAACTCCAATCGAGTTAACGTGCTCACAGCAGGGGAAATGTAACAGCTAGTTTTGAAAAAAAGTAAAAATAGATATAATACGATTTTAAATAGAAATATTGTTCGGGAAATGTAATGTGTAATGATATGAGCAGGGAGAAAAGAAGATGTGTGCTCACAGCAGGGTAAATTTATGTTATGAAAAAAAACGACCGTCTGCACGAGACAGACGGTCGCAGTGAAAAATAGGAAATGGGAATGTTTAAGCATTCGCAAAAGGATCTTGATTCTGGCGAATGGAGTTCCAGTAATCAGCACCTTTTGAAAGATGGTCTTCAGCGCGTGAGATAAGCTGATCAGACGGCAACAAGAACCAACATGAATCAAGCAGTTTGTCTTCTGTGGAAAGCAATATATCGTACATCAGGTTAGTTAGAGTATCTTCTGGATAGAACCATTGGATTGTATGGGTCAGTAATGGAAAATCGGTACCGGACATCTTCAGCGGCAGTTTGTGAGGTACTTGTGCTGCATGTCCTTCATAGTTATCCACATACTGGGGATAAGATTGCGCGGTTTTCAAAAAGTTCTGTGCCCACAGCCAGAGATTTGTAACTTCAGATTCTTCATCTTCGTCCAGAAAAGAATCCCCCGGAAAGTAAACTTCATCAAGTGCAGGTGATGGAGCAGAGACCATCTGCTGTTCCAGAAGATGCGCTGTTACAAAAGCACCGATGAAATAGTCCGCGGTGGAGTAAGATGTGTTTGGATCAGAAGATGCCTTTGGCCAAATGATACGATGAAGACGGGTAAAAAACATCTTGGTACAGGGTCCGGTCACATAGTCATTCGGTTCAAGCAGTATCGGAACAGATGGAGGATCCCCTTCAAGCATATCGAGGGCATGTGGCTCACATTGAAACCAGAAGGGGTGGGTATATCCATACGAGTGATGTTGTTTCTTGTGCTCCAGAGACAGCTCGAGTGCGTCAGCGGTAAAATCATTTAGTGCTGCAACAAAAGAGGCAACAGCGGAGGGAAGCTCTTTTCTGGCTGCCTGTGCCTGTTTGCGGTATTTGCTGATTTCTTTGTTCAATGTTTTGTTATCCATCAGTTTTGATGGAATTGGCGGTATTTTAAATGATTTCGAATCCGAGAACAATGCACTTAGCGTACAGAAGATATCATCATACTGATGGCTGCGTTTTGCAGATTCCAATGCGGTCTGCAGTTTTTGCAAATAAACATGCAGATTGGTATCGGTATCTTTATTGGAATCCGAGGATACTTTTTTTAAGCTGGCTTCATTTAAAGTATAGGCCAATCGTCGCGTGATCTCTGGGGAACAAACCAGTTCACGGAATTGGCGTAATGCGGAGAATTGAGGATTTTCTACGAATTCAAGAGTGGAAAAGCAAAGGTAAAATAGTTTGCTGATATTGGTAGGAATATCGTTTTTATGTAGTTGCTTTTTTAAGCTGCAAAGAATCTTGTATCGATCCTCATCATAGCTTGTACAGAAAAAAGAATAATAGAGTTGCTTGTCCCAGTCGGGAGAGAGTGAATGACCACGCTTTTTGAGAAGATTAACGGCAAAGCGGTAATGCTTAAGTCGTTCTTTTGTAGTAAAGCAGTTGTATATCAATGGATCGATTGCGACAGCATCATCGGCGTTTTGAAAGCGGAGAAGTGAATTGCTGTTGCCTTCATCTTGAAATGCGAAACTGTAATACCGATTGGAAAATAGTCGGAGCCATTCTCGCAGCAGCTGAACAAGTTGGAAAAGCGAATAATAGTAATCACGGGTTGCATCTTTGAGATCGTATGAAGTTTCTGTTTGAAGGGCTTCATATAAATCTGTGATATCGTCATAAGAGGTTGGCAAATCCTCGCATACGACCGGAAAATCGTTATAATAGGCCAGAAGATTTTCGTAAGAAGTAGAGAAGTCTTGATGAGCAGTCTGAAGATTATCGTATAAATCAAAGTCATCATAGCGTAGCTGATTTTTTTACATACAATGGAGAAATCCTCATAGTAAGATAGAAGATCCGTATATGAAACGCAGACAGACCTATAGAAGGCTTGCAAGTAATTGTAAATATGTGGAGAATGATCATAATCATCATACAGAGAACGAATAAGTTCGTCACATGTAGAAAGAGAGAAATCATTTCGCTTGCAATGTGCCTGGTAATAACCAAAATATTTTTCAAGTGAATAGACGAAATAGGGGTGCTGTTTCATCAGAGGCAGGAAACAGGCAGGTGATAACATATAGCGCAGATCGCCTTTACGCAGATAGTTGTTATACAGAACGGTTATTGCTTGGAGAAATTCCATGTCCAGCGTTCGCGGCAGGAACGAATTGTCGTCTGTGTCGTTATAATAGCTGTGCAGCGGTTTGCGCCGGAGATTTGACATTTTGATGCTGTCGGATAGGTTGGGGAACAGCCAATCAAAATAGGCTTTGGATTCCAGAATATGGTTATTCGGGGGGTCCTTTTCAGTAGTTTGCGGGTGCAGGACAGTGCGAAATTCTTTTATACGGTACTGCTTTTCATATTTTTGAAGCGCAGCCATGATCCAGTCTGTGATGACACAGCTGATCAAAATGTCGTATAAGGATTGTTGTGTTCCGTTAAAAGTTGAGGTTTGTGTGTGCAGAAAAGATAGGAAATTTTATGTATGTTTCTGCAGATACGGAAATTTTTTTAGTTTTTTATCAAGCCAATTTGGCAGAGTCTTAGCGTTAGATTTAGATGGTTTCCAAGCAAAGAAAAACCGCAGATCATCTTCGACCTCTTGAATATTTTTTCGGAGTTTAAACGATTCGGAAGGGGATAGAAATTGAGGAGTTTCTTTAAATGTAATCATAAGAGTATCACCTCTATATATAAAGTACATTTATTCCAATCCTATAGGATATAAATGATCTATCCATAGGATATTTTCAATTCTCAGTTATAGTATAAACTGACAGGATAGTAATTGCTATATATTTCTATCTTGTATAACAAATATCGTTCTTGAATGATTACTGTTTATTACTGTATTGTTCGGACGATATAACTTTTTATCTGTGCACAACAGTCTGATAAAATTATAAAAGAAGAAGGTATATGAGATGGACATTTATCATTCTATACATACAATCACGTTACAGCGGAAGATTCCGCTTGAGGAAGTAAGCAGCTATCGCAGTCTGCTGTATGGCTTGTCTGACAGATATGGAACAGGCAGCTATCGAAAATCAGAAAATGAATACTATTTTTACATGTACGCACCGCAGGGCGTGATGATAAGCCTGCGGGCCGCGCGAAACTGCGGTTTTATCAAATTAACAATCAATCTCAATTCGCTGCTCTATATGGAGATACAGAGAGTAGCATTATTCAGCCCGTGCCGAGATTATATGAGAACACTGGACTGCAATCTGCGCGATATCCTGCGTGATGCACAGCTCGGCACACCGGAGACCTTCACATTTGCACGGGTAGACTTCAGCGTGAACGCAAAAACACCGGACCCGCTTGCGTATATTGCGTTGGCGCACAAGGGCGGTGTGCCGAACGGCTTTAAACAGACCTATCCGCGGTTTGACAACAAAAAGCGGAATAGACTCATTCGATACGCGTATTCCTACGATTTAACGTACAGCATAGAGGAGTATGCCATCTCGCTGTACTCCAAAGCGGATCAGCTGCGGGACGATTACAGCGCACAGCTGACCGACTATCAGCAGGCACAGGGTATACTCCGGCTGGAGGCGAAATACGGCGCCGCCATGCTGCAAAAGCACTTCGGCATAACCGATCTGTCGTATTCACCGGAATTGCTGTACCGGTTCCTGCAGGAATCATCGTGTATCCTGTGCAAAGCTATGCAGGACTGCTTTCCGGCGGGAACATATTACTCGCTTGCGGCGGTGCAGGAGCAGCTTGCCCAAGCGGGAAAATCCGTGCAGAGGGAGCGGCTGGGCACATGGATTGCGCAGACCTCACGCATGAGCAGCGCCTGCAAGGCACGCCGTGCGCTTTGCGCGGAACTTTCCGGCTCGCAGTATGCCGCACTGATGGTCTATCAGCGCACGAGCGGGATCAACCCGGTGACGATCGGTCGTGCATGGAAACGGAAGGCGCTGCCGAGTCTGCAGAGCGTGTTCGGCTTTGCCGAATAACCGGGGGATCTAACAATCGGACAACGAATCCCATAGGAATCGTACAACACAGAACGCAGGCAGGCGAAACTCCTGCGTATCGTGCAACAATTCTGGCTTTTCTTCATTTTCGCTTTGGTACGAACACGGTACAATAATGCCAGTAGGGAAAACGATGAAATTCAGCCGACACGAGTAAAGAAGGGAGAATGAAAATGAAACGCAAACGGATATGTGCATGGTTTATCACTGTGGCAATGCTGCTGACGATGCTGCCGTCAGCTTTTGCCGTATCATTTGCGGACACCCGCGGACACTGGGCGAAAGACGAGATCAACCGCTGGAGCGACCGCGGTGTCATTCAGGGCCACGACGGCGATTTTGAGCCGAACAGCCCGATAACAAGAGCAGATATGCGGTTATAATAGACCGCGTAATGGACTACCAGACTAAGGCGGAGAACAACTTCGCTGATCTGGGTACGGCGTACTACACCGACCCGATCCTGCGTGTAGCGCAGGCGGGCATTATGCAGGGTGACGGCAAAAATGTCCGCCCGAAGGACAAGATCACCCGTGAAGAGGCGGTCAGCATGCTGGCACGTGCACTGTCGGTAACAGTGGGCGGCAGCTCGACGAATTTTGCGGATAACAGCCGCATTTCCTCGTGGGCAATGTCAAACGTGGCAGCGTTTGCGGAGAATGGCTACATCGCAGGCCGCAGTGGAAACCGCTTTGAGCCGAAGGCGAATATCACCCGCGCAGAGGTCGTCAAGCTGTTAGATAACATGATTTCGGATTATATCACCGAATCTGGCACGGTAACACCCAAGGGCACCGATATTGTCATCGTCAAGACGTCTGGCGTTACACTGAACAAGACTAAGCTGAGCGGTACGGTTGTTCTCGGCGGCAAGGCCGGCGAAGTGAAGGCGACCGACTGCGAGATTACCGGCAAGGTTGTTAAGATTCACAACTCCACGCTGGTAACCAGCGGCAGCACGAGCACGGGCGGCTCGACCGGCGGTTCCTCGGGCGGTGGCTCGTCTGCACCGGCAGCACCGAGCGCGTACCCGCGCACCAAGGGGCAGGAGACCTCCAAGAGTCTGGGCGTATTCAACTATGACATGACCTATTTTGTCACGCTGACCGCACAGGACGGTGCAGACATTTACTACGAGATCGCGGAAGGCGCGGACAAGGCAGCCGTTCCGACCACGGCAAGCAAAAAGTTTGAAACCTACCAGTATCGTTAGATCGAGATCACCCAGCCGACCGCAAGTGCGGATGATCCGGTCACCAAGACCTATAACGTCAAGGCGATCGCGGTGAAGAACGGCAGAACCAGCAGTGTTGCAAACTGGAACTACGATGTTACCAGCATTCCGCACCACGAGCTGAAGGTAGGCGCACCCAAGGACTGGAACGGCAATGATGTTCCGGATGTAACGCTCATTCAAGATTACGATAGCGACAAGATGTATCTGGTGCAGGGTGCCAAGCGCGCAATGGTTCTGGATGCCGGCTACTTTGACGCAGACGACGCGGCCAATCTGTACGAGACCGCACGAGAGATCGTCGGCGAAGGCAAGCCGATCGACCTTATCATCGGCCACCCGCACCCCGATCATGTGCAGATGACGCACCAGTTCCTGTGCGAAGAAAACAAGAATCTGGGCGCTAAGGTTTATGTCAACGAGCGCGGTATCGACGTGCTGCGCGAGTACGTGGAGCAGTTCGGCGTAGCCTCCGGCATGTTCGCGGATAAGGACGCAGCAGACGCGGCCTACGCTGCACAGCTGAAAACGCTGAAAAACGGCGACGTTTACGACATGGGCGGCACCAAGTTCAACGTAATCGAGCTGCCGGGCCATCAGGTAGCAGGCATTATGCTGTTTGATACCGCGACCGGCAATCTGTTCACGACCGATCAGGTCGGCAACAACCGTGCACACATCACGGATTCGTTCTGGATGCAGTTCGCAAACCTGTCTTCGACGTTCTTCGCGGACTCGATGGACGTGTATCTGTCCTCTCTGCAGATCGCGCTGGAGCGCGTAGACAGCCTCGGCACAGTAAAACGCATTCTCACCGGCCATAACGACGTAGTGCTGGACGGCACAGCAAGCTATCTGGATAACCTGCAGACAGCGGTGCAGAAGGTCGTTGACGAGGGCGAGGATGCTATGACGCCGACGCTGCGCACGCTTGACAGCTTTAATGGATACCTCGAAAACACCAAGACTGTTGTAGTCGGTGACCGTCTGAAGGATATCAACTGGGTCGGCATCAACGTCAACCTGCAGAATTATCTGTCCGACGGCTACCGCAACGGCAACGAAGATAAGATTGCAGATCTGTCCAATCTGTCCGTACACAAGCAGGGCGAGAAGGGCAATCTGCTGTGGAACGACCCGAATTTCGGCATCAATGTAAACTGGCAGTACCCGACGGACGGCACCAAGCCGACCCGCAAGACCACGACCAGCTTTACCGCTGAGGCGGATGCTGACGCGACCTCGATCGAGATTGTTCCGACCGCGGCGTCCTCCGGCGCGAAAATTACGGTGAATGGCAAGACGGTAGAATCGGGCAAGGCGTATCAGGGCGCGCTCACCGGCGGTACTACGCGCTTCGTGATCAAGGTAACGGCAAAGAACGGTTCGGACAGCAAGACCTATACGCTGAACGTCAGCAAGAAGAACAGCAATCAGGTTGCAGCACCGTACACCTATACGGATTATGACAGCTATACCGACCCGTACTATCCGGATACGCCGGGTACCTTCACGGTAACGCAGTACATAGCGCTGTTCTCGGATACCGAGGGTGCTGAGATCAAGTATACGGTGGATGGTTCTGACCCCAAGACTTCGACTACGGCAAAGGTGTTCGACCAGACCAAGTTCAAGGCGGCTTCCGACGTCGGCGGTGCAGAAGTGAAGGAACTCATCACCATCGGCGCAGATACGGACAACTGGGACGGCAGTGCAAAGCAGACCAAGGTGGAACTAAAAGCCTATGCCTCCAAGGCAGGCATGGAGGACAGTGAAGTCGTAACCTTTACTTACACGATCGACCGCATGTCCAAGATGGAGCACAAGAGCCGTCTGATGTACGATATGGACAGCATGAAGGTTTGGAGCGTCATTGATTACGACAGCGATAAAATGTATCTGATCAAAGGCTCTAAGGGCGCACTGCTGATCGACGCAGGCATGGCACCGGCAGGCGCAAACAACCTGTATGAATACTGTAAGCAGTTGGCAGGTACGGATAATATTGATGTTTACATTTCGCATGGTCATCCGGATCATATCACGCAGCTGGGCGATTTCGTTCAGGCAGGCCGCAAGGTCTACATCAACGAAAAGGATATCCCGATGGCGCTGCAGTATGTGAACGACAAGACCGTAACGGCAGGCGACTTTACCTGCATCAGCGAAGGCTATCAGTTTGACCTCGGCGGCGTTGTGCTGGATAACTACGACATTCCGGGACATACGCCGGGCTGCATGATGCTGCTCGACAAGGCACACAACATTCTTTATTCGTCCGATCAGCTGGGCTGTAACCGCCGCAGCGTTGCAGATTCGCTGACTCTGATAAATAATGACGTTCGCGTACTGCTTTCAAGCCTGCGCATCTTCCGCGATAAGGTAACTGCACTGGCGGAAGCGGGCGAGATCGACCTCGACAAGCTGGTCGTCTGGAGCGGCCATGATGACTACGAGATTCACGATCTGCTCGGTCATCTGGATACGCTGATCACCGCCGCACAGAACATCGTGGACTACGGTCCGGCAACCGCGATGCGCGTTTCGGTACGCAATACCGGCGGCTCGGACGGCGCTTCTTTCGCGGGCGACCGTTATGCAAACGGCGGCACCGGACACTTCATCTGCATGAACGGCAGCAAGGCGAACGTTCTGGCAGGCGAGGATTACACCGCAGTAGACGAACTGGACAAGAAATACCGTTCGGACTATTCGGGCGGCATGTCCGGTGCAAGCCGCGCGGTGCAGGGCATATGTGTCCGTGCGCTGGCCATGAGCGGCGATACGCTGTTCCGGTTCTTTGAGCGGTTTGATCAGCTGGTGTGAGCAATAACAAAAGGCTCCTGTGTCACAAGACACAGGAGCCTTTTGCACCACTGCGGAGGGACACAGCGGCGCTGTCTAATGGCAGCAGTGCACGGGGAGTCGGACGTTATGCACCAATGCCGAGAGGCGAAAAGATAAGGTACATGATCGCAACAACTGCCGCACCGGCAATCGCCCAGACTTTGCCGCTCTTCCAGGGGGTCATATCCATGACCTTGGCATCCGGCATCTCCCACGCCAGCTGACGCGGACTTACCTTGATGCAGATTGCATAGATGATGCACTCGAGGACGAACAGCGCGAATACAACGTACAGATAGTGGAACCGGCTGAAGAACGGGATGACCTTGGTCAGACCGTACAGCACGATGTGGACCGGAATAACAATCTTTGGGGCGATGGCAGGCGCCTTTTTGCTCAGCAGACCGAACAGAACAGCGGTCAGCAGCGGCATGGAGAAGAAGCCCCAGCACTCATTGATGAAGTTCATAATGCCGGTGCCGAAGAACATGACGAACGGTGCAATGGCGATGGAAACCACGCCGACAACCGTACCGAAGATCTGGCCGACCTTAACGACCTTGTTGTTGGAGGCCTGCTTGCCCCAGATGGGCTGCCAAACGTTCAGCGTGAAGATAGTGGATGCGGAGTTCAGCACCGAGTTGAACGAGGACAGGATCGCGCCGAACATAACGGCTGCAAAGAAGCCCATCAGCGGCTTGGGCAGCACTTTCATAACGAGAAGCGGGTACGCCTGGTCAGCCGCCATGCCGACCGAGGTGTCCATCTGGCCGTTTGCAGCCAGCAGCTGGAACGCGATGATGCCCGGCAGAACGATGACAAATACGTCAAGGCACTTGAAGAAGCCGGCCCAGATCGCGCCCTTCTGGCTCTCAGCGAGGTTTTTGCCGCCGAGCGAACGCTGGATGATGGACTGGTTGGTCGCCCAGTAGAACAGGTTGTTGACGAACATACCGGTCAGCAGCAGCGGCCACGGTACTTCCGGCGGAAGTGCATTCGGCGCGGACCATGCGTTCATCTTTTCCGGCGTTGCGGAGATGAGGTGATCCAGACCGGCCATGAAGCCGCCGCCGTCCAGCTTGCCGAGGGCAAGAATGCCGAGGATCGGGATAGCGAAGCCGCCGATGATCAAACCGACGCCATTGATGGTATCCGAGTAGGCAACGGCTTTCAGGCCGCCGAATACCGCATAACACATACCGATGATGCCGGTGCCGATGCAGATGATGGTGATGGCGCTGAAATAGCTGATGCCGAACATACTCTCGAGGTCGAAAATCTTAACCAGTGCGACCGCACCCGAATACAGGATGGTCGGCAGCATAGTAACGACATACGCGATCAGGAACAGCAGCGAGAACAGGCGCATGGTGAAGGTATCGTAGCGCATCTCGAAGAACTCCGGGATGGTTGCGATGCCGCCGCGCAGCAGCTTGGGCAGGAAAACGAACGCCAGCACGATCAGCGCGAATGCCGAGGTGGCCTCCCATGCCATCGTACTCATGTTGCCCGCAAAAGCCTGTCCGTTCGTGCCGACAAGCTGTTCTGCGGAAAGGTTGGTCATCATCAGAGAACCGGCGATAACGATGCCGGGCAGTCCGCGTCCTGCGAGGAAGTAGCCTTCCTTGGTGGACAGGTCGTCATCGCGTGTTTTCCACCACGAGAGCACCGCGACAAGCACGGTGAACGCGATAAAGGTTGCGACAGTAAATGCCATTTTGTTGTTTTCCCCCTTGTTTTTTTTACTGTGTGGGCTGATTTTTGGGCGCGGAAAACCGCCTCCCCCTTTTGAAGAGGCGGTTTTCCGCGGTATTTCGTTGGTGCGAGTTTGATTAAGAGGTTCCCAGGCGCTTTTCTACCTCAGCGCGGCGTTCTGCGGCGTTGTCAGCCGTTACAACGGTAGCATCAGTTGCAATGAACTCATCCAGCTTTTTGCCGTTGAGCGCATCGACTGCGGCCTGCACGCCGAGATAACCAACATCGTAGCCGTCAACGGCGACGGTCATGGTCTCCTGACCGGCAAGAATAGCATCAATGCCCGCCAGATTGCCGCCGACGCCGACAAAGATGGTGTTCTTGTACGCCGGAAATGCGGCTGCTGCACGAGCGGCACCGGCTGCCATATCATCGTTGTTCGCTACGATGATGGATACGCCCTCCGGATGTGCCTGAATGATGGCCTCCATGCAGGTAACGGCCTTGTCCGCTACGCTGTCTGCGTACTGCGTTTCCGCAGAGAGATACTCGCCGCCAGCTTCTGCAATGCCCTGCTTAAAGCCTGCAATGCGTGCCTCCGAGGTGGAGTCGCCCTGCACACCCATGATGCCGATGGCGGTAATCTTATCCCAGCCCTTATCCTTTGCTGCCTCAACAGCGGACTTGCCGCCCATTGCGGCCAGCTCCTCATTGTTGAAGCCGACAAAGCTGAGCACCTTGTCCGAGTCGATGGCGGTATCAATCGCCACGATTGGCAGGTCGGTATTTGCAATTTGTGTTGCAACGGTTTCCGCCTGAAGCGGCGCAACCACCATTGCATCACAGTCATTCGCGCTGAGCGTGGTTTCGATCATGGAAAGCTGCTCGTCATATGCGGTCTCCGAGCTTGCACCCAGAACATCAACAGTTACGCCCAAATCCTTGCCGGCCTGCTTGCAGCCGTTGCCGACATACTGCCAGTACTCGGATGCGAGCGTTTTCAGAATGACCTTGATATGGTAATCCTGCTGTGTGGTCTGGTCGGCCGTGTCACCGCCGTTATTTGTCTTTGCGGTGCTGCCGCCGCAGCCTGCGAGTGCGCTCATCAGCATTGCACTGGACATCAATACAGCAAGTAATCTCTTTTTCATAATCTTTTCCTCCAAAATCAGTTCTTTATCTTTTTTCTTTACTTTTGAGAGAGTTGCCGGAGAGAAGAGAGAGGTGCTGAGAAAACAGCGTTGGTTTTATTCGTAATCGACCCAAGCAGAGCCGTTATTTGCGGATTCTACGCACTTTTCAATCCACTTGATACCCTGTGCGCCGGCCTTGACATCCGGATACCAGAAGTCGCCGTAAGCGCCCTTGTCCGCGTCAGCCATAGCGATTGCGAAACGTGCATACAGGTTGCTCCACGCCTCGAACAGACCCTCGGCATGGCCGCCGCCGATACGATCCTCGACACGCGCCTCGTCGGTCAGGTAGCCTGCGCCGCGCTCGAGCACGCGGGACGGCTCGCCTTCTACCTCGTACAGCATCTGGTTCGGACGCTCGTCATCCCACTCGAGAGATGCCTTGGAGCCGACTACGCGGATTTTATGGTAGTGGCGTGCGCCGCTGTTGATCGAGCTTGCCCAGCAGTAGATCTGAGCGCCTGCCTGTACGTTTTCGCTGCCCTTGAGGTTCATGATAACGAAGGCGTTGTCCTCCAGCTCACGACCCTCAACGAAGGAACGCTTGGTGCACATCAGGTTGTCGATCTTCATATCCGGGATCATCGCCTCGATGATGAACAGCGGGTGCGTGCCGACATCACCGAGTGCGAACGACGGACCTGCCTTGGACGGGTCAAAGCGCCACTTTGCGGACGGAACCTTGTCCTCGATCTTGAAGTTGTAGCCGCCGAACGCGAAACTCATGTTGATAACGCGGATCTCACCGAGATCGCCGTTTTTGATCATCTGGCGCGCCTGCTGGATCAGCTGATGGCCGGAGTAGCCGTAGGTCACGCCGACAACGCGGTGCTTTTCTTCCGACAGCTTGACCAGCTCGTCTGCCTGCTCGGAAGTGAAGCACAGCGGCTTTTCGCAGACAACGTGCAGACCGGCCTCGAGAGCAGCCTTGCAGACTTCGTAATGCATGCCGTTCGGCGTTGCGATGGACACCGCCTGTACACCGTCCGGACGCTTGGCCTCCTCAGCGAACATGGTCTTGTAATCCGGATAGCAGCGGTCTGGGTCAACGTGCAGCTGCTTGCCGAAGTCCTTGCCGCGCTCCGGATCAATGTCGAACGCGCCGGCAACCAGTTCAAAGTTGAAGTCGCGCAGTGCAGCCGAGCGATGGATGTAGCCGATCTGGCTGCCACGACCGCCGCCGACCATGCCCCAGCGAATGGGATTTTCTACTCGTTTTTCACCGTAATACATCGAAGAAACCTCCTGTAATTATATCATATTCTTGTTAAATCTCGTAGCCGACCGACTTGAGATAATCAACGCTTGCCTTTACATCACGCAGGCTGGTATCCGAGTTGCGCGGATCGCGCTCCTGCTCGATGGTGATGTAGCCGGCGTAGCCGATGTCGCTCAGTGCCTGCTTGATGGCCGGATAGTCGAGCGAACCTGTGCCGATGGGACACATGGCACCCTTGCCGCAGCCGTCGAAGAAGCGGATGCGCTCGCCGAGCACCTGACGGTAAACGGTTTCGTTTACGTCTTTGAAGTGGACGTAATCCAGCTTATCGGCGTACTTTTTGAGGTACTCCACCGGGTCCATGTGCGAGTAATACAGATGGCCGGTATCCAGACACAGACCGGCGACCTCATACGGGATATCGCGCACGACCTTTGCAATCTCGTCGGAAAATTCAATGTAGCCGCCCGCGTGCGGATGGATGACTGGGCGTACACCCCATTTGTTCGCGCGTTCACATACAGCGCGGACGTTGCCCATGAATCGCGCCCATTCCTCATCGGAAAGACGCGGCGCGGTGTCCGGATGGCCTGCGGCGTAGTCGCGCTCGTCATGTCCCCAGTCCATAACGGTCATGTACGGCGTGGGGAACTTCTGGCCGTCGTGGGTCTTGAGCACCGGCAGCTTGGGATCGGTGATTAGACGGCAGATGTCGTCAACCGCGTGCAGCACGCTCTCCTGATTGTCCGCGTCGAGCAAATCGTGGAAAATGGTGCCTGCCACGATGGCAAGACCGTTCTTGCGAAGCTCGTTGGCTACCAGCTCTGCGTCAATCGGCAGGTAGCCGTAGGGGCCAAGCTCGATGGCGCTGTAACCGGCTTTACCGGCTTCCTCCAGTACGCGCGTCCAGGGCGGTAAATACGGATTCTTGGGGTCATCCACACCCCAGCAACAGGGTGCGCCACAGATTTGAATGCTCATAATTGAAAACTCCTTTCGCTGTTTCCGTGAAGTTTTTGTTCTTTTTGATGATTTTATTATACTATTCCGGCGAATATGGTGTTTCTTTGTTCTTGCGTTTTGTTTTGTGAAAACTCTCGAAATATTGCACAAAAAGCAGGGGTATCAATTTGGTTTATACGGATTCTTGCGGTCTGCACCAAAATACGATATACTATACCTATATTCGCACAGGGGGAAAGAGCATGGCGGAAGAAGTACGTTTTGTATCCGGTCAGATGCCGAGTCTGCTGTACGCCACCAAGCAGATCGTAGCGGCATCGACTATCACACGCGCCATCCATCGGCATGAGCGGTTCACGGAAATGCTGTATGTCTATCAGGGGGCGGGTCAGTACATCGCGGGCGGCTACAGCTATCCGATCCGCACGGGGGATATCTTACTATATAATCAAGGCGATCTGCATGAAGTCACCTCGTCCCTGCAACACGAGATCGGTACGTTCTGCTTTGGCATTTCCGGTCTGCAGCTGTGCGGACTGCCGGAAGGGCATTTCACCAAGGCAGAAAACGGATTTGTGCGTCCGGCGATGGACGAGATTGACCACATGCAGTCGCTCAGCGAACTGATTTACGAGCACGCGGAACGGAGAACGTCCTACTCGGATGAAATCGTCGCACAGCTGCTGCCTGCGCTGGTGCTCCTGTCGGCCAATCTGCCGCCGGATGCGCGCGCCGCCGATCAGCCGCATAATCTGGTGCTGGCGAACCGTATCCGGCAGTACATCGGCACGCATTTCACCGAGCAGCTGACACTCGAGGATATTGGAGAGGCGATGTCCATGTCGCCGTATCATCTGGCGCATATTTTCAAGGAGATCACGGGTATGTCGCCCATCCATTATATGATACGCTGTCGTGTCGGTGAGGCGCAGAACCTGCTCATTTCCACCGATTACAGCGCAACGCAGATTGCCGCCATCGTCGGCTACACCAACGTAAACCACTTCAACGCCATTTTTGCGAAGCTGGTCGGTCTGCCGCCGATTCGGTATCGCAGGAAGTATCTGGAGAATATGCAGGGCAGCAGACTGCAGTAAAAGAACCTCGTCAAAGAATGCAGCGGATTCTCTGACGAGGTTTTAGATATTCTACAGGAATTTTATAATGGTGCGGACGATGCCCGCTAAAAAATCAGGACGGAAGGCTCGAGAGACCTTCCGTCCTGATTTTATTAGAGGGGTGTTGTCTTAAGGTTTGGTTTGGAAATTTCTATCTGAGTGAATAGGTAGACTGTGTGAGTTTAGTCGATTCGCTTTACCAGATCCTCCGGAATCTTGGCAGTGCCCTGACCGTAATACTGGAATACGTCAACCATCTGCTGAATCTGCGCGTCGCTCATCTGCTTGATCTCGCCGTTGACGCAGGCTGCGCGGGCAGCCAGATAGCATTTTGCGGCTTCTTCGAGGTAGACCGCAGCGTACAGCGCCTGATTGAGGTCCTTGCCGACCGTCATAACGCCGTGCTGAGACAGGATAACGGCATGACCGTTGCCGACGTACTTGACGGTATCGATGCCCATATCGATCGAGCCGGCAGCCGAATACGGCGTGATCGGCACATTGCCGCCGGCGGCATTGGCCAGTGCGGTGATGCATACGCGGAACTCGGTCAGGCCCGGAATGAGCGAAACCGCAGTCGCATACGGCTGGTGGGTGTGGATAACGGCGTTGATATCCGGACGCTCGCGGAAGATATGCAGGATAGCCGGTGTGTCGGACGAGGGCTTGCGGGTGCCTTCGATGACATTGCCGTCGATATCCATGACGATCATATCATCCTCGACCATCTTCTCATACATCATGCCGGACGGCGTAACGAGAATCTCGCCGGTCGGCATGCGTACGCTCAGGTTGCCGCAGGTCAGCGATACCAGCTCATAACGGTCGAGCAGGATACCGGCTTCGATGATTTCTTTTTTCATTTCCGAAAACATGGTGAATTCCTCCTAAAAAATCGTGAGCAGCTGTTCCGGTTTGCGGACGATGAATTCCGGATGGTAGGGCAGCAGCATTTCGAGCGGCTGATAGCCCCATGCGGCAGCAGCGGCTGCCGTTTGCGTGTTGCGTGCGGTCTGCATGTCCACATCGGTGTCACCGACATAGAGTATCTGCTCACGTGGTATGCCCAGCTGATCAAGCACAGGGTCCATCGAGTGCGGATCGGGTTTGGAGATGGTCTCTGGCGTCTGTCCGACGCACAGCTCCATCGCATCTCCGAAAAATCGGTCGATGAGCGCACAGGCAACGGCGTTGGGTTTATTCGTCAGAACGGCGTTCTTGATGCCGCGGCGGTTCAGCTCCGCAAGCGTTTCACACACCCCTGCATACGGCTGGGTGAGATAGGTGAAATCGCTGAGGTACGCGGCGCAGTCGTAATCGCGTATCGCGGGCTGAAGTGCGGCAACCCGATCAGGCGGGCAGCCGCCGAGCTTCAGCAGCTTATGGTAAAACTCCGCGATAGAAAGGCGGCACAGGTCACGGCATTCGTCGAGTGTAATGTCGTGAAAGCCGAAATGACGAAGGGACTGGTTACAGTAATGGTGAATGGTCGGCAGGGTATAGAGCAGCGTGCCGTCCAAATCCCAGACGCAGGCGCGAAAGCCCATTTATACCTCCAGGAAGTCTACAAAGCGAACGGCTTCCAGATCGGACTCTGCAACGCCGAGCTTCTTGCCGGTCAGGTCCTCGACAGCGGATACGAGGTGCATGGCATCAATGCCGTACTTCTTCATCAGATACATCTTGGACGCACCGTGCGGATAGCCCGGCAGGCCGATCTTGACCAGACGCTTGCCCAGTCCGTTCTCTGCGATAACATCAGCAACAGCGGAGCCGAGACCGCCGATATCCAGATGGTTTTCGATGGTAACAACGCCGTACTTGCTCTTATTGATGGCCTCAACGATGGTCGGGTCGGTGAACGGCTTGAGGGTGGAAACGTGCATATGCTGTACGGAAACGCCCTTTTCCTTCAGAACTGCGGTAGCGCGCATTGCTTCCTCGGTGCAGATGGAGGAGGACAGCAGAACGATGTCATCGCCTTCGCTCAGCACGCGGGCACGGTTGAACTGCATCGGCTCGTTTGCCGGGAACAGGCGCGGAACTTCCTTGCGAAGCATGCGGATGTAAACCGGACCGTTGTAGTTGTATGCCAGATCGAGCACGCCTTCGATTTCGGTCGCATCACCGATGTCGAAGATGGCCATGTTCGGCACCGTGCGAAGTACGCCGATGTCGTTGATGGACTGGTGGGTAACACCGCCCGGCGTGGTAATGCCCGGCACAAAGCCGACGAATACAACCGGCAGATTCGGATAAGCAACACTCATTTCCAGCTGATCGAGGATGCGGCGATACAGGAATACCGCAAAGGTGTGCAGGAACGGACGGTAGCCTTCACGGCACATGCCGGCTGCCCAAGAGCACATGTTCTGCTCAGCGATACCCATGGTCAGATAGCGGTCCGGGTAGGTCTGGCGGAACTTTTTTACTTCGCAGGAGGAGCCGAGGTCGGCCGACATAACCAGAACCTCCGGATGCTCGGCTGCGAAGCGAATCATATTTTTTTCATGTGTATTAACTTCGATCTTCATTTTGAACTCCTTCCTTCTCACATCTCGTCATAGATCTTCTGGAATTCATCACGCTCGTCAGCGCCGATGCGGATAAAGTGCATCGAACGCGGCTTTTCGAGCGGCTTAACACCGGTCCAGCCGTGCGTGCGTGCGATAACAACGAGCGGCTTGCCCTCATGCGGAGTCTCGCATGCCTTGCAGAAGTCCTCAATGTCGTGGCCGTTTGCCTCAACGCAGACCGCGCCGAACGAGGTGAAGCGGTCAATCAGCGGCTCCTCGGTCATCTGATCCTCAATCCTGCCCTCAACCTGCTGGTCGTTTGCATCGATTACAACGATGAAATTATCCAGCTTGTAGTAACCGGCTGCCTGAATGCACTCCCAGGTCTGACCTTCCTGCAGCTCACCGTCACCGAGCAGAACATAGCACTTGCCGGTGTCGCCGCGGCGCTTGCGGGCATGAGCCGTGCCGCCTGCGATCGAGATGGTCTGGCCGAGCGAGCCTGCGGTATTCTCAAATCCGGGGGAGTGCTCCGCACCGATCATTTCCATGTTCCAGCCGTCTACATTGAATTTGTCCATGCAGTCCGGGCTGATGCGGCCGGTCTCTGCCAGTGCGGCGTAGATAACCGAAGCATAGTGGCAGCAGGATACGAAGAAACGGTCCTTATCCGGTGCGGGAGCGCCGTTGTAAGAGGAGCCTCGCTGATAATCCATATTATCCGGCCCCGGAACGCCGGGGAACGGAATCGGCTCCCAGCTGCCGACGGACGGACCGAGGTTCATCACACGGGTGTACAGGGAGGCAATGATTTCTGCCGACGAGCACGCCTGTGCCAGATAGCAGCCGCCGGTTTTCAGTGCAACGCCGAGAATCTGCTTGCGGATTCCGTTAGCGACCGCCTGAATATCGGCGGTGGAATAATTTTTTTCACTCATAAGAGCATGACTCCTTTCTGAATCCAATACCTATACGAACAGCCGGTGCTGTGGGTTGTGGTGTCGATCTCTTAAAAACATTATTTCATATGCGAGCACAAATGTCAATGATAGAAAACTTGTCATTTGTGCCAAAAACGAGTTAATGAAATTGGTTAAATAGTGAGAAATGACGATTAAAGCGCGGAAATGGCTTGACGAGACTGTTTATGTTGCCTATAATGAGATAAAAGGAATTTAGAAAACGGTTCACAACAATGAACAAAATTTCAAACATTCCCGCGAGTTCCATGAAAGGAAGATGAATTATGAAAGCTGTTGTGAAAACGGAGACCGGTTTTGATCATATGCAGTATACAGATATTCCGGAACCCAAAGCGACCGGAGATCTGGTAAAGATCAAGATCGCATACTCCGGTATCTGCGGCACTGATCTTCATGCGTTCAAGGGCACCTACGCGAGCACTAAGCCGCCGGTTGTACTCGGCCATGAGTTCTCTGGTGTAGTCACCGAGATCGGTCCGGACGTAAAGAATGTTAAGGTGGGAGATCGCGTTACCAGCGAGACCACCTTCAAGACCTGCGGCGTATGCCCGATGTGCAAATCCAAGGATTACAATCTGTGCGGCAACCGGCAGGGTATTGGCACCCAGATTAACGGCTCGATGGCTGAGTATCTGGTCAGCAGAGAGGAAAGCGTTCACGTCCTGCCGGATAACGTATCGCTGCTGAGTGCCGCGCTCACTGAACCGCTTGCGTGCGGCGTACATGCTGCTATCGAGAAGGGCAATGTACAGCCTGGCGATATCTGCGTGGTATTCGGTGTCGGCGCAATCGGCCAGATGGTTATGCAGGTGGCAAAGAGTCAGGGCGCGACCGTTATCGTTGCCGGACTGAGCCACGATGCGGAACGCTTTGAGATTGCAAAGAGTGCAGGCGCGGACCGCTGTGTTGATCAGCAGACCGAGAACATCAAGGATATCGTGATGGAGATGACGAACGGTGTCGGCGCGGACAAGTGCTTTGAGTGCTCGGGTGCGGTTCCGGCAGCCAACAAGGCGCTTGAACTGGTACGCCGCAAGGGCACAGTTGTACAGATGGGCGTGTTCCCGCAATCGCATGAGAGTATCTGGACCGACCTGATCCTGCATCACGAGATCAACTATGTTGGCTCCCGCAGCCAGAAGCCGTCCTCGTGGGTCAAGGCTCTGGAGCTTTTGGCGGCAGGCACAGTTGTACCGGAAAAGATCGTCACCTCGATTGATCCGCTGGAGAAATGGCGCGACGGCTTTGACAAGATGATCCGAGGCGAAGGCGCCAAGGGTGTTATCGTGCTCGATGACAGTCTGCAATAAGCAATCCCACGATGGATAAAGAATGAACTGATTATGATAAAGAAATGAGAGAAAAGAAAAAACCAATACCGCTTTTGCGGTATTGGTTGATTCTAAAAAGGGGTGCTTATTCGGGAACGGCAACGCCTTCCATTTCCAGCATGCGGCGGGCGAGTGCCTCGTCCGCGACCAGTACGTTGATGTACTTTCCGCGCACGGCGGCAAGCGTGCACTCTGCCTTTTCGGCACTGGCGTTGATGCCGATCGACCACGCCGGAGTGCGCATTGCCTCCAACGGAGCGGAGATGACGTAGCGGCTGTCCAGCTGAACCTCGTTGCCGTTGATGTCAAACATGCGGCCGAGCAGACTGGAAACCGCACCGCGGCGCATCAGCTCCTTGCGCTCCTCGGCGTTGTAGCAGCCGGATTTATAAAGTGAGCCGTTAGCGTCATTCAGCGAACCGATGCCGGTGAGGATGATATCTACCGAACCTGCCTTCTTGAGTGTTGCTTCAATCTGCGGCTCGGCGGTGAGATAGGAGTAAACCAACTCGCTGTCCACATAGACCGGTGCATAGATGTTGGAATAGGTGCCGTGCACCTTTTTGGAAAGCCGGAGCGCAAGCTCGAGGCCGTCCACACGCGGATTGCCGGTGCCGAGGCAGCCGACCATCTGCACAACAGTTACATTATAGTAGTCGGAATAATCGGTCGGTTCGAGGACATCGCACAGTGCTTCCAGTGCACGGCCCCACGAAATGCCGATAGACATGTTGTTTTCCAGTACGGTCGAAAGAAAATCTACTGCACAGTGTGCACAGCGTGTCAGGGACTGGTCGAATTCATAATCTCCGGCAACGATGACCGCATCGCGTAAACCGAAGGTTGTACGAACAAGGTGCGAAAGCTGCGGATTTTTGTTGATCGGACTATGAACGATGATTTCAACCACGCCGGTCTCCTTCGCTTCATCGAGAAGGCGGGAGATGGTGGGACGGGAAATGCCGGTGATTTTGCTGATATCCTGCTGGCTGAGATTCTGCTGATAATAAAGCTCGGAGATTCGTACGAGCAAATCGGTACGGCTGCTCATAATAGGCCTCCTTAAAAATTTGAAAAGTTAGATGAACATTTGTTCACAACACAAAGTATAGTGTTTTTCGTATAGAATGTCAATAAACGTATTGACAAAAAGCGAAAAATCCAATATGATATTGCCCGTAGGAATTGTGATAATATTCCATAGGAATAGTAGGAGATAGGAGAAGCATCCATGTTCACCAGTGAATTTGTTGTAAAAAATCCAACCGGTCTGCACGCACGTCCGGCCAGCCAGATGGCCAAGCTGTGCAAGGATATTCCGGATGATATTCGTCTGATCTGCGAAAAAGGCACGATCAATCCCAAAAATGTAATTGGAATTTTGACCGCAGGCCTGAAAAAAGGTTCAGCAATCAAAATCGAGGTAGAAGGCGCCAGCGAGCAGGAATCCGGTGCAAAGATCATGGAATTCCTGGAAGGCTTGACCGACTGAGAAGAAAAGGAGAAATGAAGATGGAACAGGCAACCTTTCGCAATCTGATCCTGCGGGATGTGGAAGCGGCAAACGCCGAGGAGGCAATCCGCAAGGTCGGTCAGCGTTTTTACGATGAAGGCTTCGTAAAGGACACCTATATTGATGCAGTTGTTGCGCGTGAGAAGAATTACGCGACCGGTCTGCAGCTGGCGGATATCGCGGTAGCTATGCCGCACACCGATCCGCAGCATGTTAACCGCCCGGGCGTGTGCATCGCACAGCTTAAGCACCCGGTCGAGTTTGAACATATGGGCGATCCGGATACCAAGGTGCAGGCGGAAATGCTGTTCATGATGGCCATCAAGAATCCGGATGAGCAGGTCGAGCTGCTGCAGAAGGTGCTCGGCGTATTCCAGCAGCCGGAGGTCGTTGCTGCATTCCGCGCAGCAAAAAATGAAGACGAGCTGTTCGAGGCGGCTCAGAAGTACATTGGTTGATTACAGGACTGCGGTTCTGTTCAAAACACGGTTAAATCTAATTTATTGGAGGGTCAAATGATGAAAACTTGTAACATTCTGTGTGTATGCGGTTCGGGTACCGTAAGTTCCGCAATGGTAGCAGGCAAGCTCAAGGAGCGCCTGAAGGAAAAGGGCTGGGATGCTGCCATGGTGGAAGCAAGCCCGAACAGCATTTCGACCGAGATCACCGGCAAGAAGTTTGATCTGATTGCATGTGTAAGCCCGGTTTACGAGGACTTCGGCATCCCGAAGGTAAAGGCAGTCGGCATGCTGACCGGTCTGTCCGAGGACAAGGTAGTCGATGACTGCCTGAAGATCCTGGAGGCAAATGCGTAAAGGGTAAGGCGCATTTTCTCATAGTCATCCATAGCAAAGAGTAAAGGCAAAAGGGTAAAAAAGAAAGGTGGTTCCAAGCATGGCAAGTTTCTTTCAAACATTAAGTGATGTGTTCAGTGCATTCGGTGCTGCAGTATTCGTACCGGTTATTCTGTTTATCATTGCAAAGTGTATGGGTGTTACCGGTAAGAAGGCATTTAACACGGCACTGCTGTGTGCAGTCGGCTTGACGGGCTTCAACCTCGTTATCAACAGCTATTCCGCGATTATCGCACCGGTTGTTAACCAGATGGTTACGAACGCAGGCGTAAACCTGCCGACGCTCGATACCGGCTGGCAGTCCACGTCGGTTATCGCATATTCGACCAAGGTTGGCCTGATCTTCATCGGCGTTGCAATCATTCTGCAGCTTGTGCTGTTCTTCACCAAGTGGACAAACGTATTTATGGCATCCGATCTGTGGAACAACTACTCCTTCATGGTTTGGGGCTCCATGCTGTATGCTCTGACCGACAACATGATGCTCTCCATGGCTCTGATGGTCGTTCAGCTGCTGTACATCCTGTTGTTCTCTGAGGCTTGCGCAAAGCGCTGGTCTACCTATTATGATTACGATAACTGCTGCATGACCGCTCCTCATCATCTGGAGAGCCTGCCGTTTGCGGTATTCATGAACTGGTTCCTCGGCAAGATCGGCTTTGACAAGATCAAGCTGAATGCACAGACCCTGCAGAAGAAGCTCGGCATCCTCGGTGAGCCTATGTTCATCGGCCTGGTTGTCGGCGCTCTGATCGGCATCATCGGCAACTTTAACGCTCTGGTCGGCGAGGGTGCGCTGACGGCCTGGGGTACGGTATCCTCTGCGGCTGTTTCCACCGCAGCGATCATGGCAGTATTCCCGAAGGTAGCCGGTATCTTCGCAAGCGCATTTACCACTCTGACTGATGCGTACAAGTCCAAGGCTGCCAAGTCCGGCGAAGGCCGTGAATGGTATCTCTCTGTTAACGATGCATGCGGTTACGGCGAGCCGAATACACTGGTTACCGGCATCCTGCTGATCCCGATCATGCTGGTTGTAGCATTTGTTCTTCCGGGCAACACCATCCTGCCGATGGCTGACCTGTGCGCTCTGCCGTACATGGTTGAGGTATTTGTTTGCGTATCCAACGGCAATATCGCAAAGAGCGTTGTTTCCGGTGCGATCTGGTTCTCTCTGGGCCTGGTTGTTGCGTCCGTTCTCGCGCCGACCTTTACGCAGGTCGCTGTTGACGCCGGCTTCCAGCTGGCACAGGAAGGCGTATTCATCATCAGCTTCGGTATTATGTGCCACCCGCTGATCGCCGGTCTGTTCTATGCATTCTGGTCTCAGAATCCGATCATCATCGGTGCGGTTGTCATTGCATACTTCGTACTGTACTTCCTGTTCAAGAAGAACAAGGAGCGTTTCGTTGGCTATCTGGAGAACGCTGCTGCTGCTTACTCGGCATACTAAGCGATTGCTTCTAAACTGAAAACAGCCGGCTGCTGCTGCAAACAAATGCAGCGCAGCCGGCTGTTGTTTTATTCCGAAGAGGAGGAAAAGATGAAGGAACTGACACAAAAGCCGCAGAATATCGTACTGGTCGGCGATGCTTTTGTTTCGCCGGACACGATGGAGCAGGCGGTGCAGCAAAGCACACTCTGCTGCGGCAGGATCACTAAGCTGATGTGGGGCGGCTCCGACAAGCAGGAATTCACCTCGCGGCAGCTTAAACTCGAGCGGAACGGTCCGGAAGCCGTACCGTATGCGGACGGTCTGGACGAGGTGATCGGCGAGGCAGAGGTTCTGCTCGTGCATTTCAATCCGGTGCCGCGTGCGCTGATTGAGAAAGCGCCTAACCTCAAGGTCATCCTGACCTGCCGCGGCGGCATGGAGCACATTGACCTTGCAGCTGCAAGTGAGCGCAATATTCCGGTGCTCAACGTTATCCGCAATGCAGAGCCGGTCGCGGACTTTGCCCTCGGCATGATGCTTGATCTGACGCGCGATATCGCGCTATCGCACCGCAAAATGCGCGAAGGTGTATGGATGAAGAGCTTTTACAACTCGGACCATTTGATGACGCTTTCCAGCCATACGGTGGCGCTGGCCGGTATCGGCAACGTCGGCAGCGCGCTGGCGCGCCGTCTGCTGGCACTCGGCGTGCCGGTGATCGCGTATGACGCATACACCAGTCCGGAAAAGCTGGAAAAGGCCGGTCTCGGTGCAATCAAGCTGGTCGATTCACTTGAAACCCTGTTTGAACAGGGCGATATTGTATCGCTGCACCTGCGGCTGACACCGGATACCGAGCATATGATCGGTATGCAGTATTTTTCCCGCATGAAAAAAACGGCGTACTTTATCAATACCGCGCGCGGCGGTCTGGTCGATCAGCCGGCACTGGTCGAGGCGCTGCAGCAGGGCTGCATGGCAGGCGCGGCGCTGGATGTGTACGACAGCGAGCCGCTCGCCGTGGACGATTCGCTGCTGCAGATGGACAACGTGCTGCTAACGCCGCACATTGCGGGCACCACGGTAGACGCGATCCCACGGGCGCCGTTTTTGCTTATGCGTGAGGTTGATCGGTTTCTGGCTGACGGAGTGACCGATCGGGTGGTAAATCATGTGTCCATCACACTGGAGTAAGGAGGAAACGCAATGCTTTTGCAGGAAGAAAGAGAGAAAATCGTTGTATACGGACAGGAAATGCTCAAGCGCGGTCTGACCGCAGGCACCTTCGGCAACCTGAGCATTTACAACGAAAAGGAGAACCTGTTTGCCATCAGTCCGAGCGGCATGGACTATTTTAAGACCGACGCAAGCGATGTGGTCGTTATGACGCTCGACGGCGAAAAGGCGGACGGCGACCGCAAGCCATCTTCCGAGGTGGACATGCACCGTATTTTCTACCAGAAGCGCCCGGGCATCAAGTCGGTCGTGCACACGCATCCGCGCTACGCTACTACGCTGGCGTGTCTCGGCTGGAGCATTCCGCCGCTGCACTATCTGGTGGCGTATTCGGGCAGAGAGGTGCCGTGCATTCCGTATGTGCCGTTCGGCACTTATGAACTGGCACAGGCGGCGCTGGACGGCATGGGCGATAATTACGCCTGCATTCTCGGAAATCACGGTCTGCTGTGCGTCGGCGGCAATATCAGCTACACGCTGGATGTGTCCGAGCAGATCGAATTCTGCGCACAGCTCTATTATAATTGTAAGGCAGCCGGTCAGGAGCCGAAGCTGTTGAATGACGAGCAGATCAACTCGGTGCTGGAGGCATTCCAGACCTACCGACAGAAATAAATTTTGCAGGAGGGGACCATTATGGAGGAAAAATGCGTATACTGCGGCGGTGATCTGCCGGAAAAGCCGACTAAGGTAAAGGTGCGCACGCGCTCGTTCGATGTGTGCTGCGCGGATTGTGCGGCAAAGACCGAACAGTATATCAAGCTGGATAAGCGATTCAAGACCGCACTGTATCTTCTGGTCTTTCTGGGCGGCATCGGATTTGTTATCAGTGCATTTTTCGGCGGTGACAGTCCGCTGCGCATGATCGGTGCGTATGCCGGTCAGCTTGTTGCGGGACTGGCGTTTATCGCGTTTCCGTATCCGGTCACCTCGTTTGAGAGCTTTCACGCGATGAGCATCCGCGGCGTAACGCGGCTGACGCACATTATCGGTCTTGTGCTGAGCGTGTCGGCGGTCGTGCTGATGGTGCTCACGCTGCGGTAAAGACAAGTGCGATCGGTCTGGCGAAAGTCAGGTCTTTCCATACCCCCAAAGGGCGCTCGAAGGAGCGCCCTTTGGGGTTTTGCAGGATTGTCTGATGTGATGGAAAGCAAAAGGACGGAAGGGTCCAAGTACCTTCCGTCCTTTTGTGGAGAAAATTATATTTGTATTCTGTTTGGAGACTTGAATATAAATAAGAGAGAATAAATTGAATGTGGAATTTGATCTGCGATTCGGGAAAATTAACCGAGGAACGGACGGGTGGTTTCCGCACCCATGCGGATCACATCCTCAGCAGGCATTCTCCAGTATTCCGGACGGAACAGCTCAAGGCACGCAGGGCCGTCGTAGCCGACTGCCTGTACCGCATCAGCAACCTCCTGCACCGGAATGGCACCCAGACCGGGCATCAGACGGTGGCAGTGGTCGAGGATGCCGAGCGGCAGGTCCTCGCAGTCGTTGATGTGGAACACGAACAGCTTCTCCTTGGGAATTTTGCGGATGAAATCAACGTCCGCGCACTTGTCGTGCAGGTAAACATTGATGCAGTCCACGGTCAGGCCAACACTGTCGCGGTTGACGGCGTTTACGATCTCAAGCGCCTGACGAACGCTATTGACGCACCATTTCTTGTCACCGATCGGCTCGAAGGACAGCTTGACGCCGTATGGTTCAGCAATGTCGGCGAGTTTGTTCAGCACCTTCACCGAGTCGTCGAAGATCTCCTTCTCGTTCCTGGTGCAGATCTCGTTGGTAACAGTCGGCACAACAATAATGTACGGATTGCCGATCTGCTGGGCCACCTTGCAGCCGAAGGTGAACAGCTCTACAAGCTTTTCCCACTCCTCCGGCGTGCAGAAGTTGATGTTTTCAATGGAGTTGAATGCAAACGGCTTGATATGGCTCTTTGCAAAAAACGCCTTGAGATCGTCTGTGGTGTGGGTCTTGAGGTAGTCCTGCAGCATATCGAGACGCAGCTCGATATAGTCATAGCCGTACTTTTCACACAGCAGCAGGTCGTTTTCAACCGTGGAATTTTCCTTGCAGGTTGCTTCGTTATATCCGAGTTTCAGCATAAGACAGTCTCCTTTACATTTCACCGCGTGCTTCACGCTCGGTGAGTTCCTTCATAATAGTGGGGTAAATCTTATCCAGCTTGTAGAACAGCAGGACGATAATGGCAACGATCCAGACCAGAATCGGACCGAACTTAAAGATAGAGGAAATCATTTGCTGGGCGGAAGCCGGCTGCATAGCACCGCCGGTAACCGAGCTGAGGAAGCCTGCGCCCTCGAGCATGGCAGTCATAACCGCACTGGTGATACCGGTGCCGATCTTAAAGCCGAGCGAACCGCCGCCGAAGATCAGGCTTTCCTGACGCAGATGGCTCTTCCACTGACCGTACTCTACAACGTCGCCCATCATGCCGAATACCAGAGAGGTCAGCGGAGCCTGACCGAGCGAGCGGATGATGGTCATTACCAGAATCCACCGGAAGCTCATCGGGTTTACCATAATGAGTGCATGGGCGATAACAACTACGATACAGCCGGCGAGCGACAGGTTGCGCTTGTTGAATTTCTGCAGCAGTATTGGACACAGCAGCGCGCCAACGATCAGTGCGACGATCTCGGAGGTGTAAATGACGCTGTAATACCATTCATCGTTGCCGAGAACATATTTGCAGTAATACGGCAGATCGGTGCCGATGATGGTGGTATGTACGCAGGTGACGGTCCACAGAACGAGCGTTGCCCAGAAATACGGGTTGCCCAGCAGCGCTTTAATCGCACGGGAAGCGGGAACCTTGGGCTGCTCCTGCTGCGCGGCCTCGAAATTGACGGTTTCCTTGCAGCGAACAAAGCAGATGACAAGCAGAGCAAGTGCGATGGCGCACCAGATGCTCATGGTCTTGATCCAGGCGGCCTGATCGTTGCCGAACAGCTTGATGACCGGCATGGTGAAGGTTACGGCAATGATCTTGCCAATCGGAGACAGTGACATACGCACAACGGACAGCAGGTCGCGCTCGTGCGAGGAGCGGGTCATCATGGTGGACAGGGTGCCGTAGGGCACGTTGATTGCGGTGTAGCATACGGTGGTGCACAGGTTATAAGTAACAAAAATGTACCAGAATTGAACGGTCGTGCTGCTGCTGTGCGGCACACAGAACATCGCAACCGCGCACAGAACATACGGTACGCTCATCCACAAGATCCACGGACGGGCCTTGCCCCATTTGGATTTGGTCTTGCTTACGATGATGCCCATGATAACGTCGGACGAGCCATCAAAAATACGCGAGATCAGCATGACCAGACCGACGGTAACGACCGGAATACCGCAGTAATCCGTATAGAACAGGGTGAGCAGCGCGGTGATCATACCGAACACAATGTTGCAGGCGGTATCGCCTAAACCATAGGAGATACGGGTTCCCCAGCCAAGGGAGGCAGTGTTGTTCTTTTCACTCATAAGGAGCAACCCCTCTTTCTTTTCTCAAAAAACGGAAGCCGCCGCCGAGTGCGGCGGCTTGCCGAATAACTCTTTTTCTTCTCTTTTCCTGTGATATGCGGGGATAAATTACTCGATTTCGCTCAGCTTGACCGGACGGCCTTCCTTCATGGACAGGTTTGCTGCCATTGCGATCTTGACCGGCTGCAGACCGTCAAAGCCGGTAACCAGCGTGTCGGTGTCGTTCAGAACGGCATCGGTGAACGCCTTTGCCTCTGCGATGAATGCGTTGTTGTAGCGCTCGAGGAAGAACCAGGTCGGCTTTGCAACCTCGACGCCTGCGGCGGAGGAGATCATGGCGGTGTTGTTCAGATCGTTTGCAACCTGCACGCAGCCCTGGTCGCAGTGCACCTCGGTGCGCTGGTCATAGCCATAGTGAGCGGCACGGGAGTTGTCGATCACGCCGAGTGCGCCGTTCTCGAACTTCATCATTACAATGGCGGTGTCCACATCGCCGTACTCCTCGTAGCCGGCGCCGGAGAGCGCTGCACCGTAAGCGGTAACCTCGGTAACCTCGCTGCCTGCCAGATAGCGGACCATGTCGAAATCGTGAATGGTCATGTCCATGAAGATACCGCCGGAAACCTTGATATAGCTCATCGGCTGGTGATCGGGATCACGGGAGGTGACCTTGATGAGATTGGGCTTGCCCAGCTTGCCGGAAGCGACCGTATCGCGGACGGCCTTGTGGTTGTGGTCAAAGCGGCGCACGAAGCCGACCTGCAGCTTAACGCCTGCCTTCTTTACCGCAGCGAGTGCTTCCTCGATCTTTGCCAGCTTGGTGTCGATCGGCTTCTCGCAGAAGATGTGCTTGCCGGTCTGCGCAGCGCGCATGATGAAGTCTGCATGCGTTGCGGTGGAGGAGCAGATGAACACAGCCTCGATGGTCGGATCGCCAAAGATCATCTCGGGATCATCGTAGCACTTCTCGATACCCATGTCCGCTGCCCATGCACGGGTCGCATCGTTCATGAACGGATCAGCCACTGCGTAGAGGTCTGCGTTCGGCACTGCATGTGCCAGATTTTCGCCGTGAAGCTTGCCGATTCTGCCTGCACCCAGCAGACCGATTCTTACCTTGTTTGCCATTTTTTCTTGCACTCCTTTTTTACTCTGAAACCTGAATTGACGCGTTTGCTCAAAAAGCAGTATGTTAGAAGTTTTTTTCTGTGCTTCTATGATATAATAATTGCACACAGAGAAGAACAACATTGAAATATCGAATATAACAACGATATAAACTGCTGTTTTTGAATCATTTACGCTTTTCTTGTGATTATTATACAAACAAAGTCCGTGAGAGCGTTATCGTGTTCTTGTGGAAAAAACAGCAGGATTTTCCGAGGGGAAGAAAGAAAATCGAGGGAAGGCTTTCGTAATCTTGTGATTCTTGGGAGGGAGCATACATGGGAAACAAGCCTTGTAAACTGAGCGGAACATTCTTCAACTGCATTTCGATCGACCGCAATTACAACAACCAGCAGTCTATACTTCCGCATATGCACGACAACCGTCTGGAGCTGTTCTATGTGTGCAGCGGACAAGGACAGTACATGGTGGATAACCGGTATTATCCGATTGGAGAGGGCGACATTGTTATCTGCAATCAGGGTGTGCTGCACGGCGAGGAACCCGATCAGGTGCGGCAGATCCGGTCGTACAGCGTCGCAATTACTGATGTCAATGTAGAAGGTCTGCCGCCCAACTGCCTGATCGCAGAAGGGGAGTGTCCGGTCGTATCGTGCGGACAGCTTGCCAGGCAGGTAGGCGAGACCATGCACCTGCTGTATCTGCTCAGCGCCGATGCGGGAAACCTGCATGCCGTGTGCTGCAGTCTGGCAGAGGCAATGCTGAATCTGACCGATTCCCTGCTCCGCAGTCGTATCCACCAGCAGGAGCAGCAGCGTGAAATGCCGTCTGTGCTGGCGCACCGCGTGCGGCGCTATCTGGATGCACACCACTGTGAGCCGATCACGCTGCGTATGGTGGCGGAGCGACTGCGCGTGAGCGAGTATTATCTGGCGCATGTGTTTAAGCAGGAGTTCGGCGTGCCGCCTATGCAGTATGTGATGAAGCGCCGGATTGGTGAGGCGCAGGGTTTTCTGATGAATACCGGCATCCCGATCGCCGAGATTGCGGATACACTCGGCTTCAGCAGTATCTGTCACTTCAACACCATGTTTAAGAAGTACACCGGCACACCGCCCGGTAAGTTCCGGCAGTCGTTCAAGCAGAGCATCACGCACAGCGAAAAAGGAAAAAGTGAAGAAGAGGAATCGTAAAACGGAAAACACCGTGCAGAGCAGTAACGCTTGGCACGGTGTTTTTCTATCTTACTTACAAATAGAAGAATGGCGCAGCCGAGAGAGAGCGGCTGCGCCGGTGAAATGGAGATGTGTGTGAAATTAGAGAGTGTGTGTGATGATCGTTTGCCGGAGCGTAATTATCTTATTGATACAGCACGGTCTGCGGAATGACCATGTTTGCAAGGATAACTACTACAGAAAAATGGTGAATAACATATTTATTCCTCCGTTATCCGTTCTTTCGCCGTTTGCGTTCGGCTTTCCTTTGATGATTCTATTGTAGTCCCTTGGACGCGGTTTTTCTTCTAACTTCTTGTATTTCATAGAGTTGAGCAAGAATCTATAATTTGACCGGCACAGACGGTCAGCATACGCGGAAAACGGCAGCAACAACCTATAAAAAGTGGTGAAAATGCAGCCTGTGAGTGAAAAATAAAGGCGGGAGAAAGATTGCGTATTTTTATAAAATATTGAGATATATGCTTTTTTGCTTGTTGTTTAGGACGGAAAATGCGAAATTCTGTAATGACAGTATGCCGCGTTTTCCGCACGATAGCGAGATATTAAAAAAACAGGTGCAAAACGCAGGCCGCAGGCGGGAACGGCAGACACGGAAAACAATGCGGTAGGGGAGAGAAAAGTTCTGAATTCTATAATAAAATGTGAAAATATTCGTATGTAACGTAAAAATATAAGAAAAAAGGCGATTTCTCAAGATGTTAGAAGAAAAGCAAACGCTCAAATGCTAAACTTAAATCATCAAAAGAGAACACCGCCGGGAGCGAAAAGAAAGAGCCTCGGCAGGGAAAAAGAGTAAAGCATTTGAGGAGGAAAACACAATGAGCAAAACCAGAATGACAGTCGGTCAGGCAATCGTAAAGTTCCTGAATCAGCAGTACATTGAGATGGACGGCAAAGAGGAACCCTTCGTAGACGGCATGTTCACGATCTTCGGTCACGGTATGGTAGTCGGTCTCGGTCAGGCACTGGAGGAGGATCCGGGCCACCTGAGAGTTTACCAGGGCCGCAACGAGCAGGGCATGGCACACGCCGCCATCAGCTACGCAAAGCAGCACAACCGCCGCAAGATCATCGCCTGCACCTCGTCTATCGGCGTTGGCGCAGCGAACATGGTAACCGCAGCACTGACCGCTACCATCAATAATATCCCGCTGCTGCTGTTCCCGTCCGATTACTTTGCAACCCGTCAGCCGGATCCGGTTCTCCAGCAGCTCGAGGTTCCGAACGACCTGTCCATGTCCGCTTCGGACTGCTTCAAGCCGGTTGCCAAGTACTGGGACCGCATTTCTCGTCCGGAGCAGCTGATGAGCGCGATGGTCAACGCAATGCGTGTCCTGACCGACACCGCAAACTGCGGCACCGCTGTTATCTCGCTTCCGCAGGATGTACAGGGTGAGAGCTTCGACTTCCCGGATTACTTCTTCCAGAAGCGCGTACATCACGTTGCACGCCGCGTAGCGGATGACTACGATATCGAGAAGGCAGTTGAGATGATCAAGGCTTCCAAGAAGCCGATGTTCATTGCAGGCGGCGGCGTTCGTTACTCCGAGGCCGGTCAGACCGCAATGGACTTCTGCAAGGCGTTCAATATTCCGGTTTCTCAGACACAGGCCGGCCACTCCTGCCTGCCGGATTCGTTTGAACTGGCGGTCGGCGGCATCGGCGTAACCGGCGGTCTGGCGGCGAACGCACTCTGCAAGGACTGCGACCTCGTTATCGGTGTCGGCACTCGCTTCAACGACTTCGTTACCGGCTCCAAGTGGGTGCTGTTCCGCAACCCGGATATTAAGGTTCTCGCTATCAACACCTCTGAGTTCCACGCGGAAAAGCTGGACGCAACCCGCTGCATCGGTGACGCAAAGGTAACGCTCGAGGCTATCATGGAAAAACTCAAGGCAGACGGCTATAAGTCCGGCTACACCACCGAAATTCAGGATATCCGCAAGGTTTGGGAAGAGGAGCGTCTGCGTGTTCTGGGCGTTCAGTACAAGGGCGAAGGCTTCGGCGAGGGCAAGTTCGTGCCGTGCGTTCCCAGCTGGACCGAGAAGATCATGAACGATTTTGTTGACCAGATCGGCGGCACCATCACTGAGTCCAATGCGGTCGGCATTCTCCGCGAGGAGGCAGACGACGACGCAATCGTGGTTGCAGCAGCAGGCTCGCTGCCGGCAGACCTCGAGCGTCTGTGGGTCACCGACGCACCGAACTCCTACAACATGGAATACGGCGCTTCCTGCATGGGCTACGAGATTGCCGGTGCGTTCGGCGCCAAGCTGGCTGAGCCGGATAAGGAAGTATACGCACTCGTTGGCGATGGCTCGTTTATGATGCTCAACTCCGAGATCCCGACCGCAATGCAGGAGAACGCGAAGATCACCGTTGTTGTATTCGACAACTGCGCGTTTGGCTGCATCAACAACCTGCAGATGGGCAACGGCGTTGGCTCTCTGGCGACCGAAATGCGTCACCGCAACGAGACCACCGGCAAGCTGGACGGCGATTACTGCTACACCGACTTCGGCAAGATCGGTGAAGGCTTCGGCATGAAGGCGTTCTACGCCAAGACCCCGGACGAATTCCGCAAGGCCGTTCAGGACGCCAAGAAGGAAAGTGTTTCCTGCATCATCGACGCAAAGGTTCTGCCCAAGACCATGGCTGAGGGCTACGAGTCCTGGTGGCACATCGGCGTAGCGTCCACCTCCAAGTCTGACGAGGTAAAGGCTGCACGCAAGCGCATCGACGATCATCTGGCAGAAGCACGCATGTACTAATTAAACGCAGATTCAATATGAGCCGCCCGTTTTCGGACGGGCGGCTTCGCTTATATAATAAGGTATCGAGCAAAGAAAAGAGGAGCAAGAATTATGAAATATACGCACAAGGCCCCCTTCGATAAGGGCTACAACGGCATGGTCTCCGCAGTCGAGAACCCGGAAATGATGGGCATGGAGTTCGGTGTTGTCAAGATGGCAGCGGGCGACGTGATGCACTTCGACTACGCGCAGGAGGTCGTTTACGACCTGATGAGCGGCAGCGTGACCTTCGAGTGGAACGGCAAGTCTGAGACCGTTACCCGCCGTGACGTGTTCCACGAGGGTGCGATCCTGCTGCACGTTCCGCAGAACACCAAGGTGACAATTTCTGCCGAAAACGACGTGGAAATCGCCGTTTCCCGCACGGAAAACAAGCGTGATTTCGCAGCTCGTCTGCTGCGTCCGGAGGACTGCCTGTGCGCGAATGAGGAGCGCGGCGCCGGTCAGATGAACGAGTGCTCGACCCGTCTGGTACGCACCTTCTTTGACCGCTCCAACTGCCCGGAGACTAACTTTTTCATCGGTGAAGTGGTGCATTTCCCCGGCAAGTGGTCCTCTTATCCACCGCATCAGCACGTTGAGCCGGAGCTGTACTACTACAAGTTCCTGCCGGAAAACGGCTACGGTCTGGCGGAATATGGCGACGATGCCTTTAAGGTAAAGAACAACGACCTGACCGGCATGCCGGAAAACGTGACCCATTCTCAGGCTGCGGCTCCCGGCTACGCGGAGTATTACCTGTGGTGCATCCGCCTGCAGGACGACAAGAACATCGTGACGACCGTTGTGCCCGAGTATGAGTGGGTAACTAAGGCCGACGCGAAGTATTTTCCGGATATTTAAGGCGGTGAAATAACGTGAAAGCCTTCAAAATCGTACCTTCTATTACGGAATACGTCGATTTTCGCACGCTGGCGAAGGAATTAAGCCTCGGCGCGAAAGACCTGATTCTGACAAATGAATATATTTACAATCCGACAATCGCGGCGCTGAATCTCGGCTGCCACACCTGCTTTCAGGAAAAGTTCGGCGGCGGTGAGCCGACCGACGTCATGGTTGACGCCATCCTCGACGACCTGCGCGGCAAGGAGTTTGACCGCATTATCGCGGTCGGCGGCGGTACAGTAATCGACATCGCCAAGGTGCTGACCGTTGCCAAGTCCACCGACCGTGTGGACGATCTGTACGACCGCATGGCAAACCTTGAGAAGGAGCATGAGCTGATCATCGTGCCGACTACCTGTGGCACCGGCTCTGAGGTTACCAACATTTCCATCATCAACCGTACGACTAAGGGCGTCAAGGTTGGTCTGGTGTCTCCGGCGATGTTTGCGGACGAGGCGGCGCTCGTGCCGGGCATGCTGCTCAGCCTGCCGTATCCGGTTTTTGCAACTTCTTCCATTGACGCCATGGTCCACGCGGTCGAAAGCTACCTTTCTCCGAACGCCTGCGCACTGAGCGAGCTGTTCTCCGAAAAGGCACTGCACCTGATCCTGTCCTGCTGGAAGGACGCGGTAGCAAGCGGCGGCAAGGATGCGTGGAAGAAGCATGCACTTGAGTTCCTGCGCGCCTCCAACTATGCAGGCATCGCGTTTGGTCACGCGGGCTGTGCGGCTGTTCACGCGATGGCGTATCCGCTCGGCGGCGTGCACCACATTCCGCACGGTCAGGCAAATCAGCTGATGTTCGCGGACGTAATGCGCAAGTATCAGGAAAAGAAGCCCATCGGCAAGTTGAATCAGCTGGAAGAACTTCTGAGCGCAGAACTGGATGTTGAACCGGTATTTGCACTCGAAAATCTGTACGAATTGATGGACGAGGTACTGAAAAAGGATCCCCTGCACGAACACGGGGTAACCGCTGATGAATTGCCGGTCTTTGCAAAGAATGTCATCGAAACCCAGCAGCGCCTGCTCGGCAACAACTATGTGGAGCTGTCAGAAGACGATCTGCTCGACATCTACCGCAAGGCATTTTGAGCGCGGGAGGGACGAGAAATGGATTGGAGAGCATACTATAAAGAGCACACGATGACGCCTGAGCAGGCGGTTGGTGTGATCCATGACGGCGACCGCGTTGTGTTCGGTCACGCGGTTGGCGAACCCATTGTATTCCAGCGCACAATGGCGCGAATGGCAGAGCAGTTCCATAACGTGGAAGTTGCACACATGGTATACCTTGGCTCGGGCGAGTATCTGCAGCCGGGCATGGAAAGTCATTTCCGCCACAACGCGTTGTTTGTCGGCGGTCCGGCCCGCAAGCCGATCGCGGAAAACCGTGCAGACTACACCCCGGCGTTTTTCTCGGACGTGCCGCGCATGTTCCGCGACAACACGCTGCCGGTTGATGTTTTTGCGTTTACCTGCTCGCCTCCGGACGAGCGCGGCTATGTGTCGCTCGGTCTGTCCTGCGACTACGGCGCACAGGCGGTCAAATCCGCGAAAACGGTCATTGCCGAGGTCAACCCGAACATGCCGCGCACCTATGGCGAGAGCTTCGTTCATGTATCCGAGATTGACGGCTTCCTGTGCTCGTGGGAGCCGCTGCCGGAGTCCGCGCCGCCGAAAATCGGCGAGGAAGACCGTGCAATCGGCAAATATATCGCTGAACTCGTGCGTGATGGTGACTGCCTGCAGCTGGGCATCGGTGCGGTGCCGGATGCGGTCTGCTCGTTCCTCGGCGACAAGCACGACCTTGGTCTGCATACCGAGATGATTTCGGACGGCGTGCTGCCGCTGCTTGAAAATGGAAACATCAACGGCAAGCGCAAGCAGCGCGACGTCGGAAAGGTGAGCGTAACCTTCCTGATGGGCACGCGCAAGTTGTATGATTTTGTGGATAACAACCCAATTATCAACATGCTTCCGGTGGATGTTTGCAACAATCCGGCGGTTATCGCGGAGAACGACAACGTGGTTTCCATTAACTCGTGCGTTGAGGTGGATCTGCAGGGTCAGGTCTGCGCCGAGGCAATCGGTCTGCGCCAGATTTCCGGTATTGGCGGCCAGATGGACTTTGTGCGCGGCGCAAACTTGTCCAAGGGCGGTCGCTCCATCATTGCGCTGCACTCAACCACCAAGGACGAGTCTGCGTCTAAGATTGTTACAACCATCACCACCGGCGGCCCGGTTACCACCAGCCGCTGCGATGTCAATTACATTGTCACCGAGTACGGCGTGGCGCAGCTTCGCGGTCAAACACTCCGCGAGCGCGCAAAGCGTCTGATTGCCATTGCGCATCCAAAATTCCGCGAAGAACTTGCCGAGGAATTCGAGAAGCGCTTCGGTGAAAAACTCAAGGTGTAACCAATTATAATTCAACATACAGCAGGAGGTCATAACGATGAAAAAGACATTCTCTCGTTTTCAAATCATCTATATTCATGTGATTTTGCTGCTGCTGATCGTGCTCTCCGGCTGCTGTGTTTATCTCACACATCTGCTCATGGACGTATAAATTCTGTGGATATGCGCCGAGAAACCGAACTTTTCCATTACAAAGACTATTCCCTTCATGTCTCCTCAAATATGTTATCAAAATCGGTGAATCGGCGCTTTTTCCTATTGAAAAGAAAGAAAAAGGACAAGGAAGATGATATCATGATGACAAAAGACCAGTACATCGAATCCCTGCGAAAGCTGCACCTCAATCTGTACAGCTTCGGCAAGAAGGTCGAGAACGTCGTGGACAACCCGATCGTTCGTCCGTCGCTTAACTCGTTTGCGGCAACGTACGAGCTGGCAGAGGACCCGCAGTACGAAGATCTGATGACGGCAACGTCCAATCTGACCGGCAAAAAGGTAAACCGTTTTACCCATCTGCATCAGTCCACCGATGACCTGATCAAAAAGGTAAAAATGCAGCGTCTGCTCGGTCAGAAGACCGCAGCCTGCTTCCAGCGCTGTGTCGGCATGGACGCGGCAAACGCCGTTTATTCGACTACGTTCGAGACCGACGAGGCTTGCGGCACCAAGTACCACGAGAATTTCGTCAAGTTCTGGACCGATGTACAGAACAATGACTGGGGTGTTGACGGCGCTATGACCGACGTCAAGGGCGACCGCGGTCTGTCTCCGTCCAAGCAGGCGGATCCCGACCTGTTCCTGCACGTTGTCGAGCGCACCGCTGACGGCGTTTACGTTACCGGCGCGAAGGCGCACCAAACCGGCTATCTGAACAGCCACTACGTTCTCGTCATGCCGACCATTTCCATGCGTGAAGGCGACGAAGATTACGCGATTTCCTTCGCATGCCCGACCGATGCGGAAGGCATCACCCTGATTCTGGGCCGTCAGTCCTGCGACACTCGCAAGACCGAGGAATACAACGACATTGATGTCGGCAACAAGGTTTACGGCGGTCACGAGGTTCTGGTTATTTTCGACCGTGTATTTATCCCGAATGACATGATTTTCCTCAACGGCGAGACCCAGTTCGCAGGCATGATGGTAGAGCGCTTTGCAGGCTATCACCGTCAGTCCTATGGCGGCTGCAAGGTCGGCGTCGGTGATGTGCTCATCGGCGCGACCGCACTTGCCGGTGAAATGGCAGGCTCTGCGAAGGCGTCCCACGTCAAGGACAAGCTGATCGAGATGACGCACCTGAACGAGACCCTGTACTGCTGCGGTATTGCGTGCTCCTCTCAGGGCACCAAGACCAAGAGCGGCAACTACCTCATTGATCTGCTGCTGGCAAACGTCTGCAAGCAGAATGTCACCCGCTTCCCGTATGAGATCGCTCGTCTGGCACAGGATCTGGCCGGCGGCATCATGGTTACTCAGCCGTCCGAGGCAGATTACCGCAACCCGGCAACCCACGATTACATCGAGAAGTACCTCAAGGGTGTGGCTTCCGTTCCGACCGAGGACCGCATGCGTCTGCTGCGCCTGATCGAGAACATGACCATGGGCACGGCTGCTGTCGGCTACCTGCCCGAGTCCATGCACGGCGCAGGCTCGCCGCAGGCACAGCGCATCATGATCGCTCGTCAGTCCAACATGGAAATGAAGAAGGAACTGGCGAAGAAGATCGCTCGCATCGGCTAAAACATAAAGTAAATTCTGTGAGAACTGCGGTATAAGGAAGGTCTGACGGTTCCATGTCAAAATGGAGTATGTCTAACCGGCAGACCGGTACGAAAGCGGCAATATCACCGATAAAAACTAACAAGACCCGTCCTTTTTATTGCGGAAGGGCGGGTTTTGTTCTGCAAACCGTAATTTCAAGGAGGAAAGCAATGGATAAGCAAAAACTGCACGAGCTGCGCGTGTTTGCGGCGGAAATCCGTCTGGAAACGCTCAAGGTGATCGCGTCGCGCGGCTTCGGCCATGTGGGCGGCTCGATGTCGATGGCGGATGCTATGGCGGTGCTGTATGGCGAGGTTATGCATATCGACCCGAAGAATCCCCGCTGGGAGGACCGCGACTGGTTCGTTCTGTCCAAGGGACACGGCGGCCCGGTCATGTATGCGACGCTCGGTCTCAAGGGATATTACCCGATGGAGAGCGCGTACACGCTCAACCAGCCGAACACGAATTTCCCGTCGCATACCGACCGCAGCAAGACCATCGGCGTTGACCTGACGACCGGTTCGCTCGGTCAGGGCATGAGCGAAGCCATCGGCGCGGCGCTCGGCAATCGTGCGCAGAATCGTCCGAGCCGTGTTTACGTTGCCGTAGGCGACGGCGAGTGTGACGAGGGCCAGATCTGGGAAGGTGCGCAGTTTGCCGCACACTACAAGCTGGATAACCTCGTTTGTCTCGTGGACAACAACGGCCGCCAGCTGGACGGCGCGGTTGCCGACGTTATGAGCCACGGCAAGGGTATCGGCGCCAAGTTTGACGCATTCGGCTGGAATGTTATTGACGTAGCCGACGGCAACGATGTTGAGCAGATCTATAACGCGCTCGAGCAGGCGAAGGCATGCAAGGGCAAGCCGACCTGCCTGATCCTGAACACGGTAAAGGGCAAGGGCGCAACCTTTGCCGAGCCGTCCGGCGCACATTCTTCGCAGCCGACCAAGGAGCAGTGGGATGAAGCGATCGCCGCATCCGAAGCCGCTCTGACTGCAGTGAAAAACGAAAAGTAAGGGAGGGGAACACAATGAGTTTTGCTTTGATCGGCAAGCATGAAAAGGACAGCCGCGCCAACCGCGACGGCTATGTAGAAGCCATGCTCGAAATGATGGCGGAAAATCCCAAGCTGATGCACGTTGACTGCGACCTGATGGGCTGCATCAACACCGGAAAGCTGCTGAAGGCGTTCCCGGCCCAGACCTTTAACGCAGGCATCGCGGAGCAGAACGCCATGGGCGTTGCCTCCGGCATGGCCGCCACCGGCCTGACCGTATTCGCGCACTCGTTCGGCTGCTTTGCTGCCCGCGCATGTTCGATCAGGCATTTCTGGCAGCAGGCTACTCTGAGCTGCCGGTGCATGTGATCGGTTCCGACCCGGGTGTCTGCGCAGCGTTCAACGGCGCAACCCACATGCCGTTTGAGGACTGTGCGCTGTACATGAACATTCCGAACGCGGTCGTTATCGACTCGTGCGACTTTGCACAGACCAAGGCACTGACCAGGAAGCTGGCTGCCTGCGGCAGTCCGTCCTACATGCGCCTGATCCGCAAGGGCTTCACCACGGTTTACGCGGATGGCTCGGATTTTGAGATCGGCAAGGGTGTTACGCTGCGCGACGGCAAGGACGTAACCATTATTGCCTCCGGCATTCTGGTAGACGAGGCACTCAAGGCAGAGGAGCAGCTGGCAGCACAGGGCATTTCCGCCCGCGTGATCGACATGCACACCTGGAAGCCGCTTGACGAGGAGCTGGTGCTCCGTGCGGCTGCAGAGACCGGCTGCATCGTCACCGCAGAGAACCATCAGGTCGGCACCGGTCTCGGCTCTGCCATCACCAACCTGACGAGCGCAAAGAATCCGGTTCCGGTGGAGCGTATCGGCATCCAGAACCGCTTCGGTCAGGTAGGCCCGCAGGATTTCCTTATGCAGCAGTATAACCTCACTGCAGAGGATATTGCGGCGGCAGCTCTGCGTGCCATTGCCCGCAAGCAGGGATAATTACAGAAAAGCTCCCGTTGGAACGGTTGATCGGTTCCGGCGGGAGCTTTTCTGCGCGCAGCAGCGGACACGCGTTGAGGAAGAAATGCATAATTTTTGCTTGAAAAGATTGGTGAGAAGTGAGATTGCTTTTCTGACGGAACAGGGATAGAATTATAAGTACAAGTTACGCAAACGTTTGCGAGAAAGAAAACGGAATGCATAACCACACGAATCTGTTGCACGGGGAGGAGGAATGAGATTTCGCTGCAGAATCGAGAAAGAAACAAAATTTTAAGAAAGAGGGTCCGAGATACATGAAAAAACGCATACTCAGTTTGGCGCTGTCTGCTGCAATGGCTTTGACGATGCTCCCGACGGGAGCCTTTGCTGCCAGCGACAAGGGAAAGCCGCCGGTATATAATAAGGCAACAGGCTGCTATGAAATCTCTACCCCGGACCAGCTGCTCTATCTGTCCGGCAGCTGGAGGGACGGCGCTCCCCGCGATGGACATTATGTTTTGACTGCCGATATTGATATGACCGGCGTCAAAGGATTTAAGCCGATTGCTTCCAAAAAGGATCAGGGCTTTACCGGCACATTTGACGGTCAGTTCCATGCGATCAAGGGACTGCGCGTAGAATATGAAAAGAAATATGCCGGTCTGTTCGGCTATGTCGGCAATCAGGACGATCAGGCATATATCAAGGATGTTGCCCTGCTCGACTGCTATGTAACCGGTCAGCAGAATGTCGGCGCGCTGGCAGGCGTAAACTACGGTACGATTACCGGCTGTGTTGTCACCGGTGAGGTAAAGTGCCTGGATCTGTCCAACTCGCACACCGCAGGCGGTATCTGCGGCAAGCTGAAGGAGGGCGAAGGCCCGATCGTCGGTCATGTTGAGGACTGCTATGTCAACGCAGACGTTTCCGCTCCGTATGATGCGGGCGGCGTTGCCGGCATTCAGGACGGCGGCGGCTATCTGGCACGCTGCTTTGCAGCCGGTACGGTCGATACCATCGCAAAGAGCGGCACGGTAGGTCATGCGGGCGGTATTGCAGGCTCGTTCAACGCCGGTGAAACGCTCAAGGACAGCGTTTCTGCACAGACCGTTATCAACGGCGTTGCGGACGTGGATAAGATCGTCGGTCAGCTCGACGACGAGGCAGCTACCAACATCACCGGCAATATTGCATGGGAGGGCACGCTGCTGTCCGGCAACGAGCCGACCGAGCAGCCGATTAAGTGGGAGGATGTTTCCGCCGCAAAAATGCAGGATAAGTCCACCTATGAAGCACTCGGCTGGGATATGAGCAAGGTTTGGGACTGGAGTGCCTCCGGCAAGCAGCCTGTTCTGCGCGGCTATGATGCCTCTATCTTCCCGGCAGTGGATTACACCGTCAGCGGCACGCGCATCATCTCCCGCGCGCTGAACACCGCACCGCATAAAGGCAAGGCCGAGGTCTCTGCCCGCATCGTCACCAGCGACAAGGTACAGAGCGCGACCCTGTACTACGGCTATGATTCTTCCAAGGTCGATACCGCTGTTGCCATGAAGGAATCGAATGGCACCTACACCGCTTCTCTGCCGACCGATAAGACCGGCGATATGTTCTACTATATCGAGGTTAAGACCAACAAGGAAACCGTAACCAAGCCGTACACCAAGTCCGAGCCGATCGTGCTGAATATTGATGACGGCAAGGTAAAGGGCGAACCCGATCAGATCACCATTACGCCGGATACCAAGCAGGGCGGCCTGCGCTTCAGCTGGCTGACTGATCCCGCTGTCACCAAGACCGTTATCCAGTACAAGGTCAAGGGCACTTCCAAGTGGGAGAGCAAGTCCGGCACCTCTTATGTAGAATCCGTAACCGCAGGCTATAAGGAAAAAGCCGCACATCGTGTGGAAATCACCGGCCTGAAACCGTCTGCCGAGTATGTATACCGCGTAGGCGACGGCGGCAGCTTCATGAGCGAGGAAAAGTCGTTCACCGCACCGAAGTCCGCTTCGGATAAGAATTTCAGCGTTATCTTCTACTCTGACCCGCAGTCTGAGTCCGTAGAGAACTACATGAGCTTCAAGTACTCCATCGATCAGGCACTCAAGATCTGCCCGAACCCGGATCTGATGATCTCCGCAGGCGACACCACCCAGAACGGCTACAAGTCCACCGAATGGGAGGCCTGCTTTGAGGTTATGGGCGATTACTACGCCAAGTATCCGACCGTTACCGTTGCGGGCAACCACGAGATGAAGGGCGACTGGAATTTCGTATCGTTCGCACAGCGCTTCAATATGTCGGGCGCAAAGACCGGCTATCCGCAGTTCGACCGCACGATGGGCTACTTCGAATATGGCGATGCTATCTTCGTTATCCTGAACGGCGAAGTCACTCCGGCGGATCAGAAGGCAGAGATCATGAAGAAAGAGCTCCAGTGGTGCAAGAGCGTGCTGGATGCTTCCGACAAGAAATGGCGCATCGTTATGACGCACGCAGGCCCGTATACCTCCAACCATGATCCGATGGACGTTCGAGATTACTACATCAACGACAGCGAGTATTCGCTCGACGCAATGGGCGTTGACCTGTTCCTCAACGGCCATGACCACATCTATATCCGTTCTACCGTGAAGAACGACATTAAGGTCAATACCGGCGACGGCACGACCTATCTGACCGGCGGTACGGTAGGCAACAAGTTCTACGAGTACATTCCGGCTCGTTCGGACTACTCCACCGATTTCTACACCGATGAAGAGGATAAGCAGGTATTCTCCATCATCGAGTTCAGCGAGAATTCCATCAAGGGCACCGCTTACCAGAAGCAGGATGAGGACAACTGGAACAGCTTCAAGGCAGTGGACAGCTACGAGATTCGCAACACCCTGCGCGAAGGCAAGGACGCAGAGGACTTTACCGATATTCCGGCAGGCGCATGGTACTATGATGCGGCGCAGTATGTCACCAAAAACGGTCTGCTCTCCGGTGATAAGGCTTACGAGTTCGGCGCGAACAAGGCGCTGACCCGTGCACAGGTCGCACAGGCACTGTACAATCTGGCAGGCCAGCCCAAGACCAAGCTGACTGACAGCTTCAGCGATGTTCCGGTAACGCATCAGGCTCGCACCGCGATTGCATGGGCAGAAAAGACCGGTATCATGCAGGGTGTCGGCGGCGGCAAATTCTCGCCCGACCGCAGTGTGACCCGTCAGGAGGCGGCAACGCTTCTGACTCGTCAGCGCAAGCTGAGCGGTGAGGATACCGCGGCAGACAGCAGCATCGTCAAGCAGTTTACCGACGGCAGCACGATTGCCGACTGGGCAGCAGCAGGCGTAGCCTACTGTGCAAAGACCGGTCTGGTGCAGGGCAAGCCGGGCAAGGTATTTGCGCCGAAGTCTACCATCACCCGTGCGGAGATGGCGACCATCATGCAGCGCATTGTAGCATGATCCTTTGAAAGATAAACCATAAACGGGGGCGCAGCCGGCGGCTGTCGCTGCCCGGAACAGAAAAAACTCCGCAAGCGTTTTCGCTTGCGGAGTTTGTGTTTTCTGAGGAGCAGCTTACTTGCGGCTGGTGCGGTGTGCAGTGAACAGCTTAGTGGTGCCGGGATCGCAGGACAGCTCAAACATAGCGGTGTTCATCAGAAACTTGGAAAAATTCTTACGCATTACAATTACCTCAATTCAGTCTTGTTTTTTTTACTGATGATATTCTACCAGATTACTTTGTGCAAAACAAGCGCAAACGTATACGGAATATACAATGAAATAAAAATACTTTTATGCAGAATAAACAATAGAAAAGGCAAACTGCATGAAACAAGAAGAATAAAAGGTGAAATACAAACGGAAAACGTTTGCGGTGCATCGGGAATAAAGCGTGATGTACGACAAAAAAACTGCTGTTGCGTTGGGGCAACAGCAGCTTTTACATGGTATCGTTTTGTCTCAATCCTCGGTGCATTCGGGACGGATGATGGTATAGTTGCCCGAACGCAGCAGATCTGCAAGACCGAAGCTGTCTTCGGGGAGGGTGTCGGACAGAATACCGGTCGTACCCTGATCACCGGGACGGTGGCAGTCCGATCCGGCCGTCATGATGAGATGATGCTCCTTGGCATAGGCCAGCGCAAGATCGTTATGGCTGTCATGGCGGGGGTTGAGGTTGAGCACCTCGACGCCGTCCAGATATTCAGCCGGAGCGGGGGTGCATTTTTTGCGGAACGGGTGTGCCTGCACGAGCAGTGCGCCGTCTGCGCGGTATTGCGGGGCAAAGGCCGCCAGACCCTCGCGCATGACGCGATCCGGATCGGCCAGCAGGGCATCGTGAAAGCCGTACAGCAGGTAATCGTTGTCCGATTCGTCAAAACGCAGTTCAGCACCCGCATACACGCGGATATTGTATTTTTCGGACACTTTTTTCAGCCGGTGATAGCCCTGCAGGAAGGCCTGCGTTTTACTGCCGGGGGTGGTCAGATCAATTTCGGCATAGTCGAAGCATTCGCGGTTGTAGTGGTCGGTGACGCAGATCGCGTCATAGCCGCACGCGGTATAATACTTCATAATGGCCTCTGCGCCAAGCCAGCCGCAGCGGGAGATGTAGGTGGTATGCAGATGGGTTTCAATGCGGTACATAAGATCCTCCTTTTGGTGTATGAGAATGCCGCAGAATCCTGCGGCATTCTCAATCAGCAGCGCTGCGGTTGACCTGTTGGTGTATTGTGTGTGATAAAAGGGTTAAGAGAGAAAGGCGGTCGGTGCGCAGTGCTGTGGATTTATTTTTTTGATGCGCGGCATGAGCTGCGCGAAACCAGTGTCGGACGGATCATGCGGTGCGTGAACTCGTCCTGCTCATCCGAATCAATGATGCGCGTGAGCAGATCAACGGTGGCTTCTGCAAGAAGCTGCTTGCGCTGATCGATGGTGGAAAGCTCGATCTTTGGCAGTGCGGAATAAATGATGTTGTCAAAGCCGAGCAGGGAAATATCCTCGGGGATAGAGATGCCGTATTCGTCTGCTGCCTGCAATACGCCGAGCGCCATGGAATCGGTCGAGGCGAAGATCGCAGTGGCGGAACAGCCGTTTGCGAACAGCTTCCGGCTGAGTGCACAGCCGATGTCGATCGAGGAGCAACCATGCGGATTGTCGATGACCTGCGGGGTGATACCTGCTTTTTCCATCATTTCGGTAAAGCCGCGCAGACGAAGCTGGTGCGTCAGGCTGTTGGGGCGGTTGCCCAGATAGACAATGTCACGGTGGCCGAGTTCCAGCAGATGCTCTGCTGCCAGACGGCCGCCTGCCAGATTATCAATGCAGACCGAGTTGACCTCATCGCCGCTGACGAGTGCCGGCGTTCCGAGCAGAACGGTAGGCAGTCGTGGAGCGAAATTCTGGATCATGGTTCCTGCATCCTGCTGTGAGCTGGCAAGGATGATGCCGTCAACCTGATGACTGATCAGGAAACCGAACAGCTCTTCGGTCACTTTGGGATCATTCTGCCCATTGCACAGGATCATGTTGTAGCCGAGGCTGCGTGCGTGCGTTTCGATGCCGAGAGAGAGTTCGGCATAGAACGGATTGGTCACCTCGGGAACGATCAGGCCGATGACGTTGGTTTTGTTGCAGATCAGACTGCGTGCGAGTGCATTGACACGGTAGCCCTCCTGTCGGCAGATTTCCAGGATCCGCTGGCGGGTTTGCTCGCTCAGTTCAGGCGAATTGCTGAGTGCGCGGGAGACGGTAGAAGTCGAAACACCGGCAATGCGGGCGATATCTTTGATGGTAATGTGCTGTCGCATAGATGCCGCTTCCTTCCCATAGTAGTTTTAATAAGAATATAATACCGTATTTGCCGGGGAAAGACAAGGATAACGGCAGAAGGCGGGAAAAATATCAGATATGTTCCGGGTGCCGAAGCGGTTCCGGATGGACTCAGGCGTAAAATTCCTTGATATAGTCGAGGACAGCCTGTTCGGGACCCTGCAGCGGACCGGGGGTTTCCATTTTGAGCGAAACGGCTGCGGTAGCGAACAGCAGCGCATCCGGGATGGAAACGCCCATCATGCGCTTGGCAAGATAAGCACCGAAGGTGGTATCACCGCGTCCGGTACGGCCGGACAGATTGCGTGCCTTGACCGGGCAGGTATAATAGTCCTTGCCGTCATAGACCAGCATTTCGCTGTTGTGCGAGATCAGGATCTCCTTTGCGCCCCATTCATAAAGCTGCTTGGCAGCAGCGCGGCGGTCGGTCAGACCGGTGAGGATCTCGGCTTCTGCCGCATCGGTTTTGAGAAAGTCAAAATAGGGGAGATAGGTCAGCTTGTCTTTCCAGTCGTGGAAGTTCATCAGGCCGTTTTCGTTGTGCCGGAGAAATCCCTGAATATCTGCGGATACCTTGCCTTTTTTGGAAAGCGCGGGGATCAGCTCGTTGGGGAAATCGCCGTACAGCAGACCGGCCAGATGATACAGGCCGCAGTCCACATCGGGGATCTGATCGGGAGTGATGGCATCCGACTGTGCCAGGCATTCGGCCTTGCGGCGTTCACGGTCGGCGGTGAAGTAGGTGTTCTGCATCAGGGTGGTGCATTGGGCGGGCAGCACGGCGATATGGTCGCTGTCCAGATGAAATGCATCCAGTACATCGGTATCGTCCGGATGGATCTTGACTGAAGCGAAAAGGTTTGCGGAAGCGGCTGCGGCAGCGTATGCACAGAAGAATACAGCGCCGCCGATTTCGCGGACTTCCTGACCGGTATAGTCGATATTGATGTCCCGCGTGGCGGGTCCGATCAGCATAAGATCATATTTCATACGAATCCTTCTTTCTCATTTCTACGGAAACGTTTGCGTTGATTACAGTATACGGGAATGTGGAGAGAAAAGCAACTGTGCATAATTAACGAAAACACCTGGATGTAAATTGTGAATATCATAAAACTTTGATAGGAGAATGTGATTTTTTATTGACATAGCCGGGAGATAGTGGTACGGTTGAATCAGGAAATGAAAACGTTTGCGTAAAACGTGATGCAAATGAAAATGCAGGAGTAAAGAAAAAAGGGAAGAGAGAGGAGTTGTTATGATACAAGCTGTTTTCTTCGATATTGGAGGAACCGTACATACACAGGACGCTACCCCGGAGAGTGACCGCGATTATATCCGCCGACTGTGGTGCTTCCTTCATATGAATCATATTTACACAGCAGAAACGCCGGAGCAGCTTCTGGAGCACATCAATGCAGGCGCCAAAGCATACAAGGCCTATACCGAACAGGAACTGATCGAGCTGCCGCCGGATGTGATCTGGCAGAAGTTCTTCCTGAAGGACTTTGACATTCCGGCAGAAAAACTTGCGGGACTGGGCGAGGAGCTCTGCTACATGTTCGACCGATACCGCAAGCACATCGTCAAACGCGAGGGGCTGAAGGAAACGCTGGAGGCTCTCAGGCAGCGCGGGTATCGGCTGGGTGTAATCTCCAACATTATGAGCACGACCTTCGTACCGCGCATTCTGGAGGAACACGGCATAGCGCAGTATTTTGAAACGATTACGATGAGCAGCGTCTGCGGTATCCGCAAGCCGCGGCCGGAGATTTTCGAGATCGCGCTGAACGAAATGAGAATCGGGAAAGAACAGGCGGCCTACGTCGGAGATACCATCTCTCGCGATGTGCGCGGCGTGCGGAACGCCGGATGGCCGCTGATGATTCAGATCGATAACCCTCGCATTTATCACAAAGACGAAAAGTACCGCGGCATGGGGTATGAGCCGGATGTCAAGATCGGCTCGCTGCCCGAAGTGGTAACCGCGGTGGAACAATACAATCGGAATTTGAAGGAGGGGCAAAACTGAAATGAAACCAAAAGATCAGAACTACTCCAAATCCAGAAGGTTAAAGAACCAGATCAAGGCGGTTGTCACCAACCCATATAACCTGATCGTGCTGATCGCGATTGTGCTGCTGACCTACTTGATCGTTCTTCCTCTGCTGGATATGATTTCGACCTCGTTTACGCTGGCACAGAAGGATGCACGACTGGCGGGCGGCACAGCGGGATCGTTCACATTGTATTACTGGCAGCGCCTGCTCGGCAGCGCACTGACCAAGCAGATGCTGCTCCAGCCGCTGTTCAATTCGCTGCTGATCGGTGTCTGCGTATCGTTCTTCGCCATCCTGATCGGATCGGTTCTTGCATGGCTGATGGTCCGCACGGATCTTCCCTTCAAGCCGTTCTTCTCGCTGGCAGTTATCATTCCTTATATGATCCCGAGCTGGTGTAAATCGCAGGCATGGCTGACCATGTTCAAGACCGAACGCATCGGCGGTTCGCCAGGCTTCCTGATGAGTCTCGGCATCAATGTTCCCGACTGGCTGGCATACGGCCCGGTCGCGATCATCACCGTGCTTTCGCTTCATTATTACGCATATGCGTATCTGCTGGTTTCCGCAGCACTGAACTCCATCAACTCCGAGCTGGAGGAGATGGGCGAGATCCAGGGTGCCGGCAAGGCGACCATTCTCCGCAAGATCACCTTCCCGCTGGTACTGCCGGCTATGCTTTCCGCCGTTATCCTGACCTTCTCCAAGGCGATCGGCACCTTCGGCGTTATCAACTACTTGGGCTCTAAGGTCAATTTCGTGACCCTGTCCAGCCAGCTGTACATGAACAGCAAGTCCCAGAATACCCAGACCGCGTTTGCCATGGCACTCATCATGATCTGCATCGCTTCGATCTCGGTATTCGTCAACCAGAAGCTGATCGGCTCGCGCAAGTCCTACGCCACCATCGGCGGCAAGGGCGGCCGTTCCACCCCGATCCGTCTGGGCAAGCATAAGCTGCTGATCACGGCCGTGCTGTTCCTGTTCTTTGTTTTCGGCATCATCATGCCGATCGCACTGCTGATCCTCGAGTCCTTTATGCTCCGGCAGGGCGACTACTCACTGTCCAACCTGACGCTGCACTACTGGATCGGCGATCCGATCGCAACGGTAATGGAAGGCCAGCCGGGTATCTTCAAGAATGCTAACTTTATCAATTCGCTGATCAATTCCCTCAAGCTGACGTTTGTAAACGGTGTATTCGGCACCATCTTCGGTCAGATCATCGGTTATATCTGCGCCAAGGGCCGCGGCAAGCTGCACGGCAAGGTCGTAGAGCAGCTGGTATTTATTCCGTATCTGATCCCGTCCATCGCATTCGGCGGTATCTTCCTGTCGATGTTCTCCCGTCCGCAGCAGCTGTTCGGTGTAACACTGGTTCCGTCCCTGTACGGCACGTTCGCCCTGCTGACCATTACCTCGGTCGTCAAGCATCTGCCGTTCGCTTCCCGCGCCGGCACCTCCAATATGCTGCAGATCGGCGGCGAGCTGGAGGAAGCAGCCGAGATTGCAGGCGCAGGCTTCTTCAAGCGCTTTATTCGCATTGTATTCCCGCTTTCCAAGGGCGGCTTCATTTCGGGCTTCATGCTGATCTTCGTTTCCATTATGAAGGAACTCGATCTGATCATCCTGCTGATGACCCCGAAAACCTCCACGCTGCCGTATTTGGCATTCCAGTATCAGAACAGTAACTCTCCGCAGGCTTCTGACTGCGTGGCAATCGTCATGTTCTCCATCGTATTCTTGGTATACGCACTGGCGAATATCTTTGGCGACGCAGATCTGGCGAAGAGCATGGGCGGTTGATCCGCATGGTATAACCGGAAAAAAGGAGTTTGGAAAATGAGCAAAATTGAACTGAAGCATATTGATAAATTCTACGGTAAGAACCACATTCTGAAGGATGTAAACCTCACGATTGAAGACGGTGACTTTATGACGCTGCTCGGCCCGTCCGGCTGCGGCAAAACTACCACGCTGCGTGTAGTATCCGGCTTGGAGAAGCCGCAGAACGGCACCATTCACATGGACGGCAAGGAAATCGTCAACGCTGCGGAGGCTCATTTCGCGCCTCCGAGCGAACGTGACCTCAACCTGGTATTCCAGTCCTACGCATTGTGGCCGCATATGACGGTGCGCGAGAACATCGCGTTCGGTCTGAATATCCAGAAGCTGCCCAAGGATGAGGTAGATCGCCGCATCAAGGATGCCCTGGGACGAATGCAGATCGGCCAGTATGTAGACCGTTATCCGTCCGAGCTGTCCGGCGGCCAGCAGCAGCGTGTTGCAATCGCCCGCGCTATCGCTTCCGAGCCGCATCTGCTGCTGATGGATGAGCCGCTGTCCAACCTGGATGCAAAGCTCCGCGTGGATATGCGCAGCGAGCTCAAGCGTCTGCACACCGAAACCGGCACGACGATGATCTACGTTACCCACGATCAGGTCGAGGCGCTGACCATGTCCACCAAGATCGCGATTTTCCGCGAAGGCATCATCATTCAGGTGGCACATCCGCTGGAGCTGTACAACAACCCCGCCAATCTGTATGTGGCAGACTTTATCGGCAACCCGCGCATCAACTTTGTTGACGGCAAGGCAGAGGTTTCCGCTTCCGGTCTGACAGTAAACAGCGTGCTGGGTCGGATGACATTCCCGGCTGATCATCTCAAGGACGAGAATATGCCGCAGGAAGCATCGTTCGATGCCGTGCTCGGCATTCGTCCGGAGCAGATTGCCATCAACACCTCGCGTCAGTCCCCGTCCGACATCGAAGCGCATATTTACACCTCGATGCCTGCCGGCTCCGAGACTCTGGTCACCGTCAAGGTCGGCGGCGTGAGCATGGTCATCAAGGCACTCGGCATTACGCATTACAACCCGGATCAGGTGGTCTATCTGTCGATCGACACCACCAAGATCAACGTATTTGATAAGAAAACCGAAAACCTCATCAAGTATTCGGTTGAATAAGCACCATACCATCCATTCGCACTTTCACAAGAAAAAAAGAGAGGAAACTGAAGGAGGAAAAACAAATGTTACAGCACAAGCGCACTTTAGCAGGTATTCTGGCAGCAACAATGATGTTCTCGCTGACCGCGTGCGGCGGAGGCGGAGCGACGAAGGACCCGGGCAGTGATGCCGCGCAGGATCCGAATGAGGCAGCGGCAGCGGGCACGCTCCAGCTGAGCGAGTGGGAAGAGTCCTCCGGTATCTTCAACACGGATGAGACCGATGAGGAACTGTACGAGAAGGCGAAGGAAGAGGGCAAGGTAACCATCTATTCGATTTCCTCCCGTATCACCAAGGTCGCCAATGCCTTTATGGAGAAGTATCCCGGCGTTGAAGTAGAGCCGTTCGATATTTCCACCAACGAGCTGCTGGAAAAGGTTACCCGTGAGTATGATGCCGGTCAGCACGTTGCCGACGTGGTGCATATCAAGGATCAGGACGGTACGCTGTACAACGAGTATATTCTGCCGCGCAAGTTCTATAACTACAAGCCGGCAGATATCCTGTCGCACATTGATGAAAAGTACACCAAGACGCAGACCCCGATGTATGTCGAGCTGACGCAGCTGTTCTACAACAGTGAAGCTTATCCGGACGGTTCTCCGGTGACGAATATCTGGCAGCTGACCGAGCCGGACTGGAAGGGCCGTGTCATGATGCAGAACCCGCTGGATAATCTGGCATGGGGCTCCTGGATCACCGGTTTCTGCGTAGGCGATGTTCCGGATGAGCTGGCTGCTTCCTACAAGGAGTTGTACGGTAAAGAGCTGACGCTGTCCGACGGCTGCGAGAACGCAGGCTATGAGTTCCTCAAGCGTCTGCATGACAACGAACCCATCTTCACCTCTTCTTCTGACGAGATCGCGGAAGCTGTAGGTACCAAGGGTCAGACCAATCCGCCGATCGGCTTCTGCGCTTCCTCCAAGCTGCGTAAGAACGAGGATAACAACTGGTGCCTCGCTCCGGTAAACCTCGAGCCGACCACTGGTATCCCGCAGATTAACACCCTGTACGTTGTCGGCGAGTGCGAGCATCCGAATGCTGCCAAGCTGCTGGTCCGCTTCATGATGGGCGGCGCAGACGGTGATGTATCCGGCTACAAGTACTTCAATACGCTGGGCGGCTGGCCGGTACGCGATGATATCGAACCGGCTGAGGGTTCCACCCCGTACAGCGAGCTGCATGTTTCTGATTTCAACGTTACCGATATCTATGAGAACATCAACCCGGTTCGTGATTTCTGGACGCTGCTTGGCTAAGACGTAATCAAAAGAGAAAACGA